>JBOHFJ010000147.1:0-11574 GCA_050699655.1 Pseudonocardiaceae bacterium
CTCCGGCAGCTGTTCCGGGCTCTCGACGGGTTGCGCAACGCCACCTTTGTGATCGCGTTGATCCAGGCTCTCGCGGCGCTGTTGCTGATCTCCAACACGATCCAGCTATCGGCCTTCACCCGGCGCGCCGAGGTCGGCGTCATGCGGCTGACCGGTGCCTCTCGCTGGTACACCCAGCTACCCTTCCTGCTGGAGGCGGTGGTCGCCGGTGTGGTCGGTGGCATTCTGGCGATTGTGGGTTTGGTGGTCGGCAAGGTGGCGTTCGTGGATCGGGTGCTGGCTGGCGTGTTTGAGGCGGCGATCGTGCCGCGGCTGAGCTATGCGGACATCTTCTCGGTCGCCCCGATCCTGCTACTGGTGGGTGCCGCAGTCGCCGCGCTGACCGGTTATCTGACTTTGCGTCTCTACGTGCGGACCTAAAATGCCCAAAGAACACGGCCGTAAGGTGATCGTGTCGAACCGGCGGGCCCGGCATGATTACGAGATCATGGACACCTACGAGGCGGGCATCGTGCTCACCGGCACGGAAGTGAAGTCTCTGCGGGCCGGCCGCGCCTCACTCGCCGACGCCTTCGCCAGTGTTGATGACGGTGAGGTGTGGCTGCGGGGCGTGCACATCCCGCAATACACCCAGGGTAGCTGGACCAACCACGAGCCCCGGCGGACCCGCAAGCTGCTGCTGCACCGCAAGGAGATCCTCCGGTTGATCGGCAAGACCAGAGAGCAGGGGCTGTCGCTGGTGCCGCTGTCGATGTACTTTTCCGACGGTAAGGTGAAGGTGGAGATCGCGCTGGGCCGTGGCAAGCGGTCCTACGACAAGCGGGCCGACCTGGCCAAACGCGACGCGAACCGCGAGGTGGCCCGGGTTCTGGGTCGGCGGGCCAAAGGCATGTGATGCGGGTGGGGTGTCTAGGCGGTAGTATGGGCTGGTTGTACCGTGGTGTTTGTTTGGCCTGTCAAGGGGGTGAACGGTTTCGACTTCGGATGTTGAGTCAGTGGGAAGCGTGCCGGTGCAGGCGAGAGACCACCGTAAGCGTCATCGCAACCAATAAGTGCCGACTCACGTCAGCACCAGTTCGCCCTCGCCGCCTGAGCGAGTAGCGACTGTGTCGGACCGGGTGTGTCCCCGCCCCGGACCCCGGCATCAGCTAGGGGACTTTACCGCCAGGCGTGGTCGCGGGGCCTGGACGGGACACCCACAGCGACTGGGATCGTCACACCGGCTCGTCCGCATGACCGGTGGGTCCGAGTAGAGACGTAGCGGACTGCGCACGGAGAAGCCCTGACGAGGCAACGAAGGACCCGGGTTCGATTCCCGGCACCTCCACCACACCGAAGCATCGGCAGCCCCTGAGGCCTCATTGACCTGAGGTTATGGCGGTCAAGGGGGCTACCGATCGGACCACCGGTTATGTGGCACAACCCGACGACGCACGCGGCCCAGTCGGAATCGGAAAGGTGACCAGCGTCAGCGTCCCCCTGATCTCGCCGTCGACACGCGCGACGAGCAGCTGGTTGCCGGGCCAGTCCACAAGCCCGTGCAGCGCCTCCGCGTTAAGGGCCGCTGGCGCGCGTCGGGCACTGCCGCGTCAAGAGGTCCTCGAAGAAGATGTTGAGGGATGTCGAGAACGGCCTGCCGGTTCCGTCTCAGGAGCGGATGCGGCCACCGTGGCCGTACAAAACCAAGGAGACCCAGCATGACGATCCAGCGGATGGACAACGTCCTCATCGTTGTTGACGACCTTGACGCTGTTATTTCGTTCTTCGTCGAGCTTGGCATGGAGCTGGAGGGCAAGGGGCCAATCGAGGGACGTTGGGTGGAGCGTGTCATCGGGATCGACGGCGTCCGGCAGGACATCGCAATGCTGCGGACCCCGGACGGCCACGGCCGAATCGAGCTGGCGATGTTCCACACGCCGAAGGCGATCAGCGCCGAGCCGAAGGATGCACCGGCGAACACGCTGGGCATTCGTCGCATCATGTTCGCCGTCGACGACATCGAGGACGTCGTTGCCCGCCTGCGCAACCACGGCGCCGAACTCGTCGGCGAGCTGACGCGGTACGAGGACAGCTATCGGCTCTGCTACGTCCGCGGCCCTGAGGGCATCATCGTCGGACTGGCCGAACAGCTCAGCTAAAGGGCCGCCGAAGGGACCCAAAGCAACTCCCGGGCACCCGTTGCAGGGCCAGCATCACGAAGCCGCGCAGAGCGCGATCCGCCGCGGTGGCACGTCGATCAGGACATGCGACGCCGCCGGTACGAGCACAGTCGCTCGTCGCAGCCAACTCGGTATGATCAGTCAAGGCAGAATCTCGACGTACCCGTCGGTTCCGTGCACGCGGATCCGCTGCCCATCGGGGATCAG
This sequence comes from Pseudonocardiaceae bacterium, assembly GCA_050699655.1. GTDB lineage: Bacteria > Actinomycetota > Actinomycetes > Mycobacteriales > Pseudonocardiaceae. Next base: position 2,367 of record JBOHFJ010000147.1, read on the forward strand.
TCGGGTGGCATCTACCACACCGACGACGGCCGGCAATCCGTACTCCCGTGCGATCACCGCGCCGTGAGTCATCAATCCTCCGACCTCCGTCACTAAGCCTGCGATGGCGACAAAGAGGGGCGTCCAGCTGGGGTCCGTGTGGGTCGTGACAAGGATGTCGCCCGGTTCGAGATCGGCCCGTGCCATGTCCAGGATGACGCGGGCCCGCCCTTCGCCGGTCCCGGCGGAGACCGGTAGGCCGATCAGCGCGCCGGCCGGCATATCGTCGCGTCGGTACGCCCCGGCGATGACCTCGCCATCCGAGGTGAGCACCCGGGGCGGCGTGAGCGCTTGATACGACCTGAACGCGTCCTTGCGCCGGCCGATGAGCTGGTCATTCACGCGGTTCGTGCGCACGACGTCGTGGAGCTCCTGGAACGTGAGGTAGAAGATGTCTTCCTTCTCACGAAGTACGTGGGCCCGCACGAGGCGCTCGGCTTCTCCCAACAAGGCCCGCTTGTACCCGAAGTAGCGGCTGACCATGCCGTACTTCGGATACTCCCGGTACCCGATGAAGGTCCGGACCCGGTCGATCATCCGCTTCGTCTCTTCTGCCTTGCGCTCCCCGTCCGGCAGGGCCCGCAAGCGTTCCAGCAGCTCCTGTTCCTTCTTCCAGGCCTCCTGCCGCCCTTGTTCGAAGCGCCGCTCGCCGGCTCCCGGCTCGAAGTTCCTGATATTGCCGAGGATCATGGGCACGAGCGTGGAGGGGCGTTCACTCCACCGCGGCCGCGTGATGTCGATCTCACCGACGCAGCGCATGCCGTACTTGTCGAGCCAGGCCTCGATGGCGTCTCGCGCTTCCCGCCCGCCCGCGAGCTTGGGCAGCTCGTCCAGGAAACCCTCGTCCTCGACGTGCCGCAGAAACGCCACCACGTCCGGATGTGGGCGGATCACGTCAGCGACGCCCAGCAGCGCCAGCCCCATCTCCGACGTGACGTTGTGGGGCACGGACCGCGTGAGCGTGTCCGCCGCGTTCTTCTCACCCAGCCACGCCTCCAGCTGATCGCCCAGCCACCACGCGGCCTCCATCGCCGACATGAACACCTGATGGCTCCGCGGATCGGACAAGATCCGCTTCAGCTCCTGGATGTCCGCCCGGATGAAGTCGAGCAGCGCCGCTCCGGACAACGTCGCGATGTCGCGTTCCGAGGCGGCGATGGATGCCTCGCTGCGCCCGATCAGCTCGGTGACGATGGCCGGATCGGTCTCGATCGGGGCTGCCGCGCCGCCAAACAGTGGCCCGGGGGGACCCTCGTCAGGGAGCGGCCGGATGAAGCCGTCGCGCTCGATGATGGTCCGCAGCGCGTCCCCGATCAGTGGATCGGATCTCCCCAGGGCCTCCAGGAGGCCGGCGCGGCTCGCCGGCGAGGCCAGCCTTTGGGTGACGTCGACGAACAGGCGGCCTCCGACCTCGGCCATGGGCGCGCGGGTCGTCATCTGCCAGAAGGAGAGCCCGAGGGGCTTCATGGGGTCGGTCATCATCTGCTGATGGCCGACGGAGACATAGACGTGGTTCTCCCGGTCGCCGGACTCGGGGATGGGGAACAGCGTGGTGATCGGCCGGCTCTGGACGATCTGGAAGCCGTCGTCGACCAGGCACCATTCGATGTCCTGCGGGCGGCCGAAGTGCGCTTCGATCCGCCGGCCGAGCTGCGCGAGCCGCACGACCTGCGCATCCGTCAGCGCCGGCTGGTCCTGCCGCTCCGGGTCGATCGCCTGTTCCTGCGTACCGCCCACCGGCGAGGCGTGGATGGCGAGCCGCTTGGCGCCGATCGCCTTGGCGACGACCTCGCCGTCGCGCACCGTGTAGACGTCCGGGTTCACCAGGCCGGAGACCAGGGCCTCGCCGAGGCCGAAGCTGGCCTCTACGGAGGCGACCTTCCGGTTGGACGTGATGGGGTCGGCTGTGAACAGGATGCCGGCCGCATGCGGGAAGACCATCCGCTGCACGACCACGGCCATCTGGACCGTACGGTGGTCGATGCCGTTGCGCTGGCGGTAAGTCACGGCCCGCTCGGTGAACAGCGAGGCCCAGCACCGGCTGACGTGCTGGAGGATCGCCGCCGGGCCCACGACGTTCAGGTACGTGTCCTGCTGGCCGGCGAAGGAGGCCGTCGGCAAGTCCTCTGCCGTCGCGCTGGATCGGACGGCGTATGCGGCTTGCTCGCCGAGCTGGACGAGCGCGCGGGTGATCGCCGCCGCGAGATCACCCGGAATGGCGATCCCTTCGATGGTCCGACGAATCTCCGCGCTGAGCGTGCGGATCGCCTCCCGGTCATCCGGGTTCAAGCGCGACAGCTGATCAAGCCGACCGTCGATCGACGGCGCTTCCGCCATGATCCGCCGGAAGGCGTCCGTCGTCACGCAAAAGCCAGCCGGCACGCGGATGCCGTCGATCCGCGATAGCCCGCCCAGGTGCGCGCCCTTGCCGCCAACGACCGCGACCTGCATCTCGTCAATCTCCTGAAGACCCAACACGTACTGCTCGATCATCGCGATACCTCCGAGGCAGCCGTGCCCCGTTGCGCCGAGCGCCCGCAACCGCACCGCCAGTCCCACCAGCGGTCCGAATTCACCGCGTCCCCCAGAGGTCGACAACAACACACGCACGTCTTGCCGCCATGTCTTCGTCCGTTCTTGGTCCGGCCGACGATTCTGCGGCACGACCCGGGTCTTGCGGCAAGCCCCCCAGGCCGCTATACGTGGGGGCAGCGCATGAGCCCGGCGAGTTGGTAGTCGGTGGCGTTGGAGGCACGGTGGGAGTAGTTCTCCCCGCGGTCATCGAGGATCTTTTGGGCTTGGGTGAAGGTTTCGTGGTCGATGATCTGGGTTGGCAGTCGGTTTTGGTGATATCGCGGAAGGTCAGCTCTCCGAGGTAGACGCGGTTGGTCAGCACACGCAGGACTTGGCGGGCCGGTCAGCGTTTGCCGGTGTTGGTGTGGTGGCCTCGGTCGTTGAGGATCTTGGCGACGGCGACGCTGCCGAGGCGGTCTCGGATGTAGAGCTCGAAGATCAGCCGGATGATCGCGGCTTCGGGTGGATGGATCACCAGGGTGTGGATGTCGGTGTTGACGGTGTAGCCGAAGGGACGGCGGCCGCCTTTCCATTTGCCCTTTGTCCCCGGCCCGGCATAGCCGAACTTCGCGATGTTGACCTCGGTGTCGGGCACATCGACCTCGAACCCGTCGATCGCCACCAGCCGCCATCGCCAGATACGCCGTCACGCGCGGTGGCAGCTTCCCGTCCGAGCGCTTGGCCCCGACCTCGCACGCCGTGACCGCGGCGTCCACCGCATCGCGGCCCACGGCCGCGACCAGTACCCCCAACGACACCTGATCCGGCCGCACCACAACGCCCTCGCCCATGATCGGCGACCGTGCCAGCGTCTCCGACGATCACCACCACGCCACGCCGACCCCACCCGAGAAACAGCAGGCCAATGACATAATCGAACTGGGCTACGCGGCATTGGCCCGCGCCGCCCAACGGAAACTCGCGGAGATCACCTTCGGGTATCCGTGTATTCCGGCACTGACGCTGGGTCACCACTGCCTGGTGAGCAGAGTGACAAAATCCCGGTGACAAGATGTCACGCTGGGATCTGTGGGAGTCGGAGGGTGAAACTCGCTCCGGACACCCGACCCTGCAATATTGGTGGCTTGACAGCGTCGACAGCTCCTTATATCATGACTGACATCCGAGATTAGGGAGAAGGTGTGGCAAACGCGCAGTGGGGTTCCTTCTTAAAAGAGGGGAATTGGCAGCGGATCTGCACGGTCGCTGCGGAGGGCATGCAGGCGATAGGTTACCAAATCTGGGAACCAGGTACGGATAACGACTATTTAGTCGTCGGTGGCCATGGCGACCTAATCGTACAAGTGGTAGTTGTGCCTCAAGGCAGCTACTCTGTGGACGGTCAGAACTGGGTCGTGGTTACCGGATTCTCTGAAAACCCTCCGACAGCAGAGCAGGGCCGTAATGAAATACGTACCCATATCGTGAATACCGACTGCATGGTCTATACTTTATGATGCTCGCGGTTCGGTAGTCTCGACGATCACGCGTAGCGCAGGCCGACTGGCACTCTCTGGCCGATGACCATTGTGGTTCCTCTGCTCGACACTCCCCGGGCAGCTTAACCTCATCTCTACTGACGGCTAGAGTCCAACCGAAGGAGTGAACATGGACGACTCACCTGTGAAGCTGGCGGAGACCACCGACGCCGCTCCCGCCGAGGCCAGCCAGCTAGCCACAGTCGCTGAGGCCGCAGGCGAGATCGGCCACACGTCTCAGGACGACAGATCCACCACTTCAGCATCGGTCGACACGGACGGCGGCACCGCCGACCTGGCACCGCAGAACGCCAAGGGGTGACACAGCCATGTGGGTCGCGTTCAATAACAGCTATAGCACTGTCGTCTCGGTAGCCATCATGAAAAGGGACACCGACGGATGCAAGAATGACGGCGGCTGGGCCACCGGGGGCTGGTGGGTTCTCAATCCAGGTGAGTCGAAGACGGCGTTCTGGACAGCCAACCAATACGCCTACTACTATGCCCACTCGACGGACGGCCGTGAATGGAGCGACGCGGGTGGACCGGCTGCCGACGTCGAACAGACACAATTTAATTCCTGCAGCGGGATCGGTATCTCCACCGCCCGCTCCGTTACCATGAATAAGATCGACGTCGGTTGGCCCCCGGTACGGCCCTTCACTCACACGGTTAACCTCATCCGCTGAGATCTCCGACTCGGCGTGATCTCTACGGTGGGAGCGCTGTTCGGGCACTCCGGGCACGACATCACTCTCGCCCTGATCGACCCGCCCACCGGCATCGCCACCTGACTGACCCCGTCGGACGGCGAGCACGATGACCGGGTAAATAGCTCGACCTGCGATCGACGCAGGAGAGTCGGCAGGAGGCTGATCATAGACACGGCTCATCCGGTTGGCCGTCTCGGAAATGAACTTACCGTGCGCAGACTGAACGAGCCGCAATCTTAGGACTTTCCGCTACGGTGAGGTGGTTCGACTTGTGAGACGTTAGGTCCACCTGCTTCACGCATCGGTACCCTCTTCACGCTCGTTCTCGGCGAACCATGCCGCGCTCGCGATGCCAGGATTGGATGAGGAGATGGTCGCCGCCGCTGCCGACGGTCGTGAGGACGACCTCTGTGATGTCGATCCGGAATCGGTGCGCCGCATCGACCCGGTGTGAATCGGAGACCTCCACCGCCGCGCCAGCGATCTTGCCGTCCCCGAGCCATGTCGCGGGATCGCTCTCAGGGGTGTCCTCGGTGGGGCAGTGCAGCGCCAGGCGGGGGTCCCTGCGCAAGTCCAGTGCCTTCACTGACCCCGGCATCATCCCAAGGTAGATCTCGCCCGTGTCAGCGAAGTCCACTTCAGTGCCGCTGATGCGCGGCGATCCGTCCCGGCGCAGAGTCGCGAGGATGGCGTGCTTGCGGACGGCGAACGTGCGGCGCACATGATCCGCGAAGTGTGGGTCGGCCGCCACGACGTCTCTCCATGAGGTCACGATCCCCATGATGGCCCCGGAGTCCGACATCTCTCACACATCGCACGGAGCGGAGTGGTTCGAGGATCTATGCGACGTGGTGAGCCGGTCAGGGCCGTGCTGGCGGGCGGCTGGCGCGGAAGCGGAAGGAGCGCCCGCCGACGTCGGTGCGCGCGTCGACCAAGCCGGCCTCGTGCAGCCGGTGGGGCAGCGTTATCGGGTCGAGGGCGACCATCGTGTCGCCCACGTGCAGCAATCGAAACCGCAGGCTCAGCCGGCTGTCCGACCCGGCAAACGCTCCCCCCGGGCGCAGCACTCGCGCCACCTCGGTGAAAAGCCGGTCCTGCCGCTCGGGCGAGGACACGTGGTGCAGCATTGTGAAACAGACGACGGCATCGAACACAGCGCCCGGAAGCGGCAGCTCGGCGCCGTCGCCGCCGCGGACATCGACCCGTGCGCCGAACTCAGCACGGAGGTCCTCGGCCATTCCCGGGTCGATCTCGACCGCGGTGAGGCGGCCGCCGCGCGCCAACAGCCAGCGCGTCGCCGCGCCGTAGCCCGGCCCGATCTCCAGCACGTCGCCGTCGAGACGCACGCCCTCGCACGCCCACGGCAGGACGTGCGAGCGCATCCGGTTGGCCCATTTCTCCGACCGGCAGATCCGCCGGTGGATCAGGTTCATCGGCATGGCAACCACACTACGACCACCCGGGCGGGCGTGTTGCGGGTCAGTGCCGCCGACCAGTCGCTGAGCTGCTTCGACAGTGATTCGGGAGTCACGGTGGCGGCCACCTGGAGCTCGACAACCAAGGGACAGTGAATTTTCACGTGTTGTTGACGGTGCGGCTCGGCGATGCTCGGGGCGCCCGGTTTTGTCGGTGTCGGGTTGTAGTGTGCTGTTCGTGAGTGTTCTGCAGCTGTACCGCAATGCGGATGGGTCGGCGAATCTGTCCGGATACAACTTGCCGTTCCGCCCAGATCTGTGAGTCTTCCCAGCCGTCTTCGGGAGAGATCCTGCGGGGGTATGGGGGCTGGTTGCGGGGGATGGGGTCCGGCGGCTGTTCGATAATCACCGGTGGCCAGTGGTGGTCGGTGTGGCCCAGCCTACTGGTCCACACGAGGCAGGGGAAGTGGCGGAACGAGGGGACGGGGATGAGGTGGTGGCGCCGGGTGATGTGGCAGCGCCAGCGCAGGCGCCGGCAGCCGTGGCAGCGGCCCGCGCGGGTGGTGGGCTGGTGGTCGAGCAGGACTGAGCGCAGGGCGTCGATGGCCCCGGTGTGGTAGCCGGCCCGCTCCAGCTCGGCGAGCTCGCCCCACACCGCGTGGACGAACGTGCGGGCTAACCCGCGCTCGTGGCGCCCGTCCAGCCACCGCAGGGCCCGGGCGGCAGGTCGGCTTCGGGCCGTGGTGGGCGCGTCGGCACGGGCTCACCAGCGGGGCCTGGCGGCGATGGCCGCCCAGGCGAGCGACCAGGGCGCGTCCGCGACCCCGGTGACCCTCTCACCGTCGCTCGCCGCGCGATGACCCTCGTGTCCCGGCTCCCGCGTGGACCCTCCCGTGGGCTGGCGCTGCGCCGGGCGCGGTGCGTCCCGCTGGGGTGTGGCGCCGGGCAGCCGTTCCGCGACCTCGAACACGGTGGCGAGTGTCCCGGTCCTGATCCGCGCGGCGCGGGCCGCCTCAGCCGCTTGGACGTGGCTGTCCGCTACGACGTCGATGACGTGACTAACCCGGTACTCGGGCAAAAATCTCACGCCTCCCCGGGCAGCAGCATCGTGGTCACCGAGCGGTCCGCTTCGGTGACCACCCAGACGCGGGTGCCCCCGTGGCCGTAGGCGCTGACCAGGCGATCACCGTCGGCCAGCGCGGTGTCGTTCGCGCGCCGGTCGTGGTCATCCGCCTGACCCCAGTCGCCCTTCACATGCCGCCGCAGCAACAGGCCGGGGTGGATGACCCCGGCCTGGATCAGGTCCAGGACGCCGGGGGTGGTGATCAGCCGGCCCAGCTCGAAGCGGGCACGGCCATCGGGCTCCCGCGTGGTTCGGGGAGTGGTCACTGACCTGTCACCTCATCGACTCTGAGCTGATCGCCGTAGGGGCTGGCGGTCGCTCGCGCCGCGCGGGCGGCGTGGGGGGACACGAGGTGCGGGATCGCCGTCGCCAGCCGGGCCGCTTGCTCCTCGGTGAGGCGCACGGCGACCCGGTCGAGGTCCCGGGGGTGGATCAGCCACGTGCCCCCGGGCTCCTGGGTCGCGAGCGGCGTGGTCTCAGCGTGGCCGGCGGTGTCAGCGCGGGTGCCCTGGATCGACACCTGAATGGGGTGCCGGGTTCGGGGTTGATCGGTCACGGGGTGTCCTTTTCCTTCGGGGGTGGTGTGTGGGGCCGACCGGCCGCCGGGAGCTGGCGGGCACCCCTCTGGAGGGGGTGGCAAGGCTCAACCAACGGCCGGCCGGGCTTTTACTCGCCTCGCGGGCGCGGGTCGGTGCCCGCGAGGAAGATCAGGTGGCGGCGATCGGGGGGCGCTCGGCCGGCGCCCGCTCGGGGATCCCGTCGCGCAGCGCGAGCAGCCGGTCCCGCAGCCGCGCGTCGGTGATCGTGGGCGCGTCCTCAGCCAGCGTGATCACTGCTCGCAGCGCGCGGCGCAGCCAGGCGTTCTCGTCGGCCTTCTGGGCGAGCAGGTCGAGGTACACGCGCAGGTGCGGGTTGGCGACGCTGATCGCCCAGCTCAGGCCGCACTCCCCGCACGACCAGGCCAGGACGTCGCGTGGGGTGTCGGTGGAGCGCACCCCGGCGGTGGCGCCGCAGTAGGGGCACGTCTCCTCGGGGATGGGGGTGGCATGGGCCTCGGGCCGGAGGTCGTGGGTGGTGGGCATGGTGTGGGTCACCTCGGGGTCGTGGTGGTGGTGATGGGCGCGGGGGCCGGCGCCGGGAGCGGGGCGGCGCTCCACCGGCGGCCGGGCGGGGATCAACCCGCCCTGAGGGCGGGTTGATCGGTCACTCGAACACATCCTTTTTTTCCGGAAACGCGGGAAGGCCGGCACGGCCGCCAGGCGAGGCGAGCGGTGGCGGGAGTCCCACCTCCCGGCGGCCGGCCGGGCATCACTCACCTCACGGCGTCTTCCGTGAGGGAAATCCGCTGGAACCAGCTCCGGTTCACGGGGTTGCCTCCGCCGGGTTCGCGCAGGTGGGGCAGATCCGGGTGGGTGGCTCGTCGTACAAGGTGGCCACCCGGCGCAGCTCCAGCCCGCACCGGGTGATCCACACCGCGCCCGGGTGACGCTCGGAGCTCTCGTCGTCCTCGATGGCGTGGGCGTGCCAGTCCCGCGCGGAGATCCCCCAGCGCGCCGCGCTCACCCGAGCCACTCGATCAGCGCGTCGCGGACTACCACCGCGGCGTCCTCGTCGAGGATGAGCACGCACGCCCCGGTGACGTTCGGGTCCAGGATGATCTCAGCGCCGTCGGGCTCCAGCCGCTTCTCCAGCACCAGGTTCGCGAAACCCCGGGGTCCCCGGTGCATCGCGCAGGTGGCCGAGACCGCCCCGCGGTTCGCCCGCGGCGCGCCCGTGTCCCCCGTCGCTCCCTCAGCCATGATGTGGCCTCTCTTCCCGGCGGCCGGGGTCGTGTCCCGCCCGCTCATCGGTTGGTGCGCCAGAGGG
>JBOHFJ010000148.1:0-11558 GCA_050699655.1 Pseudonocardiaceae bacterium
ACCACGTTCACTTCCGGACTGCCAGGTCGCACGCCATGCAGCCAGTGAGCCGGGTCAGGGTCGGCATCAGGTGTGGCGGACGTCTGTACCCACCGGTCGAGGTGACTCGGCATGAGCCAGGGCGCGTCATGCCGTGGTGTGCTGCTCAACTCGTTCCGGGTCTTCGCATCGATCCTGAAAACATCAATGCCGAAATCGAGTGAGCGATCTTGCAGCCATGCCCAGGTAAGCCGGAGCCGGTCGCCGTAGACGGGATCATCCGCTGTGGCTGTGACATCCGCCGAGGTCGCGAGGATCACTGAGGTGGCCGGGTGACCACGCGCCGCGCAGTCGCCGGCTCGGTCCACCCGGCCGAACCGCTGGACCAGGGCGTCCAACGGGGCACACTCCGTAACCAGGCCGTCTAGGTCAATGTCAGCGCCGGCCTCGACCGCCTGGGTAGCCACCAAGACCAGCGGCGGCGCGTTGTCGTCGCGCGACCGGCCAGTGCGCAACCGATCCTGGTACTCGTCCAGCAGCCGGTCACGATCGAGCGGGCGCATGCGCCCGGTGAGCAAGACCGTGTCGATCTTCTGCTCGTCGAGCAGGCGGTGCACCCGCGCAGCGGTGTCGACGCGGTTGACCACCACGCCAACGGTGCGCACGCCAGGGCGATCGAGCAGTGCACGAGCCTCGCCCGCTGCCACCGAGGCCAGCTCTGCCCGGTGCTTGGCCTGGTCCGATCCGGACACCTTGACCGGCTTCACTCGCGCTGGCTTTGATGCGGCCAAACGCCGTGCCAGTTTCGGTGTCACAGCCGGGTCGCGGTCATCCGCCCCGAGCGCCAACACGTCATCCGGGGTTCTGCTCGGTGTCGCTGACAGCTCGACCACCGAAAAACGGTCTGGGAGGCCAATCCCCCGTGGCGGCCGGTAGCGGCGGTGGATCGCCTCCATCGTGTCAGAGAACGGTCGGGCCAGATGCACCTCGTCAAGGAGGTACAGCACATCGTTGCCGAGTAGCCCAGCGTGTACGGGTCGCATTCCGCGGCTCACGCCGTAACCGCGGAACAGCAGTCGCGAGCCCACCTGATCGACAGTCGACACGAGCACGGTGGGCACGTCGGGACGTCGCGCCCATTCGTTGTCCCGGATGATGCCGCCGCGGAGCTCGGCGCATTCCAGGGGCAGCTGGTCGCTGGTGAGGTTCGCCAAGCCGCGCAATCGCTGCGCCACCTCCAGGAGCACACCGTCGCCCGCCCGCTGGAGGCGCTGGGCGATGCGCTCCGCTCGTCCGGCGGCCTGATGCACCACAATGCGACGGTCGACCACGAAGACCACTCGACGGGGCTGGTCGTCGCGCAGCGCGAGCAGGAACACGGCCGCATCCAGTGCCGCAGTCTTCCCCGAGCCGGTCGGCAGGTCGAGCAGCGCTGGCCACGTGCCGGTCTCCGCGACTCGCTGAACCAACCGCCGCTGCCATGGGAAGGGGTTGGGGCCATCACCGCTGCCGTCCCCGTGCAGCGCCCTGAAGAACTCCGGGAAATCGTCCGCCGTCAGCGAACTGGTCATTGCACACTTCCCCGGTCCGGCATGGGCAGGAACAGCCCGTAGCCGAGGTAGCGGCCAGCGCCGAGCAGCACCGGCCCGCGTACCTTCTCGGCGAAAGTCAGGGCCACGTGAACGGTCTGTTTTAGCTCTCGGCTACCAGCGGCGACGAATCGGGGGAACGCTCGACTCCGTTGGGGTCCGCCGGTCGCGGCCCGCGCAACGGCGGCCACCATCCCGACCGGCGAGATCACTACGTCAACCGGCTCCGGCAAATCAGTGTGCACGCAGGACTGGCGCACGATCTCGCGTGCGTGTTCATCGGACACGTCGTGCCGAGTGGGATGGTGCAGGCTGCGGACGAACCGGTCGAGCGCGACTGGTGTCACCGAGACCCACTGCCGTGAAGGGCGGCACCAGGTCGCTCGACGCAGCGGCCTCGGGAACTCCGACCAACCTTGCTCCGCCGGCACGATACGCGCCGAACCGAACGTCACGGGTGCTTCCCGATTTTCCAGCCACACCTCCAGTCCAGAGGCCTGCCAGTTCCGCAGCGCACCCTCCAGGTGCTCGCGCGGTCCGTCGCGCGGCAGCACGAGCGCGACGCCACGCACCGTGCCATCGGCCCAAGGGTGCCCGACGTCGGGAAGCGGCACGACGGCGACGTGGGGGTGGGGTTGGTTATCGGGGAATCGCCCACTGATGAGGCCAACCGCAGTAGGCGGTTCATGCTCTACGAGGGCGTCGCGCACGGCGCGGGTGAGTTCCAGCGCCCGGGTCAGCTGCACAGCCAGGTGTCGTTCACCAGCGTCGGTACGCGTCGGCAGGTCGAGCACGATCCAGTCACCCGAATGCACACCCGTCGGCTGGGACGGCAGTGGCGCATCGAGTGGGCCATAGGTGGTCATCGCCGCGGGCAGCAGGCGTTCACGGGTGCCCTGATGCCGGGAGTGCTCGCGTTCCAACCGATCCAGCAACCCAACGCCGGGCACGCGCAGCACGGTGCCGCCGTCCGGGCGCGGCACCAGAGTCACCGGTCGATCGCACGCTTCTCCAAGACGGCACGAGACAAGAGTCGACGAATGCCCGATTCGGGCCACTCGCGCGAGCAACCCGTCAAGGGCGACCCGCGTCGCCTCCTCGGGATCAGCCATCGGCCACACGAACCACACAGTCGGCTGTGCCGGAGTAACCGTCGGGAATGTGCGCGGCTGGCGGTTCCGGTTCCCGGGCAGCACCTCGAGTGCCGCGTCGATCATGCTTGCCGACTCGGTGCCGGTGGCGCTCGCCGCCCTGCGCACGGCGTCGCGGTAAGCGGTCTGTTCCTTCTGGATCGCCTTCGCGGCTCGGTCCAGCGCCTTCCGGTCCCCTGATTCACACGCCTGCCTGACAGCCTGTGTCGCCGCCAACCGTGCCATGTCCCGCGCGTCGACAGTGGATCTGAGTGCGGTGGGGTCGTTGCCAGGCACATACACCGTGACCACCCGACGACGGACCAGCTCGCTGGCGTCACTACAAGCCAGCTGCGGTGCCTCTTGGCCCTCCAACCACAGCAGGGCCGCACGTTCTTCAGAGTCGGGTTGGTCGGCATCCGCCCACGCCGCAACCAGTGCGGAGAACAGCCGGGCTGGGTGGGGCGGCCACTCCGCGCGACCACGATCGTTGTACTCGGTCGCACCGTAGCACCCGGTAAGCAGATCGAGCGCGACAGCGAGCATCAGCTCTCGCCCTGCCCAGCGGCCGCAACGTCCTGACTGCGGCGAATCAACTCCACGAGCCGGTCACTCGGTCGCAGGAGCATCTCGCTCGTGCGCCAGCCGAATTGCAGCGCTACGGCGCGGTCAACCGCCTCAACCACCAGTTCGAGTGCCGCGGTGCCGTCGACTTCGACCGTGTCGACGGCACCGGCTCGTCCGACCAGCTCGAAGGTGAGCTCGCCCCGCGGCACCAGGACGCACCGGCTGCGCAGGTCAAACCCTTGCTCATAGCCCAGCACGATGGCGGTGAGCCCGAGCGCGGCGAGCGCCGTGCGCGCCGCACCTTCAACGGCAATCCGCTGAGCGCCAGGAATCGCGTCGCCCGTAACGGTGGTGGGGAAGCGGAGCCGGCGGAGCTGGATGAAGGACAACACCGTCGTACCGACGATTTTCGCCGCCGTGATGCCACCGGCCCGCGTGTTGATCGACGGTGTCACATTGCCGTGGTTAATCGCCGACGGCCGGCCGGGACGGTCGCCGCCGCGGAGTTTCGGCTTGTCCTTGCCGTCCTTGACCGCATCGTCCTCCTCAAGCGTCCATCCGAGGGCATCGGCTGACTCGTAGATGACACCCGCTTTGAGCTCCACGCCGACGGGGTCGATCCGCGACGACGTCTTCACCCCTCGGCGAACCCCGTGAGCCACGATTTCCGAGGTCAGCGCCCGCTCGTACTTGGCGCCCCGGCCGCCTTTCGGACCCGTCGAGTCCCATCCGCCGAAGACCAGGGTGTGCGGGCTGTGATGGAACAGTGCTGACGCGTTGCGGCTTGTCGCCTCGGTGATGGCTCGCCCTGTCGGACCGTGTCGGAAGAGATCCTCCCCGTCGAAACTGTCCCGCAGCAGCGCGTCGAAGATGCGGTGCGGCGCCTCGTAGTCACTGATCCGATCGATCCCGAACAGGCCCCGGCCGGCAAAGTCCACCGAGGTGACCGGCGCGGTAAGGCTTCCGAAGCGCACGGTGTCCAGCAACGCGAGCTCCAGGTGGTTGGCTTGGGACGCCACCGAGTCCAGTACAACGCTGACGACCGTCTCCGGGCCATCGGCGCCGATGAGGGTTCGTTCCTCCACCGCGTACTGGGTCTCCGCCGACTCCGGTGTGTTGTAGGTAGGCGGGAAGATCTTGTCTCCCGGTCCGCCGAGCGGTTCGAGATCCAGCCGGCTTCGCAGGCCGACGGCGCTCCCCGTCACGGCGTCGTAGAGGTGGTCGTAGCTCAGGGTCATCAGTGCTCCCGTGATCGACAAACTAGAGTGGCGCCGCAGCCAGCCCGCACGCAGTGTCGCTTCAGGAGTGAGCCGTTCGCCCCTTGAACTATCGGTAAGCGGCTACCCCACGGGGAGGTGCGTGAATCCGCTGTGGTTGTGCCACCGATGGAAAATTTGGTGAGAAGTTGCCATCGGTGGCACACGCTATGAAGCACTCAGCTGGTGGGTTGGCAGCGGGTTCCTTCGGGCGGGAGCTGAAGGGTGGTGAGGTAGCTGACTCCGGCGCCGTCGACGCAGTTGTTGCCTTGCAGGAAGGCGGTGTGTTGGGTGCCTTCATAGGTCAGCAGGCGCGCCTGCAAATCCTGCGCGAGGTTGATCCCAGCCTGGTAAGGAGTGGCGGGATCCTGCGTCGTGGAGATCACCATCACCGTCGGCAGCCCCGGTGTCTGGGGGCGGTGCGGTCCGCCGGTGGGCGGCACGGGCCAGAACGCGCAGTTGTCCAGGGCGGGTGAGGGCGGTTCGCCGGTGTCGAGGAACGGGGCGACCTGGCGGTATTGAGCATCGACATCGCGGGCCACCTTCGGGTCTTTGATGGCCGGATTGTCAACGCAGAGGACGGCCTGGAAGACATCCATCTCGGTGGAGTAGGTACCGTCTTGGGACCGTCCGTAGTAGTTGTCGGCAAGGCGCATGAGAGCGTCCCCGCGACCCTGAGCGAGTTCCTGCAGACCACGATTCAGTATCGGCCAGAGTTCTGACAGGTACAGTGCCTGAACAGTGCCGATCGTGGCGTCGGTGTAAGATAGCTTGCGCCCGTCGGACACGCTGACCGGTTTGTTAATCAGCGGACGGACCAGGGCCTGGAATTTACTCACGGCCTGGCTCTTGTCCTGCCCCAAAGCGCAGCCAGGAAGAGCCGCGCACGACGCCGCGAACGCGTCGAAGGCTTTCTGGAATCCTCGCCCCTGGTCAACGAGCTCGGTTTCCGGATCCTGAGCTGGATCGACAGCACCGTCAAGGATCATCGCTCGGACATTCTTGGGGAAAGCCTCAGCGTAGCTCGCGCCGATCCGAGTTCCGTACGAATAACCGAGGTACGTCAGTTTCTGATCACCGAGGGCGGACCTCATGACATCCATATCGCGGACCACCTCGCGAGTGCCGATGTTCGCGAGCACATCTTTTCCGGTGCCTTTGAGGCATCCTTCGTCGTCAGTCTTTTCCTGGGCTTCGGTCTTCGCGACCCCAGCGGGCGAGGTGTCGACGTTGAGGTTCATCAGACGTTCGGCGTCCCGCTGCGCTGGGGTCCGGCAGAGCACTTGCGGCTCGCTCGCGCCGACGCCGCGAGGGTCGAAACCCACGAGGTCGAAACGTCGTCCCACGTCATTGTTCGCGAGGGTGTCGGCCAGGCTGGCGGCGGTGCTCATGCCGGACCCGCCGGGGCCACCCGGGTTGAGCAATAAGGATCCGATGCGCTGCCCCGGGTCCGATGCGGGCCGGCGGAGCAGGCCGACCTTGATGACCCGACCGTTCGGGTCGGCATAGTCCAGTGGCACGGTGAGGTACGCGCACTGCAAGCCGGGGTCGGCGTAGGCCTTCTGGTCACTCGGAGTCTTGGCGAACGAGGAACAACCGCCCCAGGACAGATCCTGGCCGTAGAACCGTTCCAGCCCCGCGGGGACTGGGCCAACAGGTCCGTGCCGAGCGGTGGTGCCGGCGGCGGAGGTGCACGCCAGCGCCAAGGACGCCACCGCCGCGAGCGTCAGCCCGACGGACAGCGCAGGCGCACGTCTCATGCCAGCCCCCTCATCGCAAGGTGTTCCCGCACCCAGTAACGATCATCCACGAAGGATCACACTGCGCGACCGGGTTCTTTCACCGGGTGAGCTTACCCATGGACCCGGCCGAACACGTCCAGCAGGTTGTCCTTGATCTCCGGCCGGCCGGCGGCGACCAGGGTGAACGTCGCCTCCCGGACCAGCCGCTGCGCATGCCGCGTTGCGAGGATGCCCGCGCTGCCCACCGCCACCACGAGCGCGCCAGCGCACCGGTAGGCCAGCTCGGATGCGGCGGCGCGGGCCGCCGGTAGCGTCTCCGGGGCACCGAGCCCACCGTCGAGACGGTCGCGAACCCCATCGTGCTCAGCCCGCAGCAGCTCCGCGACCTCGGGCGCTCCAGCCTCGCCGATCAGCCGGATGCACCGCCCGGCAACTCCCATCGCGAGGCAGCCGCCCAGCCGAGAGCTGATGGGCTCCTTGGCCAGGAAGTCGCGATGTGAGACCTCGGAGGTGACCTTCTCGGTCGGCAGGAGGTAGTCCTCGAAGCGCAGCCGGACGGTGTTGCTGCCTTGGGCGGCCACCATCCGCAACTCCTCGACGGTGATGCCAGCGCCCGCCTCGGCATCGACCAAGCCGGTGACGATGGTGCCGGTGGGCTCCCCCGCCGTGAGTGCGGTGTTGCGCGCCGAGATCAGCAGCGCATCAATGATCCCCCACCCGGTGACGAACGGAGCCTCGCCACTGAGGCGCCAGCCGCCGTCGGTGGCGCTCGCCCACAACCGAGGAGGCTGCGGAATCGCACCGGCGAACGCCACCCCGCCGCGCAGCTCACCCCGGATCGCCGCGCCGAGGCATTTCTCCCGCAGCCGCGCGTTCGCCGTGCCAACGAGGCCTCGCACCACGCTGTAGTGCTGAATCCAGGTGAACGTCGTGGTCAGGCACCCACCCGACAGCGTCTCAAAGATGCCAGCCAGCGTCTGGAGATCGACCTCGACACCGCCGTGCTCGACCGCGCCCCCAATGCCATAAAAGCCCTGTGCGGCAAGCTGGTCGAAATGGCTGCCAGGGATGGCTCCCCGCGCATCGACGTCCAAGGCCGCCGGAAACAACACCTCATCCGCGATCGTGTGGGCCCGCTCCAGCATGCTCGCCACCCAAACAACGCTACCCGACGTCTCCGCATTCAGCGGGCTCAGCGGGTTACAGCAGGTCGAATAGCCCCGCTGAGCCCGCTGAATGCGGGGGTCTCAATAGCGCCAGCGGTGGGCGGCGATGATGTCGTTTAGGGGTTTTGTGGCGGCCCAGGTGGCGTCGGAGTGGCGGACCGCACGGAACGCGCCTAGGAGGGGTTCGCCTAGGGTTGCGGTGAGGCGCTTGGAATTGATCAGCGCCTCCTCTTGCTCGGCGGGTGTGGTCGGCAGGCGGCGCAGGCCGCGTGCCTCGCGTTCCCGCTCACTCCAGCGGCCCGGGTCGGCCTGAATCGGTTCGCCGGGGTCGGCGCCGTCACGCAGCCCCGCCAGGCCGGCCGCGATCACCACCGAAAGCGCCAGGTACGGGTTGGCGGAGGCATCGGAAACCTTGAGCTCGACATTGGCGTGACCGGCACCGAGCAGCTCCGAGCCGAGGACGTACCGCAGCGGCGCCTCGCGGTTCTCCACTCCCCAGAACTGGTAGGCGCTGGCGAAGTAGCCGGGGCGCAGCCGGGCCAGTGACGGCACGCTCGGCGCGGTGATCGCGGCCAACGCGCGCAGGTCGCGGAGCAACCCGCCCAGCCAGCCCGCCCCGTCGGGTCCGGGGCGGTCAACCGACGGGGCGGCGCTGGCCAGCAAGTTGCGCCCGTCGCGCCAGACCGAGGTGTGCAGGTGCCAGCCGTTGCCCACGCCCTCGGCCGTGAACAGCGGCGCGAGACAGGCCCGCAGGCCGTGCGCCCTGGCGGCGGCATGGATGGTCTGGCGGGCTAGCAGCTGCCGGTCGGCGGCGGTGATCGGGTCAGCCGCGGCGATACTGAACTCTACCTGGGCCGGCCCGTACTCGGCGTGCAGTTGATGGACCGGCACACCATTGGCCGCCAGGTCGGCCAGCAAGTCGGCCACAAACTCGTCCACCGCCAGCAGGGCGTGCGGGCTGTAGGCGGGGGCGTGGTAGGCCAGCCTCGGCTCACTGCCGGGATCACTGGGGTCACCGGCCTGGGTGAGCACGAACTCCAGCTCGTAGCCCGCTTTGATCTTCAAGCCCTCCGCCGCGGCCGCCTCGACCTGAGCTTCGAGCACCCCACGCTGGTCGTAGGGCCAGGGCGAGCCGTCCACGGAGACCTGGCGCCCGGGTGCCCACGCCAACGCGGGCTGCCCGGCGAGTCGAGTCAGCCCACGCAGGTCCGGTATGAGTCGGACGTCGCCGGACGGGGTGGCGATGCCCTGATGGGCGAAGGTGATCGCGTCGTGGGTGTCGAACACCGCGACCAGCGTCGAGACCCCCACCCCGCGCTGAGCCACCTGGGGAAGCGAGGCGATCGGCACGATCCGGGAGCGCGGTATCCCGTTGTTGTCCGCCCACGCGATGCTCACCCCGACAACGCCGCGCGCCGCGAGCTCCGAGGCGAGCGCCGCCGCATCGACCATGCCGTCCTCCCGATCATTCCTGTGGTCAGGCTAGCGCGGCGGAGCCCAGCACCGCGCCAAATCCTGACGCGCTCTTGCGTACCTGGCGCACGGAGTGCGGTACTGGCTCCAGACACGCGGGCCACGTCGGGAACGCATCGAGGTCCGCGTTCGTCTGGAACAGTAGTGCCCTGGGATGCGCTGTCAGGGTTGACAGCGGGATCCCGTGAGTACCACCGCCGGTTCGACCCGGTCTGGTCACACTGACCGGGCCAGGACGGAGGGAGAAGCCATGACCAGCACGCTTGCCCGCCCTGAGTTGACTGCTTCCGACCGTTGTGACCGGTGCAGCGCCGCCGCGCGCGTCCGGGCAGTGTTGCCTTCGGGTGGTGAACTGCTGTTTTGCCACCACCATGCCCGCGAGCACTCGTCAAAGCTGAAAGAGCTCGCGGCGGACATCCAAGCCAGCGGGGCCTAACCGTCCGCGGGACCCAAGGAGGTTTCTACGGACGGCACCATGACCGCCGAACTGGTACACGTGGCCGTGCGGTCCGGGATCGCCACCATCACGCTGGATTCCCCGGCCAACCGCAACGCGCTGTCCTTATCGCTGCGCGCTCACCTGATGGACGCCTTGGAGCGCACCGCCGACGACAGCTCGGTACGGGTGGTGGTGCTCGACCACACCGGTCCGGTCTTCTGCGCCGGGATGGACCTCACCGAACCCCCAGCGGCGGTCAACGAGCTGCCCCCCATCCTGGAACGGATCTGGACGCATCCGAAACCGGTCGTCGCCAAGCTTGCCGGGCACGCCCGGGCCGGCGGGATCGGCCTGCTCGCGGCCGCCGACATCGCCGTCGCGGCAGCGCACACCACGTTCGCGTTCACCGAGGTGCGTCTCGGTGTGGTGCCCGCGGTGATCTCGCTGACGGTGTTGCCCCGGCTATTGCCGCACGCGGCGCACGAGCTGTTCCTCACTGGTGAGACCTTCGACGCCACCCGGGCGCTCGCCATCGGCCTGCTCAACAGCGCGGTGCCGGCCGAGCGGCTCGACGCTGAGGTGCTCCGCTACACCGGCATGCTCACCCAGGGCGCGCCCCAGGCGCTGGCCTTGACCAAGCAGCTGCCGCGCCGCTCCCCCGCGCCGGACTTCGCGGCCATGTGTGAACTGTCCGTCGCACGCTTCGCCTCAGCGGAGGCCCAGGAAGGCATCCGCGCCTTTACCGAGAAACGCCCGCCGTCCTGGGCGCGGTCAGGGCGCGAGGAACACACACAGGGAGCTGGGCGCGGTCTCGAGCACGGCTAGGATGGCTTGGTAGGCGTTGGGGTCGGCGGCCGCTAGCTGGCGGTGTCCTACCCAGACAAGCACGTGCTCACCGGACAGGTCGGCCAGGCAGTCGTGCAGCGCGTCGAGGTTGCGGCCGTACCACGCTGGGAAACTCAGGGCGACGCCGATCGCCTCCAGCGCCTCGGCCTTGCTGGTCACCGGGCCCACCAGGTGCGCCACCGCGCCCCGGTCACGGGCGTCGGCGAGTGCGCGGGTGGCGTCGGGAACGTATCGCGGCACGGCGTTATCGCGTGGGATCGACCGTGACGAAGGACACGTAGTGATCGCAGGTGTAGTACAGCTCAGCGGCACCGCCGGTGATCAGGCGGCGGGTGCCCCGGTCGTGCGCCCCCGGTGTCGGGACGGTGTACTCCCGGTAGAAACCGGACTGCCGAGACGGCAGGCGGCTTTCCCGGTTGCCGAACACCGCCCCGTCCTGCGGGTAGGGGAACGGGCCACCGTGCCGGATCAGCTGCCACACCTGCGCGACCTGCGGCGGTAGCTGCGACATGGTCTGGACCGGCAGGCCAGCCGCCGCGACGACCACCGAAGGCCGGTCACCGACGGGTGGCGCGGACAGCGCGTGGCGCCCCAGGGCGCCACCGGCCACCAGCATGAGCAGGCCGATCAGCGCGGCGCTGACCCGACGGCGGGAGCTCACCGGGACTCCCCCGGCTCGTGCGCGTCGACGGCGCAGCGGTGGCTGAACCGTTCGAAGGCCAGGCCAACCGCCCAGTCCAGCGCCCGGGTGGCCCACCAGCAGACCGGCAGCGCCACTAGCATGAGCAAAATCACTTGCGGCGCGAACCCGAGCTGAGTGAGCCGCAGCTCAACCCCGTCCCACCAGTGGCTCACCGCGTCCCACCCCGCCCACAGCACAGCCGCAGAATAGCCCGTCCGGAGGTGCCCACCCATGGCCGGCACTAGGTTGGCGGCATGTTCGCCGTGTACGCCTCCGAGCCCAATCCCCGAGACCCGCTGGCCTCGTTGCGCATCGGAGACCGCCCCGACCCCGATGTGCCCGAGAACACCGTGGCGGTCACCGTCGTCGCGGCCAGCCTGAACATGCACGACCTGTGGACGCTGCGCGGGGTGGGCATCGCGCCCGAGCGGTTCCCGATGATCCTGGGATGTGACGGCGCCGGCGTGCTGCCCGACGGCTCCGAGGTGGTGATCTACCCGGTACTGACCAGCCCGGGCTGGACCGGCGACGAGACCCTGGATCCGCACCGCACGCTGCTCACCGAGACGCTGCCGGGCACCTTCGCCGACACCGTCGTGGTGCCAGCCCGCAATGTGGTGCCCAAACCGTCGTCACTGACCTTCCCAGAGGCGGCCTGCATGGGTACCGCCTGGCTCACCGCCTACCGG
>JBOHFJ010000149.1:0-11534 GCA_050699655.1 Pseudonocardiaceae bacterium
GAATGGTCCATCCATGGGTCATTTCACTCTCGCCGCGCAGCCGAGGGATATGATCACCGGTAATTATTCTCGCGCTTGCTGCGTACAAGTCGACGCCGATCACGCGTTCAGTCATCAAGCCGACGATCCCGCCACCCGGGCGGCAGGCTAGTTCACTGGCGACGAAAGCGCTCGGTTTTCCGAACACTTCGAGGTGGAAGACGCCGCAGGCCAATCCCAGTGCCCGAAGCGCACGGTCGGTGAACTCCGCCGTCTCAGCGTATATATCGCGGTTGAGCGACGGAGTCAGAGTTATCGATCGAATTGGTCGACCGTATTTTGTGCACAACAACGGTTCGCTGTACCGGGAAACCATGAAAGCGTACAGTTTACCGTTGTCAATTACTCCGTCAAAATGCCACTCCGGGCCGTCGACGAACTGCTCGAGAAGGGCACGGCCTCCATCGTCGATAGACGCGGCCGCCTCCTGGAGCTGGTCGATATCTCGCACGACTGCCACCGACTTGCTTGCGCCCTCGGCAAGCGGCTTCACTACGACCGGGAAGTGCAGCCCTGACTCCGACAGACACCTTTTCGCCTCGGACGTCGACCTCATCCCGTTGCGTAGCACACACCACGATGCGGTCGGTATTCCGACGGAGTTCCACTTCTCCTTCTGAATGGCCTTGTCTCGGCAGGCCAGCGCCTGAGGGGGAGAGATGGATTTGGCACCCACCAGCTGCCCCAGGATCGCCGTGGGCACGACCGCCCATTCGGTTGTCGTAACCACCGCGCCGACCGGGTTCATCGGTGCCAGGTGGTGTATAGCCGACCACAACGACTCCACTTTGGTGTAGGAGTCGACCGCACACGCTCGGTCCACCTGGGTCGCCAGGTCGGATACTCGTCCCCTGTGTCCCGCCTCGTACAGCACAGTGATCTCATGCCCGTCGGCGCGCAGCCCGCGCACTACCTCTTCCCGCGGTCCAACTAGTACAACATGCATAGGTCACCTCTGATTCGCATGCGCTCAGTATTGAACTGCGGTTGGAATCCCGATTTGAAGAGCAACTGAATACAATTCAGGACTATATCAGACTGAAACCGCCCAGCTTAAACACGACGAAGCGCCATTCTGTGTCCCGTCGTCGTCGCATGCCTGCACGGTCTGTCGCCCGGATTTCCGCGCGGGGGGCGCACCGCCCGACGTGTCCGTTCATCTGAGGAAATTCCTCAGATGAACGGACACGTACCGCACAACCGTCTTCGGTGCGAGGCCGACGAAGCCGGCGATCATGCGGTCGGACCACTCCGCGTGGGCCCGCACAATACGGGCGGGCGCGGCCGTACGGTCGGCTAACGTCAACGGTAGGCCGTACGCAACGTTCGCCTGCACTGCGACGAGCGGGCCGACGGGCAGTGATGTCAATCTCGCCAGCCTTACTTCGACGAAGTATCCGTACCGCCGAATGTGCTGTGTTCCCAGCCGTCCAAAAGTCCCCGTTGGCAGGGCACGCAACCTGTATGATCTCCTGTTCGACAGTAACCGATTAACGGCCTGCGTCAAGCGTATCTGACGGCCGTCGGACGACACGTCAACGCTAACGGAACATCACCATTTATAGAGGCTGCTGGATATGCTGGAGGACGTAACCCGGGGTGAATCAGCGTCCCGCTAGGCCTGCGACGACCAGGTCGATCTACTGCCACACGACCAGCGCGGGCCCGGGAGCCTCACTGCGCGCTGCCTCGTTCGCTAACCGGGTCAGGAGCGCCTTCGGAGACGGCGGTGCCAGGCGTGGGGGCATCGGTGTGTTGTGCGGGCTCAACGCGGTTGGCTGGGGCGTGGGGCAGCCGACGGACGGTGGACGAGGCCAGGGGGGCCACGGCCGCGACGGCGTAGAGGACGCCGGCGGTCAGGGCCACACGAAAGCCGCCGAACGCGTGGGCGAGCGGGCCGACACAGAGTTGGCCGATCGGGATCGAGATGTAGGATAGCAGGTTGTCGTAGGACGAGACACGCGAGAGCGCATTCGCGGGAACGTGTTCCTGCAGGGAGGTGTCCCAACTGATGCCCAGGACCGACGACCCCAGTCCGCCGATGAAGGCCGCGGCGACCAGCCAGGGCGCGTGCTGACGCGCACCGAGCACGATCAGGGGCAGTGCGCCGATCGCGCCCATCACTAGCCCCAGCCGCAGCAGGTGCCGGACCATCAGTCGATACATCAGCGCGCCCATGACCAGCAGACCGGCGCCACGGGCACTAAGCACAAACCCCCATGTCGCCTCGCCACTGATCTGTTTGGTGAGCGCGGGCCCCAGGATCTGCCACGTGCCGGTCTGCACCAGGTTCACCATGCAGAAGGCCACGGTCACCGTCCACACCCACGAAGTGCGACGGAACTGGGTCCAGCCTTCGCGGATGTCGGTCAGTATACTGACGCCTCGGAGCGCGGCCGCGCTCGTCATGAGAGGTATTCGGGCCAGGCACCCAGCCGCGATGAGAAAGCTCAACGCGTCGCAGGCGATGGCCAAGCCACTGCCAGCGGCCACGACGAGCACGCCCGAGACACTCGGCCCGAAAATCTTCGTCGCGTTGCGCGCCGACCCCAGCAGCGAGTTCGCCTGCCGGAGCTGGGTCTTGTCAATAAGCTCAGGGACAACACCGCGCAGTGCCGGCGTGGTGAACGCGGTGAGCACACCATTCATCAGTTCCAGCACGGCCACTCCGAACAGCGAGTAATGGCCGGTCAGCAGCAACGCGGCGACGGCACCCTGCGTGAGCGCCGAGCCGAGGTTGGCGAACACCAGCACCGTCCGGCGCGAGAACCGGTCGGCCGTAGCCCCGCCCACCAGAAGAAACGCCAGCAGCGGCACCATCCGGGCGACCAGGACGACGCCGAGCTGGCTGGTGCTGCCCGAGGCGTCCAGAACGGCAAACGCCAAGGCCACGGGTGCCATCGAGCTGCCGAGCAGGGACACCGTTTGCCCGGTGAAGAACCAGCGGAAGTCTTTCTGCATGATCGGGGATGAGCTCACGGCCAGAGTGTGGTGATTCGCCGCAGCGAATACTATTGTTTCGCTAGGAGGCGAAAGATGGTGCTGCTGCGGTTGAGTTCGATGGCCCTGTCCCGGTCACGCTTCGCGCTCTCCCCACTCGCGGAAACCCTGGGGTCGATGATCGGGTTGGGCAGGGAGAGCACCGCCGACCCGTGGCTGGCCTGCTGGCACGCTCGCCACCACGCCGGGTTCAACGCTACCCTTGATGCGGACCCGTTTTCCAAGGGCCTGGTCCGGTTGCTCAGCTCGACCAAGTGGCTTCCCCGTTTCGTCGCCATCCCACCGCCGGGCGGTATGCGTACGACGCTCGCCAGCGAACTGGCGAACGTCGCCGGTGCGTCTGACGCGGAGGTGCACGCCGAGCTGGAAACTTCGGTGGCGTACAGCTGGACGCAGCACGACCTGGGCTGGCTGTCCGGACATCGCTGGGGGGCCAGAACGGCCGACCTGCTGGAGTCCGTGTGGAGAATTTACGTGTCGCCGGACTGGCCTCACCGCCGGACATTGCTGGAACGCGACATCACCTACCGGGCGGGACTGCTGGCTGCCTACGGTTGGCCTCGCGCCCTGGAATGCATCAGCCGCCGAAGCGCCTGGGTCGGCGCCGACGCGATCCGCTTCAGCGACCAGGCAGCCCCAGACCGCGTCGTCGGCGATGAGGGAATGCTGTTCGTGCCGGTCAGCGTGTCGAGCGGCTCATGGCTGTGCGAAGCGCCGCCAGCACGGCACGCGCTGGTTTACCCGGCGCGCGGATTCGCCGCCGCCAAGCACGAGCGGCCGGCCGGTGCCCTGGATCGGCTGATCGGAAGTAACCGAGCGGCGATTCTCAACGAACTCGAGTATCCAGCGACCAGCAGCGAACTCGTCGTGCAGCTCGGCTTGTCGCTGGGCACCGTCGGGGGCCACCTGACGGTACTGCGCGACGCGGATTTGATCGTCGGCACGAGAGTCGGCCGGCGGGTGGTCTACCGGCGTACCGAGACTGGTGACCTGCTCGCCGGCCAGAGTGGGCTCTAACCCGCACCTGCCGCCCATGGACGCGGAGGCTCCGGTTGGTGAACCCGGTGATGGTGTGCACGACGCGCATCGATCCGCGCTGACGGATGGCCATCTGAGCCGCAGAGGGCAAGTCGATACCCTGAGTACGCCGTACATGTCCGCTGGCTCGCCATGGAGGAGCCCCGTTGCTCGATCAGTCGCCCTACACCCCGCTGTCCCCTCGCGTAGAGCTGGCTGCCCTTGACCATGAGGTCTTGGCGTTCTGGCGTGCGCGGGACATTTTCGCCAGGAGCGTGGCGCGGACAGTCGGCGGCCCGGAGTGGGTGTTCTTCGAGGGGCCGCCCACCGCGAACGGCAGACCCGGCACGCACCACGTCGAGGCCCGGGTCTTCAAGGACGTCTTCCCTCGGTTCAAGACGATGCGGGGCTTCCACGTGCCGCGCCGGGCCGGGTGGGACTGCCACGGGCTGCCGGTCGAGATCGCGGTGGAGAAGGAGCTCGGCCTGTCCGGCAAACAGGACATCGAGAAGATCGGCATCAAGGAGTTCAACGCCCGCTGCCGAGAGTCCGTCCAGCGCTACATCGGCGAGTTTGAGGCGATGACCGAGCGCGTCGGTTACTGGGTCGACATGTCCGATCCGTACTGGACCATGTCACCGGAGTACGTGGACAGCGTCTGGTGGGCACTGAAACAGATCAACGACAAGGGCCTGCTCGTCCAGGATCACCGCGTGGCGCCGTACTGCCCGCGCTGCGGCACCGGATTGTCCGATCATGAGGTCGCCCAGGGTTACGAGTCGCTCGTGGACCCCTCGGTGTACGTGCGGCTGCCGGTCATCGGGCAGCTGGCCGGGCTGAGCGAGGTAGAGCTGCTGGTGTGGACGACCACCCCGTGGACGCTGGTGGCCAACACCGCGGTGGCGGTGCATCCTGAGGTGACCTACGTGCTAGCCCGCACCCGGCGGGGCACGTTCGTGGTCGCCGAGCCGCTGCTGGTCACCGTTCTCGGCGACGAGGCGGAGGTGCTGGCCGCGTTGCCAGGGCGCGACCTGGCGGGCGGGCGCTACCGCCGCCCCTTCGACTTGGTCGACATCCCGGACGCGCATTTTGTGATCACCGCTGAGTACGTGACGACCGAAGATGGCACCGGTCTGGTGCACCAAGCACCGGCGTTCGGTGCCGAGGACCTCGCCGCGTGCCGAGCGCACCACCTTCCCGTCGTGAATCCGATTGGGCCGGACGGGCGCTTTCTCGCCGACGTGGATCTGGTGGGCGGCGCGTTCTTCAAGGACGCCGACCCGATACTCATCGCCGATCTCGAACAACGCGGTCTGCTGTTCAGGTCGCTGAGCTATGAGCACCAGTATCCGCACTGCTGGCGCTGCCACACCCCGTTGATGTATTACGCCCAGTTGTCCTGGTACATCCGCACCACCGCCCGGCGCGCGGAGCTGCGGCGCGAGAACGAACGCACCACGTGGCATCCCGCGCACATCAAGCACGGGCGCTTCGGGGACTGGCTAGCCAACAACGTCGACTGGGCACTGTCGCGCAGCCGCTACTGGGGCACGCCATTGCCGATGTGGCGCTGTGCGGATGGGCACTTCACCTGCGTCGGCTCCCGCGCTGAGCTCGGGAAACTCGTGGATCGAGACCTGTCCGGGCTCGACCCGCACCGCCCCGACATCGACGAGGTGACCTTCGCGTGCCCCGCGTGCGGTGAGCGGGCCAGCCGGGTCAGTGACGTGATCGACGCATGGTTCGACTCCGGCGCCATGCCCTTCGCCAGCATCGGCTATCCCTACGTGAACGGCAGCGTCGAGCGGTTCGAGAACGGCTATCCCGCCCAGTTCATCTGCGAGGCGATCGACCAGACCCGAGGCTGGTTCTACACTCTGATGGCCATCGGAACGCTGGTGTTCGACCGGTCGTCATATGAGAATGTGGTCTGCCTCGGGCACATCGTCGCCGAGGATGGCCGCAAGATGAGCAAGCACCTCGGCAACGTCATCGAGCCCATTCCGTTCATGGAGAAACACGGTGCCGATGCGCTGCGGTGGTTCATGCTGTGCTCGGGCTCCCCGTGGTCGCCGCGACGCATCGGTGACGCGCCGTTGGAGGAGATCGTCCGCAAGGTCTTGTTGACTTACTGGAACACGGCGTCGTTCTTCACCCTGTACGCCAGCGCCAGTTCCTGGACACCGGGAGCCGCCGCGCCCGCCGCAGACCGGCCAGTGATCGACCGGTGGGTGCTCGCCGAGCTGAACCACGTCGTGACCAGCGTCGACACCGCGCTGGAGAACTTCGACACGGCCAGCTCTGGACGGGTGCTCGCCCAGTTCATCGACGACCTGTCGAACTGGTACGTGCGGCGCTGCCGGGCCCGCTTCTGGCAAGGTGATCGCGACGCGCTGGCCACTCTGCACGAGTGTCTCCACGTCCTGACCAGGCTGCTCGCGCCATTCGTCCCGTTCATCACCGAGCAGGTCTGGCGGCACGCGATCAAACCCGGTGACGCCCACGCCGCGGACTCAGTGCACCTCACCACGTGGCCGGCCCCGGCCGAGACTGGCTCGAATGACGAGTTACGCGCCAATATGGGCATCACGCGCCAGCTTGTCGAGATCGGGCGCGCGGTGCGCAAAACCGCCAACATCAGGGTCCGCCAACCCCTGCGGCGCGCGCTGGTCGGCATCCCCGGTGGCCGCGAGCTGCCCACCGAGCTCATCGCGGAAATCGCCGATGAGCTCAACGTCGGTGACGTCACACCCCTCGCGCACGCCGGCGAAGTTGTGGACATCAGCGTGAAACCCAATTTCCGCACACTCGGCAAACGATTCGGCTCACAGACTCAACATGCCGCCAAAGCCATCACCACCGCCGATCAAAGCCACCTCGTCCGCGGTCTGAAGGCAGACGGGCAGGCGACGGTCAGTCTGGACGGAGCAGACATCACGGTGACCTTGACCGACGTGACCTTGACCGAGGTCCCGCGCAGCGGATGGGCGGTCAACAGCCAACAAGACCTGACAGTCGCGCTGGACACCATCATCACACCGGAACTGCGCAAGGCCGGCTTGGCGCGAGAGGCCATCCGGCTGGTGCAAACCGCCCGGAAGGACGCCAATCTCGACGTCACAGACCGCATCCTGCTGTCCTGGGCCGCGAGTAGCGAGACGGCTGAGGCGTTGCGCGAGCACGAACGCGAACTCGCCGACGCCGTTCTCGCCATCAAGATCACCGAACACCCGCTCGCGAAACTCCCCGCGGACGCCCATGCCTCCGACACCGGCCTGCTCGAAGACGACGAGCTCGGCGTGCACTTCTGGCTGGTCAAAGCCAACGCCCGCAGTACATGAGCGTTTCGCGCGGCACCCAGCCATCAGTCCAGGTGGGCAGATCAGTGCGGTCTAGGTCCGCTGACCGGACGGTCACCGCGCTGGCCCCGCCCCAAGTCACCCCAGCCATTCCGTCAGGAGGTAGAGCAGCGTCGTGGCACTCTCCTCATCGAGCACAATCGACCCCTCCTGCATGCTCACCAGAAGATTGGCGAAACCCACCGGACCCCGATGCAACCCACAGCTCGCCGGTAGACAACGCCGACGCGCTCACCCTTATCACCGTCGACCGTTGACCAAGACAAGTCCCTGTCACGACCGCTCCCTGATGAGCACAGCACACGGGGCACGAAGATTTTCGACATGATGGCACCTTAGGGACGCTCGCGTTCAGAGCTCGAACACTGCGCGCATGGCGTTGTCCACCTGCTCCATCTGCTCGAGCGCGGCGGTGCCTAGTTGCTCGGTGAGTTGCCGCTTCAGAGGCCTATCGGTCTCGAGCGCGAAGGCCCATCCATGATCGCCGAGTGAGACAGCAAGGAGCGAATCGGGGGGATCGTCCACCACGTGCATGGCGAAGCAGTACGGGATGCGCTCGTTGTCATTGACCGCATCGGCGCTGACGATCAAGCGCTTGGTCGACTGTCCGGGGCGGTTGATCACGGGCTCGAAGCGGTAGATCTCGCCTCGACGCATCAGGCCGTCTCGCCGAGTGCTGCCTCGTTCTCAGCGATGGCGTCCTCGGCGTAGCCGGGGTGCCTGGCGTACCAGTCGGCTGCGGAGCTGACGGCCTCGCGAAGTGCATCACGACGGACGAGGCGCTCCAGGTATCCGCTTGAACCGCCCCTGGTCCGCGCTCCGCACTGTCGGACCCGCGCGGCTACGCCGGTATCGAGGCTCACTGTCAGGCGCTCTTTCTGCATACAGGTGAACGTACACGCATGCGCTACAGCGTGGGGAGATGGGGCGCCGAGCGGGGACAGCGCCCCCTCGACGCTTAACACCGCACCGTGCTGGCGCTGCGCCAGGCGACAGCGATCTGGCGCAAACCCGATCCCAGCTGGCCGGTCTGCGGAATCCCCAGCGTCTTCTATACGGGGCGTGATCCACGCGAGATCAGCCTCACCGATCTTGCTCAGCGTGGTCGCGGCCAGATGGTGAATACGCGCCGTGACTGCGGCGGAGGCCCGCCGGTACACCGCGCCGTCGGCCGAAGCGGCTTCCATCGTTCGAGCCAGCCGCTGGGGAGCCATCAACGCGTTCCGGATCGCCGGAACGTCGCCATGACTGGCTGACACCGTCCTGTGTTACTGCGGAGTTCGGGCGGCCAGGTCATTGATCTGGTCAACCAGTTGCTCCTGCAGTGTTGCGTGCCGGAACTGGTAGACCGCGCCGACGGTCCGCAGGACGTCTCGTTCACGGGCGTCCTCAAGGAAAGTCATAATTTTGACAGCGGGCACGTAATCCGCAATTTTGAGTTGACGCCAGGCCAGGGTGATCCTGAAACTTTGAGTGGAAGAGAACCCGACCCAGACCGCAAAAATGGGCGCCACCCATATGAACCAGATCAGCCCGCCGACAGCGAGCGCGTACAGGAACCCGAACACGATTCCGACGCCACCCAGGTGCCCATCCTGGAGCTCGCCTTGCAACCTACCCGGGAACGAAATCGGGAACAGGAAAAAAACTAAGCCCACCCATTAGTCCGCCGATGACCCCTAGCCGTAAGGCCTGACGCGAGATGACAGCACGCCAGTTCGCGACTCTGATCCGTCGAGGCTGAGAGTGCCTGTACACGGCCAGGAATTTCATCGACGCGAATTTTCCCTGAAGCGCACCCATGATCCCAAAAATCGGCCCGCAGATGAGCCCGGGTATGATCCCAACCAAGAGCCCCCACACCACGAATTCGACCGCGCGCGGGGACATGAAGCCTAGCGGGGACATGAACACTAGAACGAGCCCCAGCGCGAGCCCAGCGCAGCTCCGTACACGAGCCCGCACTTGAGTCCGTACCTGAGTACGGGGCTGTAAATGCTGGGCGTGGTGGCGGTCCATTGGGGGATCTGCCACCAGGTGAGGTCGCGGGTGTTGTGCCAATGCATCTGAAGCGCGAGCAGGGTCAGTGCCTGACGGGCTTGGGCCTCGCTGTATCGGGGCGGTGGCCTGCCTGGGCGTGGCTTGTAAGCGGCAGGCAGCACGCGGGCGATGAGGTGCCGCTCGACACGTTGGGCGGTGCTGTACCGGGCGAGATCGAGCAGCTCACCCAGATCGTCCCCAGCGTGGTAGGTGTCGCGCAGCAAGGTGAGGGTCAGGGGGGTCGACAACCCACGGGCCAGCGGATCGGCGGGATACTCGCGCAAGCGAGTGAGCAACGTCGGCCAGCCCGAGGGTGGCGGCCCGGTGCGAGACCGCTCCAGGTAGTCGGCGGCCTCGGGTCCGGTGACGTCGTTGCAGCTGTACCGCGACGGCGCTGACTAGCCACTTCTCGCGGGCTGCCTGGCTCATCTCGGGGCCGCGAGTGAGCAACACGACGCGAAACGGAGCCTCGCTGAGGGCCTCCAACGCGGCCGGGCGCAGTGCCTCGTCCATCTCGTCGAGCCCACCGAGGATGAGCGCGACCTTGTCACGTGCGGCAACCAGGACGGCGGCATCGGCATCGCCACCGCGACGTTGGAACAACGGATAGGTCGCGACCAGCCGGTCACGTAACCAGTCCTGCACCGAGGTGGTGTTCGGGTCCCAGCTGTGCCCGGTAAACAGCACCGGTACCGGAACCCGGTCCCGCTCGGTGTCGTCGAGACTGTCGCGGTGGGTCAGAGCGTCGAGCAAGAGCAAGATCGCAGCGCCGCTCTTGCCGAATCCCGGTGCGCCGACCACGACGATCCGCCCGGAGGCCAGCCCGGCTAACAGGCGATAAAGCTCTCGGCGCCCGCCACCGGCTCGTAGTTCCTGCTCGGTGATCGTGATGTGGCGGGGCAGCGGTGGGAACGCAGGCAGCTGATCCGGCGGACCTAACGCAGCCGCCACTGGACCGATCCAGTCCGTGTCGCTCAGTGACCAGCGGATCGAGATCGGTGTTGGCGTCACCAGCAGCCGCTCGTCAGCCGCCTTGCGCCACTGCCCGTACACCGCCTGGGCCAACCGCGTGGCCAAGACATTCACGGACCGGGACTCGACCGGACGCAACACCCGCCTAAGCCCGCGCCATGCGGTAGCGACCACACCGGCCGCGGTCAGCACGAATCCCCAGTAGACCACGGCGTTATTGCGCTCAGCTGGCTGTAGACGAGCGAGCCAAACCAACAACGCGATAGAACTTGCGACCAAGGCCAGTCCCGCGACGATGGACTGCCGGTCCCCGTTCCACCTCCTACGCATGACCAGAAGTCTGACAGATCGGCACTAACCAGGTGATGTTCCGTTATTGGCCATCGTGCGACCACTGTCAGTCAGGTCACCCCACTTGCCCGTCACGGGCCAGGAGGGATTCGTACTGGCAGCACCGCCGGCAGTGCCGGCACTCGCGGCCGACGGGCTGCCCTCACCCATCACCTACAATCTAGGGGTTTGGCCATTCCCTCAGCCTTGGCCGACGCCCACGACGCCGCGGGCGATCAGGCGGGCCACGTACGTCGCGAGGTCGACCGCGGTCCACGGGTAGTGCTCCAGCACGAGCATGCGGGCGCAGGACTCGGCCACGGTGGTGAGCAACTCGGCGACGACCGGCACCTTGCGCTCGATGTCCTCGACCTCGGCCGAGGTCATGGACCAGCGCACCAATTCACTGAGCTGACCCAGAATCATGTCGCGGGCACGTCGAACCCGCGCCGCGACCACGGACTCCGAACTCCGGCGGGACTCGAAGACCACTCGCCATGAGTTCCTCGCCTGACTCGCACCGGCGAGAAAAGCGGTGAGCCCGGCCGCGAGCATCGCCTCCACATTGTCCAACGCTGGGTTTCTCGGCAACGCTTCGGTGATAGCGTCCAGCAGGCGCCGCTCCTCGCGGTCCAACAACGCGAGCAGCAGCTGGTCCTTGTTCGGGTAGCATTCGTAGACCACCGGCTTCGTCACCCCCGCCGCATCGGCCACCGCCTGCATTGAGGTGCCCCGGTAACCACGCTCGACGTAGACTTATAACGCCGCGTAGAGGAT
>JBOHFJ010000150.1:0-11493 GCA_050699655.1 Pseudonocardiaceae bacterium
CCAGCTGGGCTGCCAGGCCGTTGT
Source organism: Pseudonocardiaceae bacterium (assembly GCA_050699655.1). GTDB lineage: Bacteria > Actinomycetota > Actinomycetes > Mycobacteriales > Pseudonocardiaceae. The sequence goes on from JBOHFJ010000150.1 coordinate 25, forward strand.
CGAGGCGCAGCCTGGCCACCTTCGCGGGCCCTTCGATGATGTCGCGCAGCATGTCCCGGTCCAGCGGGGTCAGCACATGGGCCTCGATCCGCCGGCCGGTCAGCGCGGGGAGATCACGCACGTCATCAAGGAACTCCGAGCGCATCGCCGTGACCACGTACACCGGGCCGGTCATGGCGTCGCGCAGCAGCTGGGCGAATCGCGCTCGTGCGTCGGGGGTAGTGCGGGTGAACAACTCCTCGGCTTGGTCAATGGACACCAGCAGCCGCCGCGGGTGTGTGCCCGGACTGGCGGCCAGCAGGTCGTCGGCCACGCGGCGCAGGCCATCGGTGCCGGCTTCGAGCTTGCCACGGACGTCGCTGGCCGACCAACCCAACTCCAGACGGGCGGCGGTGGCCGCCAGTGCCCGGGCCAGCTCGGGCAGCGGATCAGTTCCCGGCACCAGCGAGGGCACTGTTAACCAGGCCGGGTCGCTGTCGAGCAGCGGCACCACCGCAGCGTTGAGCAGCGAGGATTTCCCACAGCCGGACGGCCCGACGATGGCCAGCAGCCCGCCAGTGCCGCCGAGAACGCGCAACCGGTTGCCCACCTCGCGGGCCTCGTCCGCACGACCGAAAAACACCCGGCTCAGCGCCGCGGTGAACGGCTCCAACCCGGGGAAGGGATTGTCACCCTCCCGCCACGTAGCTCCCCCTTCATCCAGCAACCGTACCGCCTGGAGCACCCGGTCGCGGGCTTGCCGGGGACCGGCCAGGTAGTCGACGGATTGCAGGCGCTGCATCAGCGGGTGCACCACCCCGGCCTTGGCGGACAACGGCATCAGCCGGCACCCCAGAGCGCGCGCGGTCGCCAACTCAGCCGTGCACCAAGTCGATGCCAGAAAGGACGACGTGACCACGCCGATCACCGCGTCGACCCGCCGCAGCTCGTCGTACAGGCACTGTTCCCAGTCCTCACCGGCACTGATGCCGTCGCGAAGGTCATGGTCGAGGAACGGCTCATGACCCGCCGCCCGCAGCCACCTCGCCACCTCGTCGGCGATGGCCCGGTCCGGGGTGGCATAGCTGATGAAGACGTGGGCCACGATCACCCCCAGTCACTGTGTCGGCACGTGGACGATACGGGCAACCTCCCAGATGACTCTTGCCGGGCGCAGCAGACGGCATGATCGTGATCGCGCAGCCCGCGTGGCGGCGGCCCACGGACGTGCCGTGCTTGCCAGCACTCGTATCGAGCTGACCAACGACCTCGCCGCAGGCTCAGCCCGCGTGGACGCGGATCACCCGATAGGTGTGTCTTAAGCGAAGGGTCGTCTCACCGAACCGAATCGCGTCCACGGACGACATGTCGCAGGCGCGGCGGGCCACCTCCTTAGTGGCCCGGGCGGCCAGCGGGGCGGCGGCCAGCAGCCGGTCAGCCAGCTCCCGGGCGGCGGCCAGCAACGACGAATGCGGCACCACCCAACCGGCTAGCCCGATCTCCTTGGCCCGCGCGGCGTCGATCCGCTCCCCGGTGAGTAGCAGTTCCATGGCGTGCTGCCAGCCGATCCGCTGCGGCAGCCGGATGGCGCCGACGATGGTGGGGATGCCGATCCGCACCTCCGAGTAGCCGAAGACCGCCCGCTCGCTGGCGATGACGAAGTCACACCAGGTGACCAGGGTCAGCCCGTAACCCAGGCAGTACCCGTTCACCGCGGCGATCACCGGCTTGTAGATCTCCCAGCCACTCTCGAAGGAGTTGACGGTCGGCTTCTCCCAGAACGTGCCGGGGAAGTCTCCAGCGGGGTCACCCTCGGACCGCATGTCCGCCCCGGCGCAGAACGCCCGTCCCACCCCGGTGACGATCGCCACCCAGGCGTCCTCATCGTCCCGGAACGCGGCGAACGCGGCGTTGAGCTCCGCGCGCACCTGTCCGTCGATGACGTTGAGCTTGTCCGGTCGCTGATAGGTGATCGTCGCGACGTGCCCGTCCAGCTCGTAACCCACCATGTCAGCCACAGCGCCCAGACTAGGTGCTGAGTGGCTGAGCGCCGATCACTTGAGTCCGCTGGTGCGCAATTCGAACGGCGGGGGTGAAGTAGCGCGCCGCACCGAGATGCCCATGGCCTCGATCATGTCGTCGATGGTGATGGACTGGGCATCGCGCTGACTGGCCAAGCCTCGCCGGGCAAGCTCGGTGGCGAGCTCGTGCTGGTGATCATCGATCTGCTCACCCCGCGAGCTGTCCCGAGTGGCGAGGATCGGGTACCGTCCGGCGTCCAGGCTGGCCAGCGCGGACCCGGTGCCGGCATGGCTGATCACGATGTCCGCCTTGCCCAGCGCGACGCTCAGCTCAGCTGCGGGCAGCACCGGCGTGGCACGAATGGGCAGGTCATCCACTGGGGTGTCACCGGTCTGCCACAGCACCTCCACCGGCAGCCCGACCTTCCGCGCCAGCGCACCCTCAGATGCCAGCAACGGCGCCAGGTGCTCGAACAGCCGGCGGAACGGATACTGCGTCGCCGCGCCCACCGTGACCACCACCCGAACCACCCCATCGGGCACCCGCGTCACGGCGATGGACTCATATCCGTCGAACACGCTGCCGGCGTAGCCCCACCGCTGGTCTGCCCAGCTCTGGTACTGGGTGTAGGTGCGGACCCCCGGGATCCACTGCAGGACTCGCCCGGTGAGGGAGGGCCCGCTCACCCGCGTCGCGCTCTCGATGTAGTGGCACTCCACTCCCCGCGCGGCCAGGTACGGCAAGTACCCCAACGCGATCCCCGACCCGGTCGACACCGCTCGAGTGACCTTCCGGCGCCGCAGCAACCGGCGCGCATACGAGATGCACCGGAGCACATCGGGCACGCTGCGCACCCCGACGTAGGGCACGAACTCCACGTCGCGATCCGCCAGCATCGACCGGCTCTGTTCATTCGCGTGGGTCACCCACACGGCGTCATGGCTGGAGTCATTGCTGGGGCCATCGGGGGGGATGCGGCTCGCCAGGCTGTCGAGCTGGGTCAGGTGCCCACCCGTCGTGGCGACAAACAGCGTGGTCATGCCAGCAGCGTATCGGGTACTGTGAGTAACGGGTAGTGTCCCCTCCGTGAACGCGTCCGCGACACAGCCGGAAATCGTGCGCGCCGATCCGCGCGGGGACCCCCGCTGGCGGCTGCTCGCCCTGAACTCGCGGGGCAGCGTGTTCACCTCGCCGCCGTGGATCGACGCGGTGTGCGGCACCTACGGCTTCACGCCCACCAGCGCCATCCGGCTCGGCTGGGACGGGCAGCCGCGAGCGGGGCTGGCCTGGGTGCCGATCAGCGACATTCGCGGCGACCGGATGTCCAGCTTGCCGTTCTCCGACCGGGCCGAACCACTGACCGATGACCAGGTCGACTGGAAAGCCCTCGTGGATGGGGTCATCACCACCACCGCCGCGCTGACGCTGCGGTGCTTCGCGGACGCCGTGCCCGTCAGCGACCCACGCTTCGAGCAGGTTGCCGCGGCGGCGTGGCACGGCACGCCGCTGCACGGCGACGTCGAGGAGATCCGGCGGCGGCTGTCGCAGCACGCTCGGCGCAACATCGCGATCTCCGAGCGCGAGGGGGTTCAGATCGAGGCGCACACCGGCCGGGACGCCGTGCACCAATTTCACGGGTTGCACGTCTGCCTGCGCAAGCGCAAGTATCGGCTGCTCGCCCAGCCCGTCGAGCTGTTCGACAACATCTGGGACGCCTTCGCTCGCGACGACGCGATCGTGACGATGCTCGCCCGCGCCGGCGATGAGCTGATCGCCGGCGCGGTCTTCCTCACCTGGGGCGACACGCTGTACTACAAGTTCGGGGCCTCGCGCCACGAGCACCTGGCGCTTCGCCCCAACGACGCGATCTTCTGGGCCGGGATTCGGTGGGGTGTCCAGCGCGGAGCCCAGCTGCTTGACTGGGGGTGCTCCGACCTGGATCAGCCTGGCTTGATCGCGTACAAACGCAAGTGGGCCACTGAGGAGCGGCGGATTGTGACCCTGCGCGCCGGCGGAGAGCACGCGCGCCGCGACGCTCAGGCCGGTGCGATGCTCGGCGAGCTCACCCAGCTGCTCACCGGCGAGTCGGTGCCCGATGAGGTGACCAGGCAGGCCGGAACGCTGCTGTATCGCTACTTCTGCTGAAACTTTGGCTGAACTGTCCGCTGTGCCTTGCTCTGGGCTTTCCGCGGCACTGTCCGCTGGGCTGGGACAGGTGGCCGCGTTCGCACCCTGCGACCACGCGGTGTCCTGCCCCACGGCTTGATCACGGAAAGTCCCGTCGCGGCGAGCAGCAGCACCATCGCGACCAACCTCTCAATCAGCGTCGGCATCGTGGCCGGGGCACCACCTCCGGCGAGGATCGCGGGCAGCGCGGGCACCAAGAACACCAGACCCGCGGCGACCAATACGGCGGCGATCCCGGACTTGACGAGCACCCACCAGTGCCGCGCCAAACCCCAGTGTGTGGACAGCGCCAGCACCAGCCCACTGAACAGCGCGAAGAACACCACCGGGACGAGCACCCAGCAGGCGATCACGGCCGTCGCGGTGGCCATCCCAGCCCGCGCTGCCGGATGCACAGTGGACAGCCCGGTCACCTCCAGCGCCACCAGCGCGCCGTCGATCCCCAGCCAGCCCACCGACATCACGACATGGACCGTGAGCACCACCGCCCGGACCCGGCGAGATAGCCGTGGGGTCGTGAAAAACCTCACCGCGACGGCCGTCAAAGCTGCTCCCCCCAGCTGACAGAAACGCTCGTTGCCTAGCGCGCGCCGTGCCCCCGCAGCAGCGCCGGAACAGTTCGCAGCAGGATCGCGAGATCCGTCCAGAAACTCCAGCCGCGCACATAAGCCAAATCGAGTTCCAACATCTCCAGCGTGCCCATCGTGCTGCGCCCACTGACCTGCCAGAGCCCGGTCAGGCCCGGCGGAACTTCGAAGCGCTCAGCGAACCTGGCAGGGAACATCTCCGCTTCCCAGTCCAGACAGGGACGGGGCCCGACCAGCGACATGTGCCCCCTCAGCACGTTGAGCAGCTGGGGAAGCTCGTCGACGCTGGTGCTCCGCAGGATGGAGCCGATCCGGGTCACCCGCGGATCACTGTCGATCTTCCAACTGCCATCGACCGAGGTGTCCTCACCACGCAGCTCGCGGGCGATGAGCTCGCGGTGCTGCGCGTCGGAGCAACCGGTCCGCATAGTGCGGAACTTGTACATCGTGAACGGTCGTGCCCCCCGGCCCAGCCGCTGCTGGCGATACAACGCCGGACCCGGAGTCCCCAGCATGATCACCATCGCGATGAGCAGCATCGGGATCGCGAGCACCAGCAATGCGATCACCACCACCAGCAGATCGACGGCGCGCCGAGCCACCGGTTCCCACCGAGCGGGCAAGCGTGCTTGTTCAACGCCGCTGGACACTGAGCCTCCCCGTGGTGATTGCCATCAGCATGAAAAACAAGTCTCCGGTTCCTCGCAGCGTCAGATGCGGATCAAGAACGGTGATAATGATCAAGAAACCCCAGCAGACCCACAACGTGGCGGCCGCCGCGCCGAGAGCGCCCGGCTGGGCCATGAGCTGGCTGGTTCTGCGCAGCACCACGACCGACAACCAGAGGAAAGCGGCCAGCAGCGGGATTCCGCCAATCCAGAGGAACTCCAGGTAGCCACTCTCGAGATAGATGACGTCGCGCCAGGTCTCGGGTGCCGGCAGCACCTCGTTGGGCGAGACCCCGAGCAGGACGTTGATGAAACCGAACCTCGGCAGGTAGAAGGTGGACAGATTGTTCCAGCGGCCGATCCAGCTGGGAGGAACACCGAATTCACTGAACCCCTGCAGTCGGCCGATCACCGCCGGTGCGCCAATCGCGAGCGCGACCGGGACCAGCCACAGGAACCGGATCGCGTTGCGGCGCACGGTGTCGAAGCGCCACAGGATGAGCCCGGCCGCCACGACCGCGGAGATCCAGGTGGAGAACTGGCCGGCAGCCAGCACACCCGCGCTGAGCACCAATCCCAACACCAGCCGCTCCCGGCGATCCAGTAGCCCCCGGGCCCCGCAGCAGATCACCAAAATCAAACAGATGATGATGTAGTCGCCGGTTGCGAGCGGCGAGCCGAGCGTCGCGGTGCCCCGCTCGGCGAGTGCGGCCGCGTTGCTGTCAGGCGCCCAGAAGGTCTGCAGCAACGACACGACCGGGCCGACATGGAGAGTCTGCAAGATCGCGATCACCGCGACCACGGCCCCCGGCCAGAGGACCACCCGGAAACACCGCACCAGCTGGGCCTCAGTCGTGACGGTGCAGCGCACCAGCAGGTAGACGGCGACGAGCTTGCACACTGGCAGCACGGCGGCCAGATCAGAGATCGCTGGCGTGTGCCCGCGCAGCACCAGGGACAGCAGCGGCCATGCGGTCGACATCAGCAGAAAGACACCGAGCGGGACATCGAACTGATACAGCCGCAGCGCCACCCGCTCGCCCCGGCACCAACGAAGATAAGCGCCCATCAGCGCCCCGGCCAGCACAACGACCAGCAGCGCCTCGTTGGGCCGCACCAGCGGGATCAGAGTGCCGGCGTTGATGCCGGCGATCAGCGGCAGGGTGCCCAGATAGGCGTAGGTCGCGAAGATCGGCCGGTAGGCCGCCGCCGCGAACAGCCCGAGTACGGCTAGCACCCCGATGACGGTGAGGGCCAGCAGCGGCCCAGCCGCCACCGCGAGGATTCCGCCCACCAAGGCGCAGCCGGCGGCTCCCAGCCCCAGGCGGCGGTTGACCGCGGGAATTGGCGGGCTCTCGGTTTGAGTCATGACCCACCACCTATCCGTCGCATCGCGACACGGAGCACCAGGACGTAGACCCCGAGCGCCACTGCGCCACCCAGGGCGACAAGCGCAAGGTCGGTAAGCCGATCACCACCGTTGACCTGATGTATCCACCACATCGCGCCAGCCACCGGCACCATCACCAGGGTGGCCACCAACGCCCCACCCAATGCCCGGAGCTCCAGAAACCGCTCCGGCAACATCGCCCGGCGCAGCCGGGTCAACACAGTCACGGCGGCGGCGAGCTCACCGGCCAGTATGGCGGCCACCAGCCAGACCAACCGAGACCCATCGGCGGGCAGCAACAACGCCAGCGCCGCCGCGAGCAGGATCACCCCGAAAGCGATCTCGCTGGCCCGACGTGGAAAGCGGTCGTCCAACCGGGCGAACAGAGCCTGACGACCGAGGTCGTGTACCCCACCCACCAACTGAGCCACCGCCACCACCCCCAGACAGGTGGCGAGCGAGCCGATCAGGTCCGCGTGCCGCAACTCGCCGTTGGCCAGGATGTTCGCGGTGGGCAGCGAATTCACCGCGAGGAGCACCAGCAGCGGCAGGCTGGCCATGACGGCGTAGGACAGACCTTGGCGCCATGCCACGCCGAACGCCGGGCCGTCCGCACGCTGTGCGGCATCCGCCAGAGCAGGTAGCGCGGCCCGCGACACCGCACGGGCGCTGATGTAGGACAGCGAGTAGAACACCGAATAGGACAGCTGCACGACGAAGACGCCACCGGGCACCGAACCGGCCAACGCGAGCAGCACGTACATCGCCGCCGCCGGCCACGCCGCCACCCCCACCGAGCGCACCAGCCTGCTGGTCACCGCGCGAACCTCGGGATCCTGGCGCCAGCGCAGCGACGGGCGGACCAGCAGGCCCACCCGCGCGGTGCCGGCCAGCTGCAGAACCGCGTGCAGCGCGACGGCCACGGTGCTGCCCGCCCCGAGCACGATCACCAGCTGGACCGGAACGTGCTCGACGTCCAGGCCAGTCCCGTAATGCCAGCCGGCCAGCACCACCGTCAGGATCAACACGACGTTCTCCACCGCTGGCGCGCCCGCCGCCAGCGCGAAGCGCCCCCGAGCCTGCTGGGCGGCTATCCCCAGATTAAGCAGGACGTACAGCAGGATCTGCGGTGCGACCAGCAAGATCAGCAGCGTGGCCAACCACAAGCCTCGCGCTCGGGCAACGGGATCCGGGATGCCGAAGGTCAGCGTCCAGGCCAGCACCGGGGACAGAACCATCAGCAGCAAGACCACCAAGGCCGACACACCCAACAACCACCCGGTCACCCCACCGAGCACTTCCCGGGCTCGCGCCACCCCGCCGCTACCCATCGCGTGAACCACACCCGGCACCAGAACCATCGCCAGCACCGGCCCGGCAACCAGCGTGAACACCAGGTTCGGGACGATGTAGCCGGTCTGAAAAGCGTTGGCGAAATAGGTCGGCCCCAGCACTGCCCCGATTACCACCACCCGCAGCAACCCGGTGGCTCGGCTCACCAGCGTCCACCCCGCGACAGTGGCGGAGTTGCGCACTGTGATGGCGGGGATTGGGTCTTCGCGCGCTCTCACCGTTGCGGCGGCCACAACCGGACCCTCACAGCTTCATCCGACGCCGCGCGCCCACCGCCGCCATCGCGCCAGCCACCAGCACTCCGACCAGGGCACCGGTGCCAGCGGCAATCAGCGGTTGCGGGAACACCGGGTCGGGCAGTGAGTAGGGCGGCGTGAGCAGCTGAGCGTTCGGTCCCGCCTGGCCGCTGAGGTTACGGTCGTCGATCTTGGCCTGGATCGCCTTCTCCCGGTCCATCGAAGTGGTGAGCTCGGTACGAGCCTCAGTGAGGGACGTCTGGGTGGAGGTTCCGTTCAACACCGCGGTGGTGAGTTGCTGTACCCGCGCTTGGATTTGGGTGGTGCTCGCGTGGGCCTCAGCGAGCTGGGTGTTCAGGTTCAGGGTCGTTCCACTGGGCTGGCGGATGAGCGTCAGATACCCGTCCATGACGGCCTGCAACGTCTGCATCGCGGCCAGCTTGGTGGGACCGTCGGCCTCGACCTGAATGACCTCACTGTTGTCCAGCACCGTCGCGCTGACTTCCTTGTCGAGGTCCGTGAACTGTCGGCCCTGCTTCTGCGCGACCGGCTCCAGCACGTTGCGGCTCTTCAGGAACACCAACTGGTCGCTGAGCTGACGACTCTGCCGCAACGGGTCACCACCGCCCTGCTGGTCCTGACTGTTGGAGTAGAGGATCTCCGCCCGAGCTCCGTAGGTTTTCGGCAAGACCAGCGCGCCGAGGAGCCCGGCGGCGGTGCCGAGCAGGATGATCGTCAACCCCAGCAACGCCAGGCGGGTCGTCAACCAGCCGCCGCCGAGGTCGCCGGGGGGACTGTCCAGCGGACCAGCTGACCGCCGCGGCGGGACCGCGCCGGTCTCCAAGAGGCCGGCCTCCAGGGGGCCGGTCTCCAAGGACCGCTGCAGTTGCTCCTGCTGGCCCATCACATGTCCATTCGACTCGCTAGCCCCGTATTGGAAGACACGGGAAACGTCTGTCACAGCGCACCTCCGAGCACATCGCAGACCCGCGCAACCTGCTCAATGGTCAGGGTGGGGGACATCGGCAGGGACAGGATCCGGCCGGCCGCACGCTCTGCTACCGGAAACTTCTGGACTGCTGGCACCGGCTCGTGGAGCGCGGCCAGAGCTGGCTGCTGATGGCAGGGGATCGGGTAGTGTACACCCCACCCGATGCCGGCCGCAGTCAACGCGTCACTGACTTCACGGCGGCGCTCGACCTGGATGACCGCCAGGTGGTACACCGGTTCGGCGCCCGGCTGCACCGATACTGGGACGCAGTGCCGCGGCAGCCGCTCGCGGTAGGCGGCCATCGCCGCCGCCCGCCGGGCATTACCGGCATCCAGCCACGGCAACTTCGCCGACAACAACGCCGCCTGCAGCGTGTCGAGCCTGCTGTTTCGCCCAGCGAGATCGTGCAGGTAGCGATCAGTCGAGGACCGCCCGTGATTGGCGATGCTGCGGATGCGCTCGGCCAGGGCGAGATCACTGGTGAGCACCGCGCCGCCGTCGCCCAGAGCGCCGAGGTTCTTGCCCGGATAAAAGCTGAACCCGGCGGCGATGCCAACGCTGCCCGCGCGCCTGCCCTGGTGCCGGGCGCCGTGAGCCTGCGCGGCGTCCTCAATGAGGGCGAGCCCGTGCGCGGCGGCGACCGAAGAGATCGGCTCGGGGTCCACCATCTGACCGTACAAGTGCACCGCGATGATCGCGGCTGTCGAACTGTTGATCGCGGCGACCGCCGCGGCTGGATCGATCAGCAGGGTGTCGGGGCACACGTCGACGAACCGCGGCCGCGCACCGGTCGCGCGGACCGCCTCGGCCGTCGCGATGAACGTATTCGTGGGGATGATGACCTCGTCACCATCCCCGATTCCCAGGCCGCTGAGAATGAGTTCCAGGGCATCAGTTCCGTTGGCCACCCCGATGCAGGCCTGTGCTCCACAGTAGGTCGCGAATTCACGCTCAAAGCGCTCGACCTCGGGGCCGCCGACGAAGTGGCCATGGTCGAGCACAGTCTTCCAGGCGAGGTCGAACCCCTCGCGCAGCCCGTTGTGGACGCCGTGGAGATCCAGGAAAGGGACGCTCGTCATGAGGCCACCTCCCGAACGCGGTCCGCCCCAGCCGGGTCGATGGAATCGATGATCTCTTTCAGTTTCCAGACCGCCGCGTTGTATTCGAAGGTGTGGCCCGCCATCAGGTGCACGCCACTGGCCGCCGCCGAGGGGTAGCTTCGCTTCGCCTCCGCGATCCGCTCGGGATCTTCATCGACGATGGTCACCCGCACACCCGGCATGCTGCTGAGCACCCGCATGTGCTTGGAGCCCCAGTAGCCATAGCCCACTACCGCCACGCGGACATCGGGATTGCTTGGAACGAACTTCATCGAGACGGGCCCCCTGCCGTGACTCGAGATGCCTGCCGACAACTGAATGTTTCGGAACGCACGCCGAACGTGAGCACCCTGAGTGACCAACCGGGCCCCCAGCAAGCCGCACTCACCCTCTCGTACCGTGGAGTCGCCCCTCCCCACAGTGCGTATATCTACCAGCCAGCTCCAAGCGTTACCGGGCTACGGTAACCACCGAGACATTCACCCGAACAGGGGATAAAGTTCCCCACCGTGTTGGACACGGAAAGTTGTCAAGCAATTACACAGGGGAGTAACCTGTGCTCAGGTGGCCGCGCCGAAGGGAGTCGGTCAGCGGGCCGTCAACTGATGACTCACGCCCTGGTCGTGATCTTGGATAGTCGCCGCGGCGTCGGCCAGCGCACGTTCCAGGCCCAACCCAGCTTCTCGAACAGCCAGATCACTCGAGCCGAAATGTCGATCTGCCCCCGGAGCACGCCGTGCCGGGCCGAGGTGGGATCGGCATGATGCAGGTTGTGCCAGGACTCCCCGGCGGACAGGATCGCCATGGGCCAGAAGTTCGAGGCCTTGTCACGCGAGACGAACGGTCGCTTGCCAATCATGTGGCAGATGGAGTTCACCGCCCACGTGACGTGATGCAGGAACGACACCCTGACCAGCCCAGCCCAGAAGAGCCCGGTCAGCACGGCCCACCAGGAC
>JBOHFJ010000151.1:0-11452 GCA_050699655.1 Pseudonocardiaceae bacterium
CATCGCCAACCTCAAGACATGGCGGATTCTCTTCACTGATTACAGAAGACCGTTGAAGACCTTCTTGTCCTCGTTCCGCGCCGCTATCGGCCTGTACTTCTTCAAAGAGGCTTTTGCATAAGCCTCCAGATGCTGATTGGCCGACGTCAGCTGGTTTTGATACTCCAGGCCGGGCCCGCTGAGTGATACTTCATCACTCAGGAAGCTGTCGATGGCCGCACTGTCGGCTTTCGCCAGAGCGTCTCGTGCCGCGAACACATCGTGGATCGCTGGAGCCGTGGTGTCGCGTACCGTGTTAACGGTGTCGTACACTTTCTGAGATACCCACCAGGATGTGCCGCCGACCACCACGGTTGCGATCATGAGGAGTACAAACAGGATCCACAGGTTCTTGTCTGTGGTGGTTTTCGGCGTCGGTGCCGGCGCAGCGGTCGGGGTCACCAGATTGGCCATGTCGTCACCGCGCGGTCCGGGGGCGGACGGCATTAGCCCGGTCGATCAGGACGCCATGGTCGTGGGTGTTGCGGGCTTGTCGGGCGAGGGCGCGGAAGGAACTTTCGAGCAGCTCGCGAAGCTTCCGCTCGTTGACATGACCACCGAGGACATCATGGCCGTTCAACTGCTGGTCGCCTCCGGTTTCGCGGAACCAGGCCAGCGCAACCTCGCGCACGGCCGCCGTGAGGCGCTCCCGAGCGGCGCCATCCGCATCGCCTTCGTCCAGGTATAGGGCCGGCAGTCGACGGACCACCGCACTGAAATCGGCGGCGGTCGGCAGCTGGGTTCTGTTTTCGGAACCTGCCGCAAGGCGTCCGGACAGGATTCGAACCGCGGCGATCCTGGCCGCGTCGTAGTGTCGGGAGACACCGGGTACCTCATCAAGGATCGTCACGGCGTCGTTCCGCATCCCACGGCGCAGGCAGATGCGGGCGAGGCCGAACGCGGCACTGGCCTGCGAACGGTCTCGGCGCCAGACCGCGTCATAGTAACGCTGGGCGTCATCGAGATTGTGAAGTTGCTCGTGGCAGAAACCCAGCGCGAGCTTCGGGGCGTCTTCTCCTGGCAGCGCTCGGTAGACCTCGGCAAACTGCGATTCAGCGTCGTTGATCTTGTCGTTCGCCAGCTCGAGCAGCCCGTGGTGCCAAGCGCTGCGCCAGTCGTAGTCAGCGGCTTGGCCAAGAATAACCTCGGCCCTGCGCAGGCATCCCTGGGCTTTTTCGAGGTCGCCCAGCTCGAGGTGTGCACGGCATTCGCACAACTGGATCTCCGCAGATTCCGGCTGAAACTCCGAGAGCTTATCGATGAGCCGACGCGAATCGGTCGCGCTCATTGTTGCCAGAAAACTCGCCGCTGGGTCGTTCCCATCCGCCAGCGGCGCCGGCAGGCCGACGGCGGTCGCGGTCGCGCTTGGCCGACCGTCGAGCAGCACGGCCTCGTGCTCGGCGGCTCGGTTGGTCGTCCAGCTCTCCAATGGCGGCACCATGCCAAGCCCGGCGTCGAGCAGGGTTGCCGTCACCGTGAACACGGCGGATGGCTCGGGGCGTGGCTGCCCGTCCCGCAGCGAGAGAACCTCCCGCAGCACGCCCTTGAGCTGTTGGGACATCGACGCCGCGGACAGGAAACGGCTGTCGACCCGCTCATGGGTCGCCCGCTCCAGTACCCGGCGGAAGGACTCGATGCCGAACGAGACTCGGTCGTTGCCCGGTTTAGTGGGGGATGTGTGCATGTCCGCGGTCACGCGGAACAACTCGTCGAGCGTCTTCCCGATCGTGTGAATGTCGGACTGCACTGTCAGGCCACGTGTGCGGATCTCCTCGCGGCTGACCTGGTAAGGTTGCGTCCCGACGATCGGCGACTGGTGGTCGCCGATCCTGCGGGCCGCGCCGAGATCGATTATCTTGATGCGGTTCGCGCTCCTGATCACGTTGCTCGGCTTCATGTCGCAGTACAACAATCCGTGACCGTGCAAATACTCGAACGCGACGAGGAGCTCAATGCCGTAGGCGATGACATGTTCGACCAGCAGCGGTCCGCCCAACGGATCCTGATGCCTCGCGGCCCGATTCTTGACCTCGGCCAGTGACAGCCCACCGACGTATTCCATCACGATGTAATCGGTCAGCTCGCCGGAACGCGGCTCGGGATGGGCGACGAAGTTGATGATACGGACGATGTTGGGGTGGTCGAGCGTGGTGAGAAAGCGCCGTTCTGACACCGCCAGCGCCACAGCTCGCGCATCGTTCGTATTGATCAGTCCCTTGAGGGCGACGTAGTTGCCGTCCAGGTGGATATCCCTGGCCAGGTAGACCCAGCCGAGGCCACCATGCTCCAGAGCGCCAACGACCTCGTACTGGTCCGCCAGCAGATCACCCGCGCTCAGTTTCGGGGCGACGGAGAAGATCCCGCCCTGCTCAGTCTCGGCCCGGACCCTGGTGGCGGGATCGGGAAGGTCCAGGACCGGCAACGGCAACAGACCCGCGCACATCCATGTCCTTGCGCTCAGGTGCACGAGCGGTCGGGCATCCGGATCAGGGTCCCGCGACGCTGATCCAATCCACGACCTGGCGACAGTCAGGCTGGACGACGACGCCCGGCGGAAAGTAAGCAACAGGCGGTGGCCTCGCTCCGCGAGTGGCTCGAGCACGTCGGTCAGCAGGGCTTCGGGCTGCTCGGCGTCGTCGATGCCGGCCACCACAATGGTCATCGGTGGCAGGCTGTCCCACAACTGGGCGGTTGGTTCCGTCGACTGTTCGACGGGGATGCCGGCTCTTTCGGCAATTCGCCGAAATACCTCTGCTGGCGTCTTGCCGGTGACGTCGACGGCGAGGTCGATGCTGCCCGGCGCGGGAACGGTCCCTGGAGGGGCCGCGGTCACGAGCGGATCCGTTGAGTTGGGTCGCTGTTCCCGGTCGGCAAGGCCGATGACGCTGCGGAGGACTGCGGACCCCGGTGCGTCCGAATTCCCCGTGATGATGATCTGGATGTTTTCTGTTCCCCGGTGTCGCTCCATCCAGGACACGAGCTTTCGGGCGAGGTCATCGTCGAGAACCTGTGATCCGAGATTCCCCACGAGGCTTGGATCGGTTGCCTTGGCGCCGCGTACCCATGCGCTCACTTCGGGGAGATGCCGGAGAATTGTTTCGACGGGAAGCATGTAGGAAAGCCCGGATTCCTCATCAGTGTATTTGCCGACCACCATGCCGATGGCGCATTGTGTCAGTTTATCGAAAACTGGCGTACCGCTGAAACCCGCTCGCACCGGCCTGCCCGGCGATGTCGCGTCCATCTGCACCCATTCGCCGCCCGGCCCGCAGGGTCCGGACAGCGTCGCGTCCACCCACATGCCGTCCTCGAGGCCGCGAGGAAACCCGCAGGTGTAGACGGCGCGGCCCCGGGTCGCGGGTAACCGGCGTAGCGGGGTGGTCGAGCCGATGGGCTGCGGCGCGTCGAGCTCAAGCAAGGCGATGTCGCCGCCGTCGGTGTCGTTGTCCGGGACCCACCCGCCGCGCGCGACCCGCGCTTTCGCGGACGGCAGTGGGGGTAAGCCGACAAAATCGACGGTCACGTCGATGTCGGGAACTGTGTTCACTGTGCTGAGATCGGGCGCGTCGGACCGGATGAGGAGGTGCGCACAGGTCAACACGTAGCGTGTGCCCAGCAGGATGCCGGCACCCAGAACAGCGCCATTCGCGTTGCGAATGCGCACCCGCCACCGGTCCTGCTCGGCTACCGCATCCATGGAGCTCCTCAATCGATGCCCGCCCGGGCCGAGACTACGCTGACGGCCTGTGGTGAGCGCCGCTTCGCGAGCGGCGCCCTCGGCGGGCTTAGGGTGGGTCGATGAGTTTTGTGCTGCTGCCCGCGGTGGACGTCGTCGGTGGCCGGACTGTCCGTCTTACCCAGGGCGAGGCCGGCACCGAGACGTGGTACGGCGACCCGGTGGAGTCCGCGCTGGCCTGGCAGGCCGACGGGGCCGAGTGGGTCCATTTGGTCGACCTGGACGCGGCGTTCGGCCGGGGCTCCAACGCCGAGCTGCTGGCCGAGGTCGTCGGCCGGCTGGACATCGCGGTGGAGCTCTCCGGGGGAATCCGCGACGACGCGTCCTTGACGCGCGCGCTGGCCACCGGATGCGCCCGGGTGAACCTGGGCACCGCCGCGGTGGAGGACCCCGCCTGGTGCCGGGCGGTGATCGCCGAGCATGGCGAGCGGATCGCGGTGGGGCTCGACGTCCGGGTCATCGATGGGCGGCACATCCTCGCCGCGCGCGGCTGGACCGTCTCCGGCGGGGACCTTTGGGAGGTGCTCGAGCGCCTGGACGCCGACGGTTGCCCGCGCTACGTGGTGACCGACGTCACCAAGGACGGCACGCTGCGCGGCCCGAACCTGGAGCTGTTGCGTGCGGTCTGCGCCCGGACGAAAGCTCCCGTGATCGCCTCCGGTGGGGTCTCCGGGGCCGGCGACGTGGCCGCGCTGGCCGCGCTGGCCTCGGACGGCGTGGAGGGCGCGATCATCGGCAAGGCGCTCTACACCGGGGCGCTCACCCTGCCCGCCGCGCTGGCCGCAGCCCGCTGACCCCGACCCGGGAACCGGGTCCCACCGCATAGGCTGAGCGGATGGCCGTTGCCGTGCGCGTGATCCCGTGCCTGGACGTCGACGCCGGCCGGGTGGTGAAGGGGGTGAACTTCACCGCGCTGCGGGACGCCGGTGATCCGGTCGAGCTGGCTACCGCCTATGACGCGCAGGGCGCCGACGAGCTGACCTTCCTGGACGTCACGGCCTCCGCGGCGGACCGGGAGACCACCTACGACGTGGTCCGGCGCACGGCGGAGTGCGTGTTCATCCCGCTCACCGTCGGCGGGGGGATCCGCGAGGTCTCCGATGTGGACCGCCTGCTGCGGGCCGGCGCGGACAAGGTGAGCATCAACACCGCCGCGGTGGCCCGCCCCGAGCTGCTGCGCGAGGCCGGTCACCGCTTCGGCGCGCAGTGCATCGTGCTCTCGGTGGATGCCCGGCGGGTGCCCCTTGGAGAGCCACCAACCCCGTCCGGCTTCGAGGTGACCACCCACGGCGGGCGGCGCGGCACCGGGATCGACGCGGTGGCCTGGGCCGCTCGCGGCCAAGAGCTGGGCGTGGGGGAGATCCTGCTCAACTCGATGGACGCCGACGGCACCAAGACCGGTTTCGACCTAGAGATGATCTCCGCCGTGCGGGCGGTCGTCACGGTCCCGGTGATCGCCAGTGGCGGCGCGGGCGAAGTGGCGCATTTCCCGCCCGCGGTGGCGGCCGGCGCTGACGCGGTGCTCGCCGCCAGCGTCTTCCACTTCGGGCAGTTGCGGATCGACGAGGTCAAAGACGGCCTGCGCCGCGCGGGGGTGACGGTCCGATGAGTGGACTTGACCCGGCGATCGCCGCGAAGCTCAAACGCAACTCAGACGGGCTGGTGTGCGCCGTCGTGCAGCGGCGCGGCACTGGCGAGGTGTTGATGGTGGCCTGGATGGACGACGAGGCGCTGCACCGCACGCTGAACACCGGGCGGGCCACCTACTGGTCCCGCGGCAGGCAGGCCTACTGGGTCAAGGGGGAGACCTCCGGTCACACCCAGCACGTGCGCGAGGTGCGGCTGGACTGCGACGGTGACGCCGTGCTGCTCATCGTCGACCAGGTCGGCCCCGCCTGTCACACCGGAACGCCGACCTGCTTCAGCAGATCAGTACATGTAGCTGGACAGCTCCGACCTTGACCGCGAACCCAATGATCAGCAGCGTGAACGAGGCCTCGCGCAGCGGCGCTGCTCTGATGCGACTGAAAACCTATCAGGGCAGGCCAAGCGCTTGTTTTGCCATTAAGGTCAGGACATGACTGCCGGTTCCGAGGGGTAACGCTACCGCCTCGTGAGCGAGAGCGACCGGAATGACGGCATTGGTGTACATTCTTGTCTGCACCCGGTCGAGTGCTTCCAGCGTCGCCCTCAACGTTGGGTATCGCGCGGGATTGGCGTGCCAGTCTGGTGGCGTGCCCGGTTTCTTACTGTCGTTGTAGGGGCCGCCTTCCGGAACTCGTGGCACGGTCACCACGAGCACCCGACCGGTAGACGTTTTGTAGAAGAACCGTCGCCCGTAGAACTCGTCCTGGCCGTACCATTTATCGGGGTTTTTGGCGCGGATGCGGGTCTGGATGTAGTGGTTGTCGAGCCCCATCAGGTGGCCGTCGGGGATGTGATCGGCGATCGCGTTGGCGTGCTCAACGAACGCGCCGCTCTTCTCCACGCCAACGACGAGCGGTGGCAAATGGCCACGTTGGCTCAGATTGGCGTTGAGTGTGGACCAATAGCTGAGCCAACGCCGCAGTAAAGGCGCGGTTGTTCCGTAGAAGGCCAGTGGTCCGTCCTGAATGAACAGTGTGGTGGCCAGCGCGGCGGGGTAGCGGCTGTAGAGCCAGTCGATATAGCCAAGCGAGAGGAAACGCTCCGCTGCGTTCATAACGCGGGTGAATGGGACGATCTTGGAACCCGACTCGGCGAATTCGTCATGAGTTCGCGGCACGTCGGTGATGTAGAGCCTGGATGAGCATCCAGGACATGTCGCGTCCTCGGACGCAACCGGCATATTGACGGCCTCGCAAGATGGGCACTTGCCGATTTCAATAGACTTGGCGGGTGAGCCCGGTTGGCCATGCATTGTCAGGAGAGCGTCATGCAGGGAGTAGGTCTCGCCTGACTCGGAGAAGCCGCTGGAGCGGAACATTTCATCCAGTTCCAGCCGCCAGGTCTGGACGCCGGTCAACCCAGGCCGGACGATCATACTGCCAGGTAGGACCGATTGGATCGATCGAGCATCCATGGCTTGACGCAGCTTGCGGGGATCGACCAGCCCGCGATCATCGGAGTCGAAGAATTTGTCGAGATCTACGAGGGCACCCCCGATCTGAAGAAATCCTACCGTCACGGACGGGTACTTCTCGCGGGCTGGGATCTCCACGTCGGAGCCGTCGAACGCGAATGCGAACTTGGGTGATGATCGGGACTCTTCACGTGAGAGGTCGGCGAGAGGAATGATTCTCTTCTTGATCTCACTCTCGTCCGCAGTCGTGGCCGGGATCGTCCACCGTGTCATTGCTTGCCGGATCGCCGCGCTTGAGGCGGCCAGGGCGTTCGGCAAAGTCGTGGTCTGTGGGCTGGAGCAGGTCCGGAGACCAGTCGAACTGGATGGTCACGGTTGGGTAGTGGCGGTGTGTTGGGGTGAGAAACGCAACGGAGCTCCGCTAGGAGTGTCGATCGACCAAGATCCGCACTTCCCCGGGAGCTCCGATGCCTGCTCAGTCTGCCACTTTCGCGGTGCTGTCCCGCACCGCTGCCACCACTGATGAGCTACACGTTGACGCCGCTGACTGCAGTCGTCTGCTGGAGCTGCTGTGTCTGGTGCCCGACCCGAGCAAACGCCGTGGTGTGCGACATTCAGTTGCGGCGGTCTTGGCGATCGCGGCCGCGGCGGTCCTTGCTGGATCGCGGTCAGTCTTGGCGGTCGGCGAGTGGGCGGCTGAGGCGCCCCATGTGGTGCTGGCGGCCTTGGGAGCGCGGTACCACCCGGTCATCGGCCGGTTCACGGCTCCGCATGTCGACACCTTTCGGCGGGTGTTGCGCCTAGTGGACGCTGATGCGGTCGACACGGCGATCGGCTTGTTCCTGGCCGAACGCATCGGCATGGGCTCGTCTGACCCCCCGCTGGGCGGGGCCAATCAGGACGGACACGACGATGGCCGGCGCCACGACCACAGCGGGCAGCCCGACTGGCGGCACAGGCCAGAGGAGGACAAGCCGACCACGCGGGGACTGGCGGTGGACGGCAAGGCCGTGCGCGGGGCGGTCCAACCTGACGGGCGTGCGGTGCACCTGCTGGCGGCGATGTCCCATGAGCTGCCCGCGGTTCTCGCCCAGCGTGACGTGGCGCACAAGACGAATGAGATCACGCAGCTCAAGCCACTTCTCGACCCGCTGGACCTCACCGGGTGGGCGGTGACTCTCGACGCCCTGCACGCCCAGCGGGAGACCGCACGATACCTGGTGGAAGACAAAGGTGCCGCGGATGTGTTCACCGCCGTCAAAGACAACCAGCCGACGCTGTTCGCCCAACTCGACGCCTTGCCCTGGGCCGAGGTATCGATCGGGCACACCATGCGCGACCGCGGCCACGGACGCGACGAGAAGCGCACCATCCAGGTCCTGCCCGCCCCCGAAGGACTCTTCCCCTATGCCCAGCAGGCATTCCTGGTCGAACGGTATGTCCATGACCTCAACGGGACCCTCATCTCCGCGGTCGCCGCACTGGGCATCACCGCCCTACCCGCCGAGCAGGCCGGCCCCGAGCGCCTCGCGGACCTGGTCAGAGCCCACTGGGGGATCGAGGCACTGCATCACATCCGCGACGTCACCTACGACGAAGACCGATCCCAACTACGCAAAGGATCAGCCCCTCAGGTCCTCGCGGGCTTACGCAACCTGGCGATAGGCGCCCTACGCACCGCCGGCCGCACCAACATCGCATCCAGTCTCCGGTGGATCTCACGTAACCCCACCCGAGCCCTCTCCATCCTCGGCCAACCAACATAACCAGGGGAAAGCCATCCGACACGACTTTGCCTATCGCCCTGCGGTGGGGGCACGTTGGCACTGATGATCGTCCGTAGGGCGTGGAACAGTTGACGTTTCGCTCCTGGATAGCGCAGAGGACTGACCACGGACCGGGCGAACAGAGCGGAGTCGTTCAACTCGTGTCTCGGTTTGCCCAGGACAGCCTCGGCTGGCCAAGGCTTACGCCGTACAGTCTTGCGCATCCCGGCCAGCGGTCTCATCCCCTCGCTCTCGTTTGGAACGCTATCGCCCAGCGATGTGGATCAGCTACAGACTGTACCGCCGAGTGAGCGACCGCCTCAGGGTGGTGGCCTGCGTGGGTGCCCGAGATTCAACGCAACGGGAGGTGCCGAACACGTACTACCGTCGGGGTGAGCACGACGAACGCCCCTGCGCCGAGTGCTGAGGCCACAGCAGGCGTCAGGTTGGCGAGGAGCAGGGCGGCGACGTCGGCTGCTCGGACGACCTCGGGAAGCTGCCGCAGGAGGACCACCGACGGCTTGACGGCGCGGGTGAGCGCAAGCTCGCGGCCGAAGTCGCCTCGGTCAGCGGTGATGAGTGTGAGCTCGTCGGCGGATGCCTTGGCGAGCACTTGCGTGTCGCTGGCACTGGCCATGCCATGGTCGCGAATGTGGGTGGCGTGATAGCCACCGGCGATCAGCAGCGTGCAGATTCGGGGCGAGAGGTTCTCATCGACCAGGAACCTCACGCAGGCGGCCTCAGCGGGTAGTAATGCTCGGCGAGCGCCTCAGCGGCGTAGTTCAGCGCCGCGGGAATGTCCTCAGGTTGGAGGTCGGGATGGTCACCGACGATGTCATCGACACTCATCCCTCCCGCGACCATCCGCAGCACGGTGACGACGGGGAAGCGAAGACCCCGAATGCAAGGCTGGCCATCCATCTTGTCGGGCTCGATCGTGATGCGGCCGTGTACCCGCGTACTCACGGGAAATCACCCCAATACCAGGTGTCGGTTTACCCACTGTACTCGTAAACACTCCAGATCGATCTTTGCCCGTCCGAATGCCGCAAGCCTGTGGTGAGGTTACGCAGGCGGAGGTGCGCAAGGCAACACAGCGGCACCGCCCCCGTGCTGCCCGCGACCACATATGTCCTGATCACCGCCGCCTGCGGCCCCGCGTTCCGCACTCACAGGACGCCAGTCAAGTACCGCTGGAGGTTCGGGGCGATCGCGGTGACCACGGTGTCGTGGTCGGCTGAGGCCAGTGGCTCCAGGCGGATCACGTATCGGATCATGGCGAGTCCCGCGATCTGGGTACCGCACAGCGCCGCGCGCAGCTCGTGCTGGTCGGGCGCCACCGCTGGGATGACCCGACCGAAGATCACCCGGCTGAGGAACTCGCGCATCATCCGAGCGGCTCCCTCGTGACTGGCCACGCTGCGCATCAGCGCGGCCAGCGCCCCACCGCCCTCGGCGTCCCAGACGGACAGGAAGGTGCGCAGGATCCGCTCGCCGGACCGTTCAGGATCCCCGTCGAGGATTCCGCGGACGATCTTCTCGGGGTCGACCGGGATCGCCATGGCGGCGACGAAGAGCCGCTCCTTGCCGCCGAACCAGTGGTTGACCATCGCGGGGTCTACCTCGGCCCGCTGGGCGATCGCTCGCACGGTGGCGCCATCGAAGCCGCGCTCGGTGAACTCCACTCGGGCGGCGTCAAGCAGGGCCGCCCGAGTGTTCTCACCAGCGGGACGGCGCCCCCGGGGCCGGCTCCGGAGGCCACTCTCGTCCGCCATCATCCCGCCATCATCCCGCCCCCTTTTTTTCAACATAAGGTGAAAAAGTATGCTAGAACACATTCTGGAGTCAACGGCGGGTGAAATGGCTACTTTGGGATTATCATGAGCAACCATGGCCAGCATCGCCGACACCGACAGTGGCCAGCCGCAGCCTGATGTGGAGCGATTTCGCGCCTTGGCGGCTGATCGCCGGGTGATCCCGGTGACCCGGACGCTGCTCGCTGATGGCGAGACCCCGCTGGGGGTGTACCGCAAGCTCGCCCAAAGCCGGCCTGGGACCTTCCTGCTCGAGTCGGCGGAGAACGGCTCGTCCTGGTCGCGCTGGTCGTTCGTTGTGGTGCACAGCGCCGCCACGCTTACCGAGGCCGGTGGTCGCACGGTCTGGCGCGGGACGCCGCCGAGGGGCCTTCCTGGGGTGCCGGGACCATGGGCGGGCACGCCGCTGGAGGCGTTGCGGCAGACCGTGGAGGCACTGCGCACCGAGCCGCTGCCCGGGCTGCCCCCATTCACCGGCGGGATGGTCGGCTACCTCGGCTACGACGCGGTCCGGCGCCTGGAGCGGCTGCCCGAGCTGGCGGTTGACGACCTACAGGTCCCCGAGCTGGTGATGCTGCTGGCCACCGACCTCGCCGCGCTGGATCATCATGCGGGCACGGTCACGTTGATCGCCAACGCGATCAACTGGGACGATTCCCCGCGCCGCGTCGATGCGGCCTATGACGACGCGGTGGCCCGCTTGGACGCGATGGTCGCGAAGCTGTGCCTGCCGGCACCGGGCAGCGCGGCGGTGTTCAGCCGCCCAGCACCGGAGTTCGTGCGCCGCCGCAGCCCGCGGCAGTACCACGCCGCGGTGGAGGCGGCCAAGGAGGCGATCCGGGCCGGCGAAGCCTTCCAAGTGGTGGTGTCCCAGCGCTTCGAGATCGCCACCGACGCCGACCCGCTGGACATTTACCGAGTACTGCGCACCACTAACCCCAGCCCGTACATGTACCTGCTCAACCTGGAGGAGTTCAGCGTCGTCGGCAGCAGCCCGGAGTCGCTGGTGACGGTGCGGGACGGGACGGTCACCATG
>JBOHFJ010000152.1:0-11337 GCA_050699655.1 Pseudonocardiaceae bacterium
CCACCGACCACGGCCAACTCCACACCGACCCACCAAAGATCCACATCTTCAAGGTCAAATGCCTAACTTAACGGCATTGACCCCTAGGGTGTCAACGGACTCCCGCACCGCCTGGTGGAGCCGGGCGGGGTCCAGCGAGTGCTCCGCCCCGAGGCCCGTAGGGAAGAATCCGACCTTCGTCGACACGGCGAAACGCCTGAGCAGATCCCGAGCCGTCGCCGCCAGCGTGCGGTGGGAGGCGAACCGCAGGTAGTTGTAGGCCGTGTCCAGCCGGTCGACCCCGATGCTCAGGGCGTGGGCGAGCACATCTTTGCGGTGAGCAGACCGGTGTAGCCCGAGCACAACTCGGGAGTCGCTTCCGCGCATAGCTCCTCCTCGACCAGCCGCCGCGCCAGTGCCCGAGCATCGACCCTGGTCTCAGCGGTTACGTCGTCAGCTCGCGGTGGTGACGCTCGCGCGCGGCGGGTTCACCGGCAGCGGAATGTGCATGACTTGCCCGGCGTGAAGGGACCCTGACCACAACACCTCGGTGCTCGGTTCGGTGTTCAGCGCGGCGTCTCAACGCAGCGGCGCTGGCCGAGATGTGCCGCGGACCTCCCACATTTTCGACCCAGCGAGCTGGACGACAATCACATCGTGATCGTCCCAGTGCAGGTCAAAGCCTGCTGTGTTTTGAGTGGTCAGGTAAACATTGACCTAAACCCGCTCACCGGACCACCACTGCAATGCGCGGCATGCTATCTCCACGCGTGGGTCGAGCAGGTTCAGCGCGTCGAGGACTACGGTGCACCCACCTTTTAGCAGCTCGGCGAGCTTGCGCATGTCGGTCATCTGGACCGCCTTTCTCCGCCGCTCGGCCCCAGTGGTCAGGAAATTGTCGGGGTGCAGCTCATGGCCGTCCCGGAAAATGCGCAGCTGGGGCGGCTCCAGGCGTCGCCGAATGATGATATCCAGCAGTCGAATTGGCGTGAGCAACCGAGAACACAGCCCGGGGTCATCAAACGATCCCCGAGCGAACGCCGTCCCCATCGAGCCGGGGCTGGACCAGCCCAGCGCCTTCCCGACGGCCTAGACGAGACGGTGCTCCATCGTTTGCGATCCCTTCGGCGATCAGTTGCCGTCGTTGGTCTCGCCGCTGTCACCGGTGGCCCCGTCCGAGGCCTGCGATGTATCCCGTTCGTGGATCACCACCAGGCGCTCCACCGTCAGGTCCAAGGTCTGCACGTCTATACCGCCCTCCTCAATGTCTCTGCACCCACGAGTCAAGACGGTTATGCCGGTGGGGGATACAGCATCGGTGAGGCACATCAGCCATGCCACATGACGCACGAGTGATGCACGGCGTGGTTTACCTGCGCAAAACTGCTAGCAGGGCAAGGCCGCTTGGTGTCAACAGTTCGCTACGCTAGATATTTCCCGAGGCACGAGGAGGAGCCGTACCGTCATGGCAGCGAAACGTCGCGCCTTAGCGCAGCGCCGCCGAGCAGTCGGCCACACCCAGGAAGAGCTTGCCGCGCTACTGCGCGTCGAGCGCTCCACGGTGGTGCGCTGGGAAGCGGGCGACACAGAGCCGCAGCCGTGGTGCCGCCCGAAGTTAGCCAAGGCCCTGGCGATGTCGCTTGATGTGCTTCAGGAGCTGCTGGCCGACCTGGACGACTTCCCGGCTCAGCCCGCTCAGCCCAGTGATACACTGCTCCTGTCGTTGGAAGGATGCTCGCCTACGCAGATCGGCGCGCTCATGGAGCGGTTCTCGGCAATGGGCATCGCCAGCCGCCGCACGGTATTGCGAGAAATCACCATCATCTCGGGCGCCACTCTCTTGCAACCAGTTCATCGCTGGCTGGCACAGCAATTGGCTGTCGTTCCGCTCGTCTCCTCCTCGGAGCCGGTGGGCAGTGATGCCCTTAATGCCCTCGAACGCGCGGTTGCGCTCTTTCGTCGATGGGATGCCTCTGGCATGGGCGGACTGCGCCGAAAAGCAGTGGTCGGGCAGCTCAACGCGGTGGCTGAAACGCTACACGAGCAGCATAGCCCGGCGGTGAGTCAGCGACTATTCCATATTACTGCTGAACTAGCACAATTAGCAGGGTGGATGCTTGGTGTCAGCCGGTGGAAGCAATTGATCTTGCGAGGATGTCGGCGAAGACTTCCGCTGGGGTTCGGTAGCCGAGGATACGGCGTGGTCGGTTGTTGAGTTCGGTGGCTACGTGGTTGAGGTAGGTTTGGTCGTCGGTGATCTCGGTTCCCTTGGGGAAGTACTCGCGCAGGAGGCCGTTGGTGTTCTCGTTGGTGCCGCGTTCCCAGGGTGAGTGGGGGTGGGCGAAGTACACCGTCACGGTGGTGGCCAGGGAGAACGCGGCGTGGGCGGCCATCTCGCTGCCTTGGTCCCAGGTGAGGGTCTTGATCAGTTCGGTGGGCATGCCGGTCACGGTGGTGATCAGCGCGTCACAGGTGGTGGTGGCGTCGCGGCGCCCGGCGGGCAGCGCGACGGGCAGCGTGTAGCGGGAGGTCCGCTCCACCAGGGTGGCCATGGCGGTCTTGCCGGCTTTTCCGATCATGAGGTCGCCCTCCCAGTGCCCGGGGACGGCCCGGTCGGTGGCCTCGGCGGGGCGGGTGTGGATGCTGGTCATGCCCACGATCCGGGCTCCCGGTGAGCGCGTGCGACCGTGCGGGCGGCGCTGTTCGCGCTGGGAGCGCAGCAGGATTCCCTCGCTGGCCAGCTCGCCCTTGGGCAGGGCGTAGATCCAGGTGTAGATCGCCTCATGGGACACCCACCGAGCCTGCTGGCCGGGGTGCTCGTACCGCAACCGCCCGGCCACCTGATCCGGGGAGTGCCCCGCCCGCAGCCCGGTCACCACCTCAGCCCGCAGCTCAGCACAGGCATCGAGCTTGCGGGCCTTGGGCCTGCGGCGCTGCTCCGCGGCCGCCCGGTGGGCGACCACGGCTCGGTAATTGGCTCGCCCACCGTGGCGGGCGATCTCCCGGGACACCACACTCGGAGACCGCCCGATCCGAGCGGCGATCACCTTGACCTCCAGCCCCTCGGCTACCCCTCGGGAGATCTCCTCCCGATCGGCCTCGGTCACCATCTTGCGCTCACTGCTCACCTGGTGCTCCTCGTCGACGGTGTCGCCGACGATCTACACCAAGATCAATTGCTTCGACCGGTTGGGATCAAGGATCGGTACAGCAGCCCAACCCAGGCTTTACCTTCGCCCGTCCGCGGGACATTGTATTGAGGGTGACGACTCCGCTTCGCATCGCGTTCGGTCCTGCCGTGGCAACCTCCCTGGAAGAAGGAGCTGACCGGGAATGGCTGGTGGCCGACGGCCATGGTGGGTACGCGATGGGCACGGTATGCGGGCTGCGCACCCGGCGCTACCACGGCTTGCTAGTGGCGGCGATGGCCGGCCCATCGGCTCGCCGCCTCGGCCTGGTCGCTTTGGACCCGGTGCTGACACTGCCCTCCGGCGCCTCAGTGCGGCTCGGGGTGCATGAGTGGGCGGGCGGCGTGGTGGCGCCCACCGGCCATATCTTGCTCGAGTCGTTCGATCTCGACGACGGGCTGCCTCGCTGGCGCTGGCGCGTCGGCGGTGTGGTGCTCGAACGTGAGTTGGCGATGCGTCACGGCAGCGCGTCGGTGGCCGTGGTGCACCGACTGCTCGCCGGCGGGCCGGTGAGTCTGGCCTTGGAAGCCCTAGTCACCTGGCGCGACGCGAACGGCGAGCGCTACGCTGGCGAGCCACTGTCCGTCGAGCACAATGATGGCGGGGCGGTGGTGGAGGGATCATTCCGGCTACGCGGGCCCGGCTGGACACCGGCCGGGGACTGGTACCGCGGCGTGCACGCGCGACTGGAAGCCGAACGCGGGCTTAACGCCGATGAGGACGTGTGGCTAGCCGGCCGGTTCGCCGCCGAGCTGCCCAGTGTTGGCGACACGCTCGCGGTGTCGGCCTGGGCAGGCGAGCTCGCGGTCGAGCCGCCGCCTGCGCCCGAGGTGGTGGCCGCGGCCCGAAACCGCGCCCGGGCTGTGGTATCCACCGCAGGCGCGACCGACGGGTTGGCCGCGCGGCTGGTGCTGGCCGCCGACGCGTTCGTCACTACCGCGCCGGACGTCGTCGCCGGTTACCCGTGGTTCGGCACGTGGTCGCGCGACACCATGACCTCATACGAGGGGCTGTTTCTGGCCACCGGCCGGGCTGAGGAGGGGCGGGCGCTGCTGCGTACATACGCCGCGACGGTCGCCGAGGGCATGCTGGCCAACACCGCCGACACCGGCGCGACCGAGTACAACACCGCAGACGCCACCCTGTGGTTCGTCCATGCCGTCGACCGCCATGTCGCGGCAACCGGCGACCTCGACCTCGCCGCCACCGTTGTCCCGGTGCTGGACGGGGTGATCACGGCGCATGTGCACGGCACCCGCTACGGCATCCACGTCGACCCGGCCGACGGGCTGCTGACCCAGGGCCAACCCGGCTACGCGCTGACCTGGATGGACGCCCGAGTCGACGGCGTCGGTGTGACGCCGCGGATCGGCAAGGCGGTGGAGATCAACGCGTTATGGGTGAACGGCCTTGCGGCACTGCGGGCGCTACACGAGCGGCTTGGCCGGGATGCGACGCAGATCGCCGCGTTGCACGACCGCGCCGGTACGTCCTTCGCCGCACGCTTTCCCAGCCCGAGCGGCGGCCTCTATGATGTTGTGGACGGCCCAGCCGGTGACGACAACACCATACGACCCAACCAGCTGCTCGCCCTCTCGCTGCCCCATGCGCCACTTACCAATACCAGCGCCCTCGGCGCGCTGGCCCAGTCGCTGCTGACTCCGCTTGGACTGCGCAGCCTCGCGCCCAGCTCACCCGGGTACCGGGGCCAGCACCGCGGCGGGCCCCGCGAGCGCGACAGCGCCTACCACCAGGGCACCGTCTGGCCATGGCTCATCGGGCCCTATCTCTCCGCCTGCCAGCGCGTCGGCGGCCCCACCGGCGGCGTGCTCGCCGGCTTGACGGCACACCTGGCCGAGTGGGGGCTCGGCTCGGTCTCCGAAACCACCGACGGCGACCCACCCCACGCCGCCACCGGCTGCCCATTCCAAGCCTGGTCAGTCGCCGAACTGAACCGATGTTACCGAGCCGCTGACCCAATTCCGCGCTGATTCACGCCGACTCGCATGCCGCGAAGCCAGCTGGGATGGTCACCGTTGGAGCTTGATGGTAGGTGAATCGAATCGTGACGCAAGCCTCAAATGAATGATCAAGAAAAGACCGTGGGACTACGAGGGGTCAACGGCGGCTGGGGCTGGGGCATTTCAGAGACTTCAGCGAGCCGGTCCTGGAGCCGGGCGTGGCGGAACTGGTACATCGGGCCGACGCAGCGCAGCACCCCGCGAGCACGTGCGTCTTCAAGGAAGGTCAGCAGGCGCACAGACGTCTTTCCGTGGCGTCGCAGCTGTACGTTCGCAAGCGTAGCCGTCCATGTCGCCGAAGACACCAACGCGATTCCAAACCCGACCAGGAACGCGTTCCCAATTATCGCCACGAACAATGTCACGAAACTCACCTTGATCCCGAAATTGAAGTGGAACGCGTAATCGATCCCACCCCCAATTCCGGACAGGAATAGAGCCGTGAGCCCGAACACGAGCCCAGCTTTGAGTCCCAACTGGCGCTTCCTCCGCCACAACACCCGGGGATCGATTGCGCTAGCGACCTCCGTCGGCGACTCGGATATCTTAACAAATAACCAAAATAAAAATCGGATCATGAGAACGTTTGATAGCACTTCTGCTAGCCCGAACACTAGCCCCTTCATCGGCCCGTACAAGAGCCCAACCCCGAATCCATTAGCAAGCCCGAAAAATAGCCCAGCCATGAGCCCGAACATAAGAGGTGTACGAGTATCGTCCCTTCTCCACGGTAGCCAGCCTGACTCCTGGGAATACCCTTCACCGATCAATGACCCGAGCCCAAACAGCAGCGCCCAGACAAGCCCGCCCGCGAGCCCAACTGCCAGCCCACGATTGAGCCCAAAGACGAGCGCGTTCACGAACCCAACCACGGGGGCAGCCACGAACCCAACAGCGAGCGCACTGAGCAGCACGCGGGGCCAGACGGGTAGCCAGCGCGGGATCTGCCACCAGGCAAGCTCGCGGGTGTCCTCATCGTTCATGCGCCGGGCCAGGAATCCCAACCGTTGCCGCGCCTCATCGGCGGTGCACGGTGGGGCGGGCAAGTCTGTGTCCTGGGCATAGGCGATGGGAAGCACCTGATCAAGGAGGTGATCTTCGATGGTGTGCCGGCTCGGGAAACGGCTGCTGTCGAGGAGTTCATTGACCAGAGCGCCGGGACCATCGCCGGGACCGTAGATGTCTCGGACTAAGCTCACCATCAGCGGGGTGTCCAACGCCTGCGCCAGGATGCCGCCAGGATCAGCACGCAGCTGCTCGATTACTCGCTGCCACGCCGGATCGGGCGGATTGGCCTGGCAACTGGCCAAGTACTCGGCCGCCCGCCGAGGCTCCACCGGGCAGAGTTCCAACACCGCGGCTTCGATCAGGGGGGCGCCGCTGACCACATCCGCTAATTCTTTACTGCGCGTCATCACAACCAACCGGAAATTCGCCCACTTGCTGAGCTTACGCAATTCCACCGAAAGCAACTCAGCAGGAATCTCATCCAACCCGTCGAGGATCACCGTGAGATGGTCGCCTTCGATAAGCTCCGCCGCGGCATTCGACCCGTACTCGCGAGCCATTAAAAAATGGTGGTCGCGTTCGAGCTGGTTCACCAGCCAGTCGACGAAGGACTTCCTGGTCGGATCCCAACCATGCAGAGTCAACAGGACTGGCACCGGAACCCGTGCCCGCGCCTCAGCTGTTCCCACACCCTCCCGGTGTCTCAGCGCCGCAAGAAGCAACATGATCGCCGCGCTGGTCTTGCCCGTGCCCGGCCCACCCGAGATTATCAACCGGCCGGACTCCAGTCCGCCGTACACCTCAAGAAGATCTTTCAGTGTGCCGGACCGCAGCCGCGCCGCAGTGAGCGCCGTCATCCCGGGCAATGGCTCGAACCGGGTCCCAACGCCCCCAGGCACCGTTTCGGTCACCGGGCTCATCGCCGACCGCCGCCACCGCAGGGGAATCAGCTTCGGGTACATTAGCTGACGCTCGGCGGCGGCCCGCTTCCATTGCCGACTCACTCGTCCCGCGAGCTCGTCCGCCGCACGTTCCAATTGCGAGGGCGAAGGACGGCCTGGTCGCCGCCGGGCCCACAGCCACTGGGCGATGGTGCCCGCGGTGCTCGCTAGGAGCACGAGTGGAGCCAACTCGCCAGCTGATTTGAGGTCGTGGGCGTGCAGAATATAGACCAGGGCACCCAGTATCACCACGACGAGCAGGAACAACCCGAGCCATGGCCAGCCGCGCCATCGCCAGGACCGAGTGGAACCGCCCGTCATGACGAGCTGTATGTCAGCCGCCACTGTCAGCGAGGATGTCCGCGTGCCGGGCCACCGGGCCGCGCTGGGTGGCGCAGAATGGCGGCGTGGTCGTGATCCAGCACCCGTTCCTGGACGGGCCTTTCCCCCGCGCGTTCGCCCACCGTGGTTGGCATCTGGGTGAGCTGGCCGGGATGGAGAACTCGCTGGCCGCGTTCCGTCGCGCCGCGCGGGAGGGGTACCGCTACCTGGAGACCGATGTCCACGCCACCCGGGATGGCGTGGTCGTGGTCCTGCACGACGCGACGCTGGACCGCACCACCGACAGCTCCGGCGAGGTCGAGCAGTTAGACTGGGCGGCGGTGCGCGGCGCCCGGGTGGGCGGCCGCGAGCCGGTCTGCCGGCTGGTGGATCTGCTCGAAGAGCTGCCGGAGGCGCTGTTCAACATCGACGTCAAGGCGGACTCGGCGGTCGCGCCAGTGCTGGAGCTGCTGCGGCGCACCAACAGTTGGCACCGGGTGTGCCTCTCGGGCTTCTCCGAGGCGCGGCTGCGGCGGTTGCGCGCGGCTGCCGGGCCCGCGCTGCTGACCTCAATGGGCCCCGCGTCGGCGGTGGCGCTGCGACTGCGGTCGATGTCACCCTTGCGGCGCGGTGCGCGGAGGTCCGGGGCGCGGGGTTCCGGGGCGGCACCCAGGGGCGGCGAGTTGGCGCAGCTGCCGGTGCGCATTTGGGGCGTTCCCATGATGGATCGCGCGCTGCTGCGCCATGCGCATCAGCGTGGCCTGGAAGTGCATGTCTGGACGGTGAACCGGGCGGCGGAGATGCACGCCCTGCTCGATCTCGGCGCTGATGGTCTGATGACCGATCGGCCCGACGTGCTGCGCGAGGTGCTGCGCGCTCGACGGGCCTGGCCCGAGACTGACGCTCAAGCCCAGTAGCGGTATGACGGAAGGCGGTGCAGGTGAGCGAGCCGACAGTCAAGCCCGCCCCGGGTGTCGAGCTGGCCGCGACCACGCGCCGCCGCGACCAACGGGCCTGGTGCTGGTACGACTGGGCGAGCTCGGCGTTCGCCACCTCGGTCATCGCGGTGTTCGGATCGCTCTACCTCAGCGCGGTGGCGCGCAACGACGCACTGACCTCGGGCCAAACCTGCCCGACCCGCAATGCCTTGGTCAGATGCGACATCTCGCTGTTCGGGCTGCACTTCCCGGCCGGTTCGCTGTTCGATTACCTGCTGGCGTCCGCCACCCTGCTGCAGGTGCTGGTACTGCCGCTGACCGGCGCCATCGCCGACCGTACCCAGCGCAAACGGCGGATGGTCGGGCTCTTCGCGTTCACCGGGGCGGGTGCCACCGCGCTGCTCGCGCTGGTGACCGGAACCAACTGGCGGCTCGGCGTCGTGCTGTTCATCGTGGCGACCACTGGATACCAGGCGTCAGCGGTCATTTACTACTCGATGCTTCCGGAGCTCGCGACGGCCGATGAGCGCGACGGGCTGTCCTCCCGGGCCTGGGCCTTCGGCTACCTGGGCGGCGGCACCGCGCTAGCGCTGAATCTGGTGATCTACCTCGGACGTGACGCGCTGGGGTTGTCCGAGTCAGCGGCGGTGCGGGTCTGCTTCGTCACCATCGGCCTGTGGTGGGCCGCCTTCACCTGCCTCCCGCTGTTCCGGATGCGCGACTACCAACCGCCGCAGGGCACCGAGCGGGGTCTGTCGGCCCTCGCCGGTGGTTTCCAGCAACTCCTCGCCACACTGCGTGACGCCCGAAGTTACCCGCTGACACTGGGTTTCCTGGCCGCATATTTGATCTACACCGACGGGATCAGCACGGTGGCCAGCGTCGCCGGCCAGTATGGCGATCTGGAACTGGGGTTGCCGAGCGAAACCCTGATCAGCACGATCCTGCTGGTGCAGTTCGTGGCGTTCTTCGGCGCCTTGCTGCACGGCTGGGTGGCCCACCGACTCGGCGCCAAGCGCACGATCATGGGCAGTTTGGTGATGTGGACCGGCGTGATCACGGCGGCCTACTTCATCCAGGCGCACGCCGCATTCCAGTTCTACGCCGTGGCCGTGGGCATCGGGCTGGTGCTGGGTGGCACCAACGCGCTGTCCCGGTCGCTGTTCAGCCAGTTGGTGCCGTCGGGCAAGGAAGCGGAGTACTTCTCGGTCTACAAGCTCGGCGAGCGAGCCACCTCCGCCGTGGGGCCGCTGGTGTTCGGCGCCGTCGGCGCGGCCACCGGCTCGTTCCGGCCGGCCATCCTGTCCCTGGTGGCGTTCTTCCTCATCGGCTTGATCCTGGTGTCGCTGGTCCCGGTCCGCCGAGCGATCCGAGCCGCCGGCAACCCCGAGCCGGCCGTCGTCTAGCGCGACCCCCGTCCGGACGAGACGGGGGTTACACCCAAAAGTGTGGTGTAGTGCACTTCCAGTGAGGTAACACCTCACATTGCTCCGTCGATTCACCCTGTATGGGCGATGCTTGTTATTTGCGCACCGACAGGAGTGACCGGTCCTGGGCCATCATCGGTCCGGGAACGTCGAAGCCCTCTTCGACGTTACACCCGGTGAGCAGGATCCAGGGACCTCACGGTGTCTGGCCCGGAGAGAGGAGCCGCCATGGCCGACCGCGTTCTTCGTGGCAGCAGGCTCGGAACAGTCAGTTACGAGACCGACCGAGACCACGATCTTGCTCCTCGCCGATCGGTGGTCTACACCTGCCCCAAGGGCCACGACTTCACCGTATCGTTCGCCCATGATGCCGAATCGCCAATGATCTGGGAGTGCCGGCTGCACGGCAACGAGTCCAGGCTCTCCGATGGTGTCGCCCCGGAGCCGAAGAAGATCAAGCCACCGCGCACGCACTGGGACATGCTGCTGGAACGCCGCAGCCTGCCCGAGCTCGAGGCGCTGCTCGATGAGCGACTGACCGAGCTGCGCGGCCGTCGCACCCGCTCCGCCTGAGAGGAACCGCAGGCTGTCATCGTCCGCGGCGCACCACCAGGGCCGCCGCCACGCCCAACACGCCCAGAGCCGCCAGTAGCCACTCCGGCGCTGGGCCAAGTCGGGTGGCAAGCGTGCTGCCGGAACGCAAAGAGACCCGCGCCACCAGCGCGGCCGGGGTGAACAGCGCGGTGCGCTGTTCGACGGTACCGTCCGGGGCGATCACCGCGCTGACCCCGCTGGTGGCGGCGACCAGCACGGTCCTCCCGTGCTCCACCGCCCGCACCCGGGAGATCGCCTGCTGCTGGTAGGTCATTTGGGTGAAGCCGAAGGTGGCGTTGTTGGTGGGCACGGCGAGCAACTGAGCTCCGGAGCGCACGCTCTGGCGGACCAGATCGTCGAACACCACCTCGTAACACGTGGCTATCCCGAGCCGGACCGGCCCGATGTTCACCGCGCCGTCACCGTGGCCCGGCACGAAATTGCCGGCGCGGTCGACGTAGGGGCTGAGCAATCGAAAGAAATCTCGGTAGGGCATGTACTCGCCGAAAGGCTGCAACCGGCGCTTGTCATGCCGCTGCCCCGGACCCGTGCGTGGATCCCACACGATCATGGTGTTGGTTTCGTGCCCATCATTGGTGCGCAGGACAGCACCGACCAGAATGGGCACACCGATCGCCCGGGCCGCCTGATTGATCACCTCTCGGGCATCCGGGTTGCGCAGCGGGTCGATGTCGGAGGAGTTCTCCGGCCAGATCACCAGATCTGGCCCAGGATAGCGCCCGGCCGCGACGTCGGCCGCGAGCCGCAGGGTGCGCGCGACGTGGTTGTCCAGCACAGCGCGGCGCTGGGCGTTGAAGTCCAGCCCAGCCCGAGGCACATTGCCCTGCACCACCGCGACCACCACCTGCCCATCACTCGCGGTCCCCCCCACCCCAACCCCCACCCCAACCCCCACCGGC
>JBOHFJ010000153.1:0-11296 GCA_050699655.1 Pseudonocardiaceae bacterium
GCACCTTGGCCATCGGGCCCAGGCAGTTGGTGGTGCACGAGGCGTTGGAGATCACCGTCTGGGAACCGTCCAGCTTGGCGTCGTTGACCCCGAGCACCACCGTGAGATCCTCGCCCTTGGCTGGCGCGGAGATGACCACCTTCTTTGCGCCACCGGCGTCGACGTGCTTTCGGGCATCCGCCGCCGTGGTGAAGAAGCCCGTCGACTCCAGCACCACATCGACGCCCAGGGCGCCCCAAGGCAGCGCTCCCGGGTCCCGCTCGGCGAGCGCCTTGATGGTCTTGCCGCCCACCGCGATGCCGTCGTCGGTGACGTGCACGTCCTCTTTCAGCCGGCCCAGCACGCTATCGTACTTGAGCAGGTGCGCCATGGTCGCGACGTCGCCGAGGTCGTTGAACGCCACCACCTCAATGTCGTGGCCACCGGTCTGCACAGCGCGCCAGAAGTTTCGCCCGATGCGGCCAAATCCGTTGATCCCTACCCGAACGGTCACGATGCCCTCTCCCTCACTACCCAGACTTCTGCCTCTGCGTCGTCTACCTCTGGGGCGTCACCCTAGCGGCGGTACTCACCGCGCAGGACCCCCGGGAGGGGGAGCCCGCGGGGTGTTCGCGGCCTCACGCGTCCAGCATGTCCGGAGTCACCACGGATTCGGTGTCCGGCAGCCCCAGCTCCTCGGCCTTGCGGTCGGCCATCGCCAGCAGCCGGCGGATCCGGCCCGCCACCGCGTCCTTAGTCAGCGGTGGGTCGGCGAGCTGGCCCAGCTCCTCCAGCGAAGCCTGCCGATGCTCCAGCCGCAGCCGGCCCGCGGTGAGCAGATGTCCCGGGATGTCCCCACCGAGCAGATCCAGTGCCCGGCTGACCCGCGCCGCCGAGGCCACCGCCGCACGCGCGGACCGGCGCAGGTTGGCGTCATCGAAGTTGGCCAGCCGATTGGCGGTGGCGCGCACTTCGCGGCGAACCCGGCGTTCTTCCCAGGCCAGCACCGACTCGTGCGCGCCGAGCCGGGTGAGCAACGCCCCGATGGCGTCCCCATCCCTGATCACCACCCGATCGGCGCCCCGGACCTCGCGGGCCTTGGCCCCGATGCCCAGCCGGCGGGCCGCTCCGACCAGGGCCAGTGCCGCTTCGGGCCCCGGGCAGGTCACTTCCAGGGCGGCCGAGCGGCCGGGCTCGGTGAGCGACCCGTGCGCGAGGAACGCCCCGCGCCAGGAGGCCTCGGCATCGCAGAGACCACCCGAGACGACCTGCGGGGGCAACCCGCGCACCGGGCGGCCGCGCAGATCCAGGAGCCCGGTCTGGCGGGCCAGCCCCTCCCCGTCACGGACCACCCGCACCACGTAACAGGTACCTTTGCGCAGGCCACCGGCCGTGATCAGGTGCACATCGCAGTTGTGCCCGTACAGCTCGTGCACCTCCCGGCGCAGCCGCCGCGCGGTGGAGCCGGTGTCCAGCTCGGCCTCCACCACGACGCGCCCCGCGATGATGTGCAGTCCCCCGGCGAAACGCAGCAGCGAGGAGACCTCAGCCCGTCGGCAGCACATCTTGGTCACCCGCAGCCGGCTCAGCTCGTCCTTGACGGCGGAGGTCATGGCCACTGGCGCTTCTCCTCCCCTTGCAGGCCTCGGTCACTAGGCTCGGCCACCAGTATCCGACGCAGCGCCGCGGCCAGTGCCACCGGATCGTGGCGATCGGTGGATCCCTCGTCGGCGACCCGGTCAAGGTACGCGTGCCCGCCCAGCGCCATCGCGCCCCGGCGCAACCGGGCGGGCACCGGGACGGTGTCCACATCGGCGAGGACCGCGTGCACGGTGAAGCCAGGTGGCGCATGGTCGCACAGCACGCTCAGGTACTGCTCTGGGCAGAACCCAGCGGTCTCGCCTGGCTGCGGGACCAGGTTGAGCACCAATATCCGCCGCGCCGCGGTGCTGGCCAGTGCGGTGGCCAGGTCGGGGACCAGCAAGTGCGGTAGCACACTGGTGAACCACGAGCCCGGCCCGAGCACCACGAGATCGGCGTCACCGACCGCGCGGACCGCCTCGGCGCAGGCCCTCGGCCGCTCGGGTCGCAGCCACACCCGGTGCACCCGGCCCGGCGTGGTCGCCACCGCCACCTGGCCCCGGATCCGGCGCAAGTGCCCTGGGTGATCGGAGTCCCCGTCCAGGCCAGCCACGTCGGCCTCGATGTCGAGAGGCTCGGTGCTCATCGGCAGCACCCGCCCAGTCACCCCGAGCAGCCCGCACACCTCATCCAGCATCGCCACCGGATCACCGAGCACCTCCAGCAGCCCCACCATCACCACGTTGCCCACGGCGTGCCCAGCCAGCGCGCCGGTGCCACCGAAGCGATGCTGGAACACCTGCCGCCAGCGCGCCCCGCCACCCTCGGGGGCGGCGAGAGCACTCAACGCCATCCGGAGGTCGCCCGGCGGGAGCACTCCCAGCTCACGGCGCAGCCGCCCGGAGGAGCCACCATCATCGGCCACCGTGACCACCGCGGTGACATCCTCGGTGATGGCCCGCAACGCCAGCAGCGTGGCATGCAGCCCGTGGCCACCACCCAGCGCGACAGCCTTGAGGACGCGGGTCACTCGCGACCAACGTCTCGGTGCACAACCTTGACGGTGATTGTTTCCCCGATTCCCTCTCCGCTACCTTCCTCGCCACCGCCCGCCCCACCGAGCCGGGCGGCCAGTGCCTCGGAAATGACCACGCTGCGGTGTTTACCACCGGTGCACCCCACCGCGATGGTCAGGTAGCGCTTACCCTCCCGCCGGTAGCCACCGCTGATCAAGCGCAGCAGCGCGAGGTAGCGGTCCAGGAACTCCTCGGCACCCTCCTGGGACAGCACGTAGTTGCGGACCTCGGCGTCCCTGCCGGTGGCCTCACGCAGTTCCGGGATCCAGAACGGGTTCGGCAGGAACCGCACGTCGATCACGAGGTCGGAGTCCATCGGCAGCCCGTACTTGTAGCCGAAGGACACCACGGCGATCCGGGTGCGGGTGCCGGATTCGCCACCGAACGCGTGCTCGATCTTGGTCCGGAGCTGATGCACCGAGAGCCCAGTGGTGTCCAGCACCAGGTCGGCCTCCTCACGCAGCGGGGCGAGCAGCGTCCGCTCAGCCGCGATCCCGTCGGCCAGCCGGCCATCGGCCTGCAGCGGGTGGCCACGCCGAACCTGCTCGAA
Organism: Pseudonocardiaceae bacterium; assembly: GCA_050699655.1. Taxonomy (GTDB): domain Bacteria; phylum Actinomycetota; class Actinomycetes; order Mycobacteriales; family Pseudonocardiaceae. The sequence goes on from JBOHFJ010000153.1 coordinate 3,187, forward strand.
GCGACGGATCAGCACCGCGTCGGTGGCTTCCAGGTACAACACCTTGGGCCGGTAGCCGCGGGCGTCCAGATCCTTGATCACCGCGGCGAGGTCGTCGGTGAACGCCCGGCTGCGCACGTCCATCACCACCGCGACCCTGGTCACCGCGCCCCGCGAGCGGGCACCGAGCTCGACCATGGTGGCGATCAGCTCAGGCGGCAGGTTGTCGACCACGAACCAGCCCAGATCCTCCAGCACCTTGGCGGCCGTGCTGCGACCCGCTCCAGAGAGCCCGGAGACCACAGCGACCTCAATACCGCCCTGAATCTCAGTCACGGCGCCACCTCGTTGTCCCCTTCGGCAGCCAGCTCACCGGCACCGGTACTACGCAGCGCGGCGAGCACCGCACGCGCGGTGCTCGGGCCGACGCCGGGTACCTCGGTGAGCTCGGACACGCTGGCTTGGCGGATGCGGCGCACCGAGCCGAAGTGCTTGAGCAGCGCGGTACGCCGAGTCTGCCCGAGCCCGGTGACGTCATCCAACACGGAGCTGGTCATCCGTGTCGAGCGCTTCTGCCGGTGGTAGCTGATCGCGAACCGATGCGCCTCGTCCCGCACCCGCTGCAACAGGTAGAGGCCCTCGCCGCTACGTGGCATGATCACCGGGTCGGTCTCGCCGGGCAGCCAGACCTCCTCCAGCCGCTTGGCCAGCCCGGCGATCGCCACGTCGGGCACGCCGAGCTCGACCAGCACCGCGGCCGCCGCGGCCACCTGCGCGGGGCCGCCGTCGACGACGAGCAGGTTGGGCGGGTAGGCGAACCTGCGGGGACGCCCCGTGTCGGGATCCAACCCCGGCGGGTCCAGCTCGGTCTCTCGCAGGTAACGGGCGAAACGCCGACGGACCACCTCGGCGATGCTCGCCACGTCGTCGGAGCGCCCCTCACCGGCGGCCTCCCGGATCGCGAAACGCCGGTAATCCGACTTGCGGGGCAACCCGTCCTCGAAGACCACCAGCGACGCCACCACGTCGCTGCCCTGCACGTGGCTGACGTCGATGCACTCGATGCGCAGCGGGGCGGTGCCCAGCCCCAGCTGCTCGTGGATCTGTTGCAGCGCCGCGGCCCGAGCGGTCAGGTCACCCGCGCGGCGCAGCTTGTGCTGCGCGAAGGCCTCCGCGGCGTTGCGCGCCACGGTCTCGGCCAGCGCGCGCTTGTCTCCCCGCCGCGGCACCCGCAGCCGCACCTGCGCGCCGCGCAGCCCGGAGAGCCACTCGGTCAGCGTGTCGGCGTCGTCGGGCAGCTCGGGAACCAACACCTCCCGGGGCACCGGCTGGGCGGCGTCGTCGGCGGCCTCGGCCAACGCGGCCTGCTCACCGTAGAACTGGGTCAGGAACTGGCCGACCAGATCGACCTGTTGATCCACCGGGGAGACCTTCTCGATCACCCAACCGCGCTGGCCGCGGACCCGCCCGCCACGGACATGGAACACCTGCACCGCCGCCTCGAGCTCGTCACAGGCGAAGGCGACCACGTCCGCGTCGGTGCCGTCACCAAGCACCACCGCCTGCTTCTCCATCGCCCGGCGCAGCGCCCCCAGGTGGTCACGCAGCCGGGCGGCGCGCTCGAACTCCAGCTCAGCGGCGGCGGCCTCCATCTCTCGCTCCAGCCGGCGGATCATCTTGTCGGTCCGGCCGGACAGGAAATCGCAGAAATCCTCCACGATGGCGCGATGTTCCTGCGCGGTGACGTTGCCCACGCACGGCGCTGAGCATTTGTCGATGTAGCCCAGCAGGCAAGGCCGGCCGATCTGGCCGTGCCGCTTGAACACCCCGCCCGAGCACACCCGGGCCGGAAACACCCGGGTGAGCAAGTCCAGCGTCTCCCGGATGGCCCAGGCGTGCGCGTAAGGCCCGAAGTACCGGACTCCCCGTCGGCGGGGCCCGCGATAAACGTGCAGCCGGGGATACTCGTCGTTCAGCGTCACCGCCAGCACCGGGTAGGACTTGTCGTCGCGATACCGGACGTTGAACCTGGGGTCGAACTCCTTGATCCAGTTATATTCCAGCTGCAGCGCCTCGACCTCGGTGCTGACCACCGTCCATTCCACCGAGGCCGCCGTGGTGACCATCTGCCGGGTGCGCGGGTGCAGGCCGGAAAGGTCGGCGAAGTAGGAGTTGAGCCGGCTTCGCAGACTCTTCGCCTTGCCAACGTAGATCACCCGGCGGTGCTCGTCGCGAAAGCGGTACACCCCCGGAGCGTCAGGGATCGTTCCCGGCGCTGGGCGATAGGTGGACGGATCGGCCATTGGAGGGCAGCCTACGGTTACCAACCGAGCGCAGCGCCAGCCCATAGACCCCGAGCGCCACGGCGCCGCCCAGAGTGATCAGCGCAAGATCGTCAAACCGATCACCACCGGTGACCTGATGGATCCACCACATCGCGCCGGCCACCGGCACCATCGCCACCGTGGCCACCAACACCCCAACCAGCGCCCGGAGGTCCAGGAACCGCTCAGGCACTATCGACCGACGCAGCCGGGTCAACACCGTCGCGGCGGCGGCGAGCTCACCGGCCAGCATAGCCACCACCAGCCAGACCAACCGAGACCCATCAGCGGGCAGCAACAAAGCGAGCGCCGCACCCAGCACGATCACCCCGAAAGCGATCTCGCTGGCCCGCCGCGGCACCCGATCCTCCAACCGCGCGAACAACGCCTGACGACCGATGTCGGCCACCCCGCCCACCAACTGGGCCACCGCCACCACCACTAAGCACGTGGCCAGCGGTCCCATTAACGCCGCATGCCGCAACTTACCGTTAGCCAAGATGTTCGCCGCGGCCAGCGAGTTCATTGCCAGCAACACCAACAGCGGCAGGCTCGCCGTCACGGCATAAGACAATCCCCGCCGCCACTGCGAACCGAACCGCACACCATCGCCGCGATGCGCGGCACGCGCCAATCCGGGTAACGCGGCCATCGACACCGCACGAGCACTGACATAAGACAACGAAGCGAGCATGGTGTGGGACAGCTGCACCACGAAGACGCCACCGGGCACCGAACCGGCCACCGCGAGCAGCACGTACATGGCCGCCGCCGGCCACGCCGCCACCCCCAGCGAACGCACCAACCGACGAATGACCGCGCGAGCTTCCGGGTCCCCCCGCCACGACATGGACGGGCGGGCCAGCAAGCCCACCCGCGCGGTTCCCACCAGCTGCAACCCCGCCTGCAGCGCGACAGTCGCGGTGCTGCTTACCCCAAGCATGATCACCAGACTCACCGGGACGTGCTCCACGTCCAGGCCCGTCCCGTAGTACCAGCCGGCCAACACCACCGCCAGGATCAACAACACGTTCTCCGCCGCCAGCGCACCCGCAGCCAGGGCGAAACGCCCCCGGGCCTGCTGGGCCGCCATCCCCAGATGCGCCACGGCGTACAACAACATCTGCGGCGCGATGAGCAGGATCAGCAGGGTGGACAGCCACAGTCCCCGCTCTCGGACGGCGGGATCCGGGATTCCCAGAGTCAGCGTCCAGGCCACCACCGGGGACAGCAGCATCAACAGCGCGACCACCCCGGCGGACACCCACAGCAGCCACCCGGCCACCCGGCCGAGCACCTCCCGAGCCCGCGCCGTGTCACTGGTACCCACCGCGCGGACCACACCGGGCACCAGCACCATCACCAACACCGGCCCAGCGATCAAGACGAACACCAGGTGGGGGACGAAGTACGCGGCCTGAAAGGCATTGGCGAAATAGGTGGGCCCCAGCACCGCCCCGATCACCACCACCCGCAGCAGCCCGGTGGCCCGGCTGACGAGTCCCCAACCGGCAACGGTGGCCGAATTCCGCACCATGGTGGCGGGGGTCGGGTCCTCGAGCCTCCCCACCGTGGCGGCGATCACAAGCGGCCTCGCGCAGCCACGTCCGACGCCACGCACCCACTGCCACCGCTCTCAGCTGTGGTCACCAGATTCGAACCCCCTCGCCAGTTGCTTGGACGCATGCAGCGGGCGGTGACGCTAGCGGATCCGGTCGGCGTGTCCCAAGCTCAACACAATGGGACCACCACATCGCCACAACACCACGAACCACTCGGCCCAGTCCGCAGTGATCGTTGTTACGCTCCGTGAACCCAATCAGGATCGCGGCGCCATCCGGAGCCGAATGGCGGTTTTAGGCACCGCGCTGCGCGCTATTCGGAGCCGAATGGCCCTGTCAGGCGATGCGTGTGAGTTGGGCTGAGAGGTGGGGTTGGAGAGGAAGACCGCGTAGGGCGCGCTCCTCGGCGTAGGCTAGGTCGCCATTGTCGAGGATTCCGTAGAGTCGGGCTGCCGCGGTCGTTTCCCGGGCGGTGTCGGTTCGGGAGATGGTGTCGGATTCGAGCTCCCAGGCCGTCTCGCCGGTGCGCCCACCGTAATAGATCTCGCAGATGCCGAACATGTGCGCGAGCACCACCTCGATGGTCTCGTCCTCGTCCATCCGCCACCACCCGACCTCACGAGCCGCGGGCCGCAGCACCGCACCGGTTTGGCTCAGCAGCCACGCCCGCGCCTCGTAGACCAAAAACGGCCTGCCGTCGTGGGTGAAGCTGACCTGCTGGCCGTAGCGAAACTCCCCGAGCAGCGAGGGGTACTGCGCCAGGCCTTCGCCGCGCCACACCCCCAGCAGAGGGGCCAGCGGTTGACATAGCGGGTGCAACTCAGCACCCTGCCCCAGTTTCACGGCGTCCATGTCGATCGGTAGGTCATCAAACCAGGGCAGGTTGGCCTCGACGGCGATCTTCGGCGCATCGACGCCTGGACTGGGCTGGGAAACGTCGCTGTTCACCCGTGAATCGGATCACGAAGTGGGCCTCTTGCGCTAGACAACCGATCGGGCTGCGCGCAGCGCGGGCAGCAACGCTCGCAGTGCCCGGCCTCGGTGCGACACGGCATCCTTCTCGGCCGGGTCCAGCTCCGCAGAAGTACGCCGATCACCGTCCGGGATGAAGATCGGGTCGTAACCGAAGCCGTTGCCGCCGCGGGCCACCCGGGTCAGGGTGCCGCGCCAGTGCCCACGCACCACGATCTGGGTTCCCACAACCTGTGCCCCTAAAGCCTGGGCACCCGGTGGCAGGACCAGCGCCGCAGCGCAAACGAATGCCGCACCGCGACGCTCATCCGGGACATCCGCCAGCTGATCGAGCACCAGCCGCAGGTTCGCGCCGTCGTCGCCGTGGCGGCCGGCCCACCGTGCTGAGAGCACCCCGGGCATACCACCCAGCGCATCCACTTCCAAGCCTGAGTCGTCGGCGACCGCGGCCAGACCGGTGGTCACCGCCGCATCGCGGGCCTTGGCCAGCGCATTGCCCTCAAAGGTGGCGGCGGTCTCCGGGGCCTGCGGGAACGGCGGCACATCGGCCAGGCCCACCACCTGGAAACCGATGTCCGCCGAGGCCAGGATGCGCCGCAGCTCGAGGAGTTTCTGGTCGTTCCGCGTCGCTAGCAGCATCCGAGCTGGGCTCATGACCGGGGTAATTGGCCCGACCGGGGCAACTCTCCAGGGTAGGGATGGGCCAGCGCGGCGGTTTGCACCGCGGTCAGTTCCTGGCAGCCTTTGAGAGCCAGGTCCAGCATCTGGTCCAGGGTGGACCGCGCGAAGGTGGCGCCCTCCCCGGTGCCCTGCAGCTCCACCAGCGTACCGGTGTCCGTGGCCACCACGTTCATGTCGACCTCGGCCCGGGAGTCCTCCTCGTAGGGCAGGTCCAGCCGCACCCGGCCATCCACCACGCCGACACTCACCGCGGCGATGGAGCAGGACAGCGGATGCGGATAGCGCAGCCGACCGGCCGCTCGCAGCCAGGTGACCGCGTCAACCAGCGCCACGTAACCGCCAGTGATCGCTGCGGTGCGGGTGCCTCCGTCGGCCTGGATGACATCGCAATCCAGCGAGATTGTGTTCTCCCCCAGCGCGGCGAGGTCGATGCACGATCGCAGCGAGCGCCCGATCAGTCGGCTGATCTCGTGAGTCCGGCCCCCCAGGCGGCCCTTGACCGACTCCCGGTCGCTGCGGGTGTGGGTCGCCGACGGCAGCATCGCGTACTCCGCGGTGAGCCAGCCCTGCCCGGAACCCTTGCGCCAGCGCGGCACGCCCTCGACCACGCTCGCCGCGCAGAGCACCCGGGTAAGACCGCTCTCGATCAGCACCGACCCCGCTGGCCACTGCTGGTAACCGCGGGTGATGCGCACCTCTCGGAGCGCCTCGTCAGTCCTGCCGTCCGTTCGTGTCACCGCGCCAGCCTACCCACAGCTACCCGCTCAGATCTCGTAGTGGGTACCGGGGCGGACCAGCTCGGTGGGGCCACTGAAGGCGGCCTTGGCTTCGGTGAGCACCTGCTCGGCATCGGTCCACGGGGGCACGTGAGTGATCAGCAAGCGGCCGACCCTCGCCGCCAAGGCGGCCTCGCCAGCTTGCCGGCCGGACAGGTGCACTCCAGGCGGATTGCCCGGCCGGTCCGGCCAGGACGCCTCGGCGAGCAGGACGTCGGCACCGGCGGCCAGCTCAGCGAGCCGCGGGCATGGGCCGGTGTCTCCGGAGTAGACCAGCGCCCGCCCCGCGTGGCTGATCCGCAGCGCGTAAGCCTCGCAGGTGTGCTCGACGCGGGTGGCGCACACCTCAAACGGGCCAATCCGAGCCGTCTCGCTACAGGACCGCAAGTCCCGAAAGTCATAGACGTCGGACAGGTCTGTGCCGCTGCGCTCTTCGGCGTTGGGCGCGTATGCGGCCAACAGGCGCTCGGCGACGTCCGGCGGCCCGTACAGCGGCAGCGCGGCACACTGCGGTGGGTACGGGTGGTAGCGCCGGTAGACGGTCAACGCCGAGACATCGGCGCAGTGGTCCGGGTGCAGATGGGACAGGAACAACCCGTCGAGGGTGAACGGGTCGAGGTAACGCTGCAGCGCTCCGAAGGTCCCGTTGCCCAGATCGAGCACCACGCTGGCCGCTGCGGCCCGGAGGAGATAACCAGACGCGGGCGACTCCGCCGCGGGGACACTGCCTGAGCAACCGAGGACCGTCAGCCGCATCTCAGCCTCCCGCCAGGGTATGCGCCACCAGCGACGGTCCCAGGAAACGGCGGGCCAACCGGGCGAAGGACACCGGATCGCCGGTCGCCGTGACCAGGTGCTCGGGCTCAGCGGGCGCCAAGCGCAGCAACTCGGCCTCGGTGAGCACCCGCAACACATCCTTGGCGGTCTCCTCCGCACTGGACACCAGAGTCACCCCGTCACCCATCACGATCTGCAGCACCCCGGTGAGCAGCGGGTAATGCGTACAGGCCAGGACGACGGTGTCCACACCGGCCCGCTGCAGTGGCTGGAGATAGGACTGGGCCAACCCGAGCATCTGGCGCCCCGAGGTGATCCCGCGCTCGACGAAGTCCACGAACCGCGGGCACGCCACCCCGGTCACCTCAACATGCGGGGCGGCGGCGAAGGCATCGTGGTAGGCCCGGGACCGGATGGTGGCCTGGGTCCCGATCACCCCGATCCGGCCGGAGTGGGTGGCGGCGACGGCGCGGCGCACCGCTGGGCGCACCACCTCCACCACTGGGATCCAGTAGCGCTCCCTAGCGTCGGCCAAGCAGGCCGCCGATGCCGTGTTGCAGGCGATGACCAGCAGCTTCACTCCGCTGTCCACCAGCTCGTCGGCCACCGCCAGCGCGTGCGCGCGGATCTGCGCGATGGGCAGCGGGCCGTAGGGGCCATGCGCGGTGTCGCCGACGTAGTGCAGCCGCTCTCGCGGTAATTGATCGGCGATCGCGCGCGCGACGGTGAGCCCGCCGACCCCGGAGTCGAACACGCCAATAGGTGCGTCCGGACCCGTCACTGTGGATAACCCGTGAGTGGCGATACGAGCGATAACTGACAACGCCACTCACGGGGGCCTAGGCCCACAACTGCCCATCCAGTCGAGCGGCCGCTTCCTCGAGGTCTCCGGAGTAGGCTCCGGTGGAGAGGTACTTCCAGCCGGCGTCACAGACCACGATGACGATGTCGGCTAGCTCCCCGGTGCCGGCCGCCTTCTCGGCGACGGCCAGCGCGGCGTGCAGGATCCCGCCGGTGGAGATGCCAGCGAAGATGCCCT
>JBOHFJ010000154.1:0-11227 GCA_050699655.1 Pseudonocardiaceae bacterium
AAGGACCCCGGGGGTTCGCGAACCTGGTGCTGGAGAAGCAGCTGAAGGACGACGGCGCTGAGATCGTGTTCGACATGCACGTGACCGGCGCGTGCGTGATGATCCTCGACGAGGACGCCGCACAGGTGGTCCGCGACGCGCTGATCGAGTGGCTCGGGTGAGCGCGCCACGCTGGGGGCTGTCCGCGTCGGACTGGCACGCCCACGCCGTCGACGACGAGACCGCCGAGCACCCCCCGTCCACGGGGTGGGTCGCCCGGTGTGGACTGGAGCTGCGCCGGGTGGCCGTCCTGTATGACGAGCCACCCACCCGGATCTGCCCGGCCTGCGCGAACTCGCCGCTGGGGACCACGCCGTGAGCTGGTTCCTCCGGTCCCTGGGTGACCGGGACACCCACCGCGGACAAGGCGCCTGAGCGCGCCGTCAGTTCAGCGTCGGGTCGGCGGGGTAGCTGGCCAGCAACGCCAGCGGCATGCCCTGGCGGCGCAAGATCCGGCCCCACAGATCGACGTCGGGCGGAGCCAGCACATCGTCGGGCAATGCGGGCACCACCAGCCAATCCCCTCGGTTGATCTCACCGGCCAGCTGACCTCGACGCCAACCGGTGTAGCCGGCGAACACCCGCAGCCCGCGCAGCCGCGGTGCCATCAGATCCGGATCGGCATCCAGGTCGACCAGGGCCAGCGGTCCACATACTGTGGTCATGCCCAAGGTGTGCTCGGCGTCCACCCCGACCGGCAGCGCGGCCACACACAGCGCCGCTCGTTGGTGCACCGGCCCGCCGACGTAGAGGGCGCTGGTCACCGTGGCGTGCGGCCCCCACAACGGCAGCACGTCGCGGACCGCCACATCACTCGGCCGGTTGAGCACGACACCGAGGGAGCCCAGCGCCCCGTGATCGATAATCAACACAACGGTGCGTCGAAAGTTGGGATCTTGCAGGGCCGGGGCGGCGACCAGGGCCGATCCCGGTGTCACCACGTTCATAGTCTTTTCTTCGCCCACCGTCTCAGCCACTACACCATCGTCTCGCAAGTCATAAAAACCACTATAAGCGTCCCCGTACCGCTACCCTGCATGGTCGTGACCCTGTCCCCGATCTTTACTCCCCCCACCGCGCCCGACCAGCTCGGGACTTGGCGGGTGCTGTTGGGCACTCGCGGGTTCGGCCGGTTGTTGGCTTCCCGCTTCGCGGCGCAGTGGGGCGACGGGGTGTTCCAGGCCGGGTTGGGCAGCGCCGTGCTGTTCAACCCGGAGCGCCAAGCCGCCCCGATGGCGGTCGCGTTTGGGCTGGCTGTGCTCTTGCTGCCGTATTCGCTGGTGGGACCGTTCGCCGGGGCGCTGCTGGACCGCTGGGACCGCCGCCGGATCCTGGTCGTGGCGAACCTGCTGCGGGGTGTGCCGATCGTGCTGGTGGCACTGGCGGTCTGGGTTGGGGTCGCGGGGGTGCCGTTGTATCTCGGCGCGCTGTTGGTGACCGGGTTGAGCCGGTTCGTGCTGGCTGGGATGTCCGCGGGATTGCCGCACGTCGCACCGCCACGCCAGCTGGTGCAGGCCAACGCGCTAGCCGCCACCGTCGGCGCGGCGATGACCGTGCTGGGCGGGATGTGCGCGATCGGGCTGCGCGGCCTGATCGGGGCCGGCGACACCGGGTCGGCCTGGGTGACCGGCACCGCCGTGCTGGGCTCCCTGATCGCGGCGAGCATCGCCGTTGGCTTTCAGCGCGGCCAACTAGGTCCACGTTCACTGGCCCAAAACTCCGCGGGCAAACCCGTGCACACCAGCGAAGAAAAGGCAACCCGCGCGATGGCCAGCGGACTGCGCGACGGCCTGGCCGCGGTAGGCCGGGTACCCAGCGTCACCGCCGGCCTGGTGGCGCTCGTCGCGCACCGGGTGGCGTTCGGCATCGTGACCCTGGTGGCGCTGCTGCTCTACCGCAACTCCTTCATCTCCCACGGGTTGCTTCGAGCCGGGCTGGGTGGAGTCGGCGAACTGCTCGCCGCCGGGGCGGCCGGGTTACTGCTCGCGGCGGTGCTCACGCCGCCGCTGGTGGCCCGCTTCGGCCGGCAGCGCACCGTCCGTGGCGCGCTGCTCACCGCCGGAGCGGCGATCATCGCACTCGGCCTGCCCATGCTCATGTCAACGATGTTGGCCGCCGCGTTCATCCTGGCCACGACCGGGCAGATGGTGAAGCTGAGCCTGGACGCCACAGTGCAGACCGACGTCGCGGACAACAGTCGCGGCCGGGTCTTCGCGCTCTACGACACAGTCTTCAACATCGCCTACCTGCTAGCCATCACCGCCACCGCCACCACAGTGCGCCCAACAGGCCACTCCCCCCACCTGCTCCTCCTAGCCGCCACCACCTACCTCCTAGCCGCCCCCCTCCACGCCCTCATCGAGTCCGTCCCCCGACATGGAGACATATCGGGGTAAAGCGACCCCGTCCTACCCCGATATGTCTCCATGTCGGGGTAGGACGGCGGGGAGGAGGGGGATTTGGAGGGCGGACCAGGGGCTGATCGCCCAGGGGGCGATCTGTGCCAGGGTCACTACGTCTTGCCAGGGGGACCAGTGGTGTTCCAGGACTTCGGTGGGGTTGGGGTTCGGGGTGCCTTCAACGAGGCCTACCAAGACCGGGCAGAACTCGTTTTCCACCACGCCATCGGGCGCCACCACCCGGTACCGGAAGTCGGGCAGCACCACCGCTGAGCGGATCAGCCGCAACCCGAGTTCCTCCCGCAGCCGCCGGGCCGCCGCTTGAGCGAACGGCTCGCCAGGCAACGGGTGCCCGCAGCAGCTGTTGGTCCACACCCCTGGCCAGGTCTGTTTGCTGGTGGCGCGACGGGTCATCAGCACCCGACCGGCCTCATCGAAAACGTAACAGGAAAACCCCAGGTGCAGTGGCGTCTGCGCATGATGGACCTGGGATTTGGGCAGCTCGCCAGCGGGATGCAGCTGGTCGTCCAGGAGGACGACCAGCTGCTCGTGCGCGGGATTGAGTGCCATAAACGCTGTTACTCACTCACGAGCCGAGATTGTCCCGCGCCCACTGGCGCAGCTCGGCCTCGGCCTCGTCGTGGGACAGCGGTCCCCGGTCCAAGCGCAGCTCCTTGAGGTGTCGCCACGCCTGGCCGACCAGCGGACCGGGCGGCAACCCGAGCAGCTCCATAATCGCGTTGCCGTCCAGGTCCGGGCGCACCGCCGCCAGGTCCTCCTCGGCGCGGATCCGCTCGATGCGCCGTTCCAGATCGTCGTAGGTGCGCTGCAGCGCCATGGCCTTGCGGCGGTTACGGGTGGTGCAATCGGCCCGGACGAGCTTGTGCAGCCGCGGCAGCAGATCTCCGGCGTCAGTGACGTAGCGGCGCACCGCCGAATCGGTCCACTCCCCGCCGCCGTAACCGTGGAACCGCAGGTGCAGGAACACCAGCGCGGCGACGTCCTCGACGACCTGGGTGGGATACCGCAGGGCGCGCAACCGCTTGCGCACCAGCTTGGCGCCGACGACCTCGTGATGGTGGAAGCTCACGCCGCCAGCGGGCTCGTGCCGGCGGGTGGCCGGCTTGCCGATGTCGTGCAGCAACGCCGCCAGGCGCAGCACCAGGTCTGGCTTGCCGTCCTCCAGCGCGATCGCCTGCTCGAGGACCGTCAGTGAATGCGTGTAGACGTCCTTGTGCTGGTGGTGCTCGTCAATCTCCAGGCGCATCGCGGGCACCTCAGGCAGCACATGCTCGGCCAGCCCGGTGTCCACCATCAGCTCGACACCGGCCCGAGGGTCGTCCCCGAGCAGCAACTTGGACAGTTCCGCCGACACCCGCTCGACGGTGATCCGGCGGATCTCGCCCGCCATCGCGCCCAGCGCCGCCCGGACCCGGGGGGCGAGGGTGAAGCCGAGCTGGGAGACGAACCGGGCCGCACGCAGCATCCGCAGCGGGTCATCGGCGAAGGACTCCTCCGGTGTCGCGGGGGTGTCCAGCTCGCGGCGGGCCAACGCGGCCATTCCGTCGTGTGGGTCGACGAACCGGTCAGCACCGCCGTCCCGCAGCGGCAACTGGAGGGCCATCGCGTTCACGGTGAAGTCACGCCGGGCCAGATCGCCCCGCACAGTGTCACCGAAGATGACGTCGGGGTTGCGGGAGACCCGGTCGTAGCGGTCAGCCCGGTAGGTGGTGATCTCGCACTGGACACCGGCCCGGGTCGCGCCGATGGTGCCGAAGGCGATCCCGGTGTCCCACACCGCGTCCGCCCAGCCCGACAGGATCGCCGCGATGGCCTCCGGGCGCGCGTCCGTGGTGAAGTCCAGGTCGCTGCCCAGCCGCCCGAGGAGCGCGTCGCGCACACTGCCGCCCACCAGGTACAGCGAATAACCGGCCGCGGTGAACCGGGCGGCCAGCTCATCGGCCAGCGGCGCGACCCGGAGCAGCTCCACGGTGGCATTCTGCTGCGCGGCGGCGTTGCGCGGCGCGGGACTGGCGGCGGGCCCGCGACTGCCCAGCGCGGAGGGTGACGACGACACAGTAAGCCAGCGTAACGCCTCACCCGGCGGTAAGCGCCGATACCATCGACACCATGCCCGCGCGCTCCAGCAGATCCGGCCGGGACAAAGACCGGGCCGGTCGGATGCGCACAGTGGTGGAGACCTCAGCGGGCGGGCTGGTGGTGGATACTGCGACCGGGCGGGCCGCCGTGATCGGTCGGCTGGATCGACGCGGCCGGCTGCTGTGGTCGCTGCCTAAGGGTCACGTCGAACAGGGTGAGACCGTCGAGCAGGCGGCCGTGCGTGAAGTAGCCGAGGAGACCGGGATCGATAGCGCCATCGTTGCCGAGCTAGGCAGCATTGACTACTGGTTTGTCGCCGAGGACCGCCGGGTGCACAAGACGGTGCACCACTTCCTGCTGCGCGCGGTGGGTGGAGAGTTGTCGGATGCCGACGTGGAGGTCACTGAGGTGGCCTGGGTGCCGCTGGCTGACCTGCCGGCGCGGTTGGCCTACGCCGATGAGCGCCGGCTGGTGCAACGCGCCACCACGATGCTCGCGGACTCTGCATGACCAGCCCGGGCTTGAACAACCCCGGCGCGCGCAACCCCGAATGAGGCACTTGCTTCGCTGTGGCGCCGCGGCCGCCCTGGTGGTGGTGCTGGGACTGGTGTTGCCCGGACTGGCCGCGGGGCAATCCGCACCACCACCGCGGCTGAACGTGCTGGCTCGCCTTACGCTGTCGGATCTGTCCCCTCGGGTGATCACTGTAGTCAGCGCGCCGACGCTTAAGGTGAACGGCGCAGTCACCAACATCGGGGACCGGCCGATCACCGGCCTTGAGGTCCGGTTGCAACGCGACGAGCCGATACGCTCCGACGAGGCGGCTGCCCGGGCCCTCGAGGGACTCGCCCCAGCGCCGCATCTCACCCGATTCCAGGAGCTGCCAGGCGATCTCGCCGCTGGCCAGAGCAAGCCATTCCAGCTGGAAGTGCCGCTGCGCGGAGCGGACCTGACATCATTGCAGATCAACGAACCAGGGGTGTACCCGGTGGTGGTCACCCTCGACGGCATGCCGGAGGGCAGCGGCCTCACCCGGCTGGCGTCGGTCCCGCTGCTATTGCCAGTACTCGGGATCCCGCCCAGCGTCTCCGGGGGCCCGCCCGGGCCGGTGCTGCGCGGGCCCCCCACCCCCGCGCCGCTGACCGTGCTGTGGCCACTGGCGGCCCTACCCGACCGGCTGCCGACCGGCCCCGGCGAACCGATTCTGCTGCACAGTGACCGCGCGGGAACGGACCCACTGGCCGCCGACATCGCTCCCGGCGGGCGGCTGGACAGCCTGCTCGGTGCCCTGGAGCAAACGGTGCCGCCAGGGTCAGCGCTGGGCTCGGCGGTGTGCGTAGCGGTGGATCCGCTGCTGCTAGAGACCCTCGACGGGATGAGCCATGGCTACCAGGTGGCCCACCCCGGCGGGATCAGCCAGGGCACCGGCGTCCGAGACGCGCGGAGCTGGCTTGACCGGCTGCGCGGCGCCGTCCAAGGTCGCTGCGTCATGCCGCTGCCCTACGCCGATGCTGACCTGGTGGCGCTGTCCCGGGCCGGGCTCACGGACTTGGCGGCCCTGGCCACCAGCACCGGCACGCGCCTGGTAAGCGACCTGCTCGGAGTGCAGCCACTGACCGGGGTGAGCTGGCCGGCCAGCGAGCTGCTCGACGAGCGCACGCTGGCCGACCTCACCACCCTGCAGACCCACGCGGTGCTGCTAGACCCCCGTGGCGCCGTCCCGCAACCGGCCGCCGAGAGAGATGTCGTGAGCCTTCTCGGCAGCGGACATGCCGCCGCCCCCGTCGGTCTGCTCATCGACCCGCTGCTGACCGGCGCGCTCGCGAGCGCCCCAAAACTTGACAGCGCCCCAAAAAAAGACACCGACTCAGGCACGCTGTCCGCGCAGGACGGGCTCAGCACGCTGGTGTATCGCGCCGCGAGCGGCCGGCCCATCCTCCTGGTCCCACCACGGCGCTGGCAGGCCACCGGCATGGAGGCCACCGCGCTGGTGAACACCGCCCAGCAGCTGCTGGCGGCCGGTTTCGTCGCTCCTCGCGAGCTCTCGGCGCTGGCCGCCACTCGTCCCGCTGGCGCGAGCGTGACGGTGACATACCCGCCACAGGCCAGCGCCGAGGAGATCCCACCCCAGGTCACCGCGGTGCTCCAGCGGGATCGCGACGTCCTGCGCGACCTGCAGGTGGCCACCGTGCTGGATCCCGCCGCGAACCTGCGACCGGCCGCCCTGCTTGACCCGCTGCGGCTCGGGCTGCTCCGCGGGGTGTCCGCGGCCTGGCGCGGGCAACCCCAGCAGGCCGTGCTGGTGACCTCCCAGGAGACCAGCCGGCTGGATGAACTGCTCCGGTCGGTGCGGATCGTGCCGCCACCCGGCCCCTACACCCTGGCGGCATCAGACTCTCCGCTATTGATCACCGTGAGCAACGAGCTGCCGGTCGGCATGCAGGTTGTGCTGAGCCTGTCGGAGACCGCTGGGCTGCGCGCCGGCCGAGTCGGGCTGCAGCTGGTGCCGGCCCGCAGCACCCGGCAGCTGGTCATCCCGGCGCAGGTGAGCCGAGCTGGACAGTTCAGCGTCGATGCCCGGCTGAGCACCCCCGATGGTACCCCGCTGGGCGAGCCGAGCACCCTACAGCTGCGCTCCACCGCGTTCAGCAGAGTTACCGTCGCACTCACCGCGGGCGCGGGCGCCGCGCTGATTCTGCTGGTGGCCCGCGCGGTCGTGCGCCGAGTACGCAGAACCCGGGAAACCAGGGCGCAATCAGCTGGCACCCCGGGGCCGTAGGCTTGAGAATGGTTCGCGGTACCTGGGGTGTGCGCAAGAACCCCAGGAGCTCAGGAAAACCCAGTGCCCGGGGGAAAAACCCAGGAAGGGTGACATCACGGTGACCGAGTCGGGGGGAGCGCAGCCGCAGCGGTCCCGCCCCCCGTGGCCGGCGGCTGGGTGTGTTCTCGGGCGAGGCCGTTACCGCCTGCTGTCCGAAGTCGGCCGTGACGACCGCCGCGCTGTGCTGCTGTGGCGAGGCCGCGACCTCGCCCTGGAGCGTGACGTCGCGCTCACGTTGTTCATCGCCGCGCCGCACGATCCCGAGACGGCCGCGCTGAACCGTCAAGCCGTCACGCACGCGTTGCGCTCCGCTCGCCTGGAGACCGCGGGCGCGGTGCGGATGCTGGATGTGCTGGAAGCGGAACGACCAACCAGCCCAGGCGACCCAGACGGCCCGAGCGCCGCGGTCATCGTCGCCGAGTGGACGCCGGGTTGTGCCTTGGTCGACCTGCTGGATGGCGGGCCGCTGCGGCCGGCGGTGGCGGCTCGCGTGCTGGTGCCACTGGCTGGTGCGGTCGACGCCGCGCACAGCGCGGGTCTGGTTCTCGGCTGCGACCATCCGGACCGGATCCGAGTGAGCACCGATCGGCAAGCCCGACTCGCCTTTCCGGGTCCGGTCCCCACGACCGGGCCGCACGATGACATCCTCGGCCTGGGCGCGATGCTGTATCTGCTGCTCACCGGCTGCTGGCCACTGCCAGACGGGCCACCCGGCCTGCCGCCCGCGCCGCTGGGGCACGGTGGTGTGCCGATCAGCCCCACGACGCTGCGCCCCGAGGTACCAGTGGAGCTGTCCATGCTGGCGCTGCGCAGCATCGCCGGTCCGGGCAGCGCCGGGGGCGTGCGTACCGGGGCCGCCGTGCGGCAGGTGCTCGAGCTCAACGCCTCGACCGAAGACGACGACCTGTTCGCGCCGGAGCGCCCCGGCGGTCGAGTCCGCCCGGTCGATCCACGCCAGGCGCAGCGTCGGCGCCGGATCAAGTTCGGCGTGTCAATGACGGTGCTGGGCACCGCCACCCTGCTGATCCTCGGTTACGCCGGCGCCCAGGTGGTGTCGGTGTTCACCGACACCGGGGGCGCACCGCTGATCGTCACCGCAAATCCCGCCAGAAAAGCGCCCGCGCCGGTGCCCGTGCTGTCCGCGCCCATCCGGGCCAACCGCGTGGCGGTCTATGACCCGTCCGGGCTGGGCAGCCCGGACCACCAGAAGGACGTCGGCAAGCTGCTGAGCGGCGATCCAGGCACGGGGTGGTCCACCGACTCCTACTTCCAGCAGTTCCCCCGGTACAAAAAGGGGCTCGGTGTGCTGCTGAGCTTCACCACGCCCATCACGGCGGCCTCGGTGACCGTGGTGTCCCCGAGCCTGGGCACCGTGCTCGAGATACGCACCGCGATGTCGGCGAATCCGCAACTGGCCGACACCACCGTGGTCGGCACCGCCACCCTCACCGCGGGCGCCACCCAGATCCCGCTGAGCCCCGGGCCACCAACCCGGTACCTGCTGGTGTGGATCACCCAACTGAGCGGTGGGAAAGACCACCACCAATCCAGGATCAGCCAGCTCGCGGTTCTGCGGCGCGCCACCTGAGATCGCCCATGTCACGCTACGAGCAAGCCAGCAGGCAGCCGTGGCACCGGCCCGAACGGGTGCCGGCTGATGGTCGAGGAGGATGGAGGCGGCGGCGTGGGCCGGTGGGTGGAGCCGCGAGGGCTGCCTCCAAGGCCTCCAGCCGGCTCAGGCGAGGTCTCGGTACTTGTCTGCGATATGTCGTAGCTCAGCGCGAGCCTCATCGCCGAAGACAGCAAGATGCTCAAGCGCCGCCAACATCGCGACATATCGCGCGGCATCCTCCGGGTCGTTGTAGTACGCAGACCCGCCGATGACTCCCACCACGACGGTGTGCTCGTCGTAAAGATCGAACCCGCAGGGCGGGAAGACGCCGGCCTCGACTCCCCAGGGGATCACACCGACCCGGACATGAGGGCGCAGGCTCATCTCGGCGATGTGCTCAACCTGACGCACCATCACTTCGGGACTGCCTACGCGCCAACCCAATGCACCTGCGGTGAGCACGAAGGTGAACTGACGGCCTGGTTCCTGCAGGATCTCAGCGCGCGCTAGTCGCGCGGCAACGCGAGCATTAACTTCCGGCTGCGGCAGGGCGCCGGAGGTGAACACTGTACGGACATACTCCTCGGTTTGGAGGAGGCCTGGGATCACGAGGGGGTGGAACACCGAAATGTGGTTGGACCTTGCCTCGTTGCGGCGTACTCGTTGTTCGTGGGTTGCCGCAGAGCGACTGACGGATACCCGCGCCGGTGTCGCTGCCCTGTGTTGCTCGTGGAGATCCCGTGCCATCGCGACGAGCTGACGTCGACTTGCGGCAGCGGCACCCAGCGCGCGAGCGTAGCGGTCGGCGTCCTGCGGCGAGGGAACGAGCCGGCCTGCTTCCATCCGGGAGACCTTGGCTTGAGAGAAGCCCGCGAGCCGTCCCGCTTCGACGCCGGAGGTCACTCCAGCGTCGTCGCGGATCTTCCGCAGCAGCTTGGCTATCTCGCTGTGCGCGACAGGTCGTGACCTCCCCCGGGGCACGTGGTCATGCCACCGGGGTGTCGCGATGGTAGAGCGGGTGCGCGTCCCACCATGCGCTAAAGTTTGTTGCCTGATTCCATAGCAGTTCGGCGATGGCCAGGAACGGCGCCGCGCTGGCCGAGTCGCCCATGACCTCGGCATCAACAAACCGACCTGTTTCGTCATAGCGGGAGCGAACGACATGTCTCCCGTCGAGAACGAAGAAATCTCCAATCTGGGCGAGTGCCGGGGTCAGCTCCGCGATACGGACCTGCTCCCCCGCCGCGCTGTTCGGCACGTAGCCCCATTCGCACTCGTAACGGACGTAGTCCGACAACGGCTGTGCGACGGCGTGGATACGGCGCCAGGCTCGACCTGAGGTCACATCGGCACGGATCCGGTCCAGCCACGGCCGCTTCGCGTCGGCGGTCGGTGCCGGCTCGCCGCGCAAGTACCGTCGGAGATCGTCGGCGTCTGATACCGCGTTGTAGAAGGACAGCGTCTCCAGCCGGAACAGGTCCCGGGTGTGGTGCTTGGCCACGAACTCGCCCAGCTGGTCAAGGGTGAGTATCTCGCGGACCCCCAGCACCAGCGACGGGGGCACGACCACAGCGCCTTCGTGATCAGGCAGGTTCAGCTCCGCTAGGACCACAGCGTCCGGTTTGTCGCCTCGTACGACCACTCTCCCGTCGTCCAGTGGCCCGCGGATCTCGGGGCAGTCCAACGTGTTCGGGCAAGAAAGGTCACGCAACACAGCGATCTTGGAGCTTCCTCTCCCATCCGGGATTCCCGGTCAAGTGAGAGTGTCCTTGGTCCATGCGGGTGTAGTCAACCCCGCATCTTGCATTATACGGTCTATCCATTTGCATAATATCTTGGGTCGTCGGCCAGCCCGGGGCGAAACGAGGCGAAGGAAGGGCACCGCAGTGCAGCTACCAGGTGATGTGATCGCCCAGGTGGAGCGCCGGCTGGACGTGCGGCTGGACCGCTCATCGCCGAGGACCGGGGCGTGGGCGGAGTCGGCCGGGTACCGCAGCGACCGGGGTACGTGGGTGCGCGTGGACTCCCGGCCGCAGTCCTGGATCCAGTCGCAGTCCTGGGTCGGCGCGGAGGCGGCCTCGGTGATCCCCGGCATTCCGAAGCCCGCCTGGTTCCAGTCGGCCACCTGGGTCGACACCAGTCGCGGGCGGGTCTGGCGGGCCGAGGAGATGGAGCTGGTCACCGAGCCCGTGGTGGCCGCGATCGGCACCATGCTCACCGCCCCACCTGACTTGCCCGACACCTGGTGGGCACAGT
>JBOHFJ010000155.1:0-11055 GCA_050699655.1 Pseudonocardiaceae bacterium
CGGTTGCACGGCTGGCAAGGGCGTACGCATGGCTGTGGGCGCCCATCGGCAAGAGGGCGTGCACACGGGAGAATACGACGATCGCCGACCATGTGGGGTCGCGGAGGTCGTAGGCCGCCTGCGCACTGTGTTCGGTGACCAGGTACGCGAGGTCGGCGTAGCCGAAGGCGTGCGCCAAGGTCATGGCGCTGTTCAAGGCCCGGATGAGCTGCCTGAGCGTCACGGTGCGTTCCTCGTCGCGGACGGCGGTGACTGTGGCGTACAGGTCAGCGAGCAGACTGGGCAGCATCGCGCCCATGGCGGCGAAGTCGCATGCGGTCCGCAGCGTGACGCACCGGTCCACCTCGGTGATCACATCACCTAACGGGCGTGCGGAGCCGGTGCCCGGTTGCCCGAGTTCGGTCCCCACGAGTGCCACCCGCAAGGCCGGGATCGTGGCTTGAGCCTCGGCCATCGCGGGGTCTTCCCAGCGGACCGGCTGACCGATCAGCTCGCTGGGCGAGACCTCCAGGGCGGCGGCCAACGCGGCGATCGTGGAGCGCTTGTCCAACTGGCGCTTCCCACTTTCCAACCGTGAGAGGTGGCCCTCGGTGATACCGGCCAGCTCAGCGATCACCTTCAACGTTTTGCGACGCCATGCTCGCAGCTCCCGGAGCCGCCGGGCAATGTCCTGTCGCTCATCCGCCATGTCGCCACCTTCCATCGCGGTACAGCTGCTGACACCAACAGTAGCGGCCCCGCTGAGGTTGAAACACCGTGGGCGCTAGTCACGGCCAGTAGCTACACCGATCAGGTGGCCTGGTGCGCCAAATGGGTTGCTTGCCGCGGAGACAAGGGGAGATCGGCACGTCACCGTACGGTTCGGGTCATGTGCGATGGCGACGCGCCTGCTGCTGTTGAGCTTCAGCACTTTTAACGGCGATGAGACCACCTAAAGGCAGGCACGGAATCGAGAACGCGGGAGAGGTCGAGGTGTTCACCGTGAGCGGATCTGCGTTGATTATTGAGTGAAGGTCGAAGGTCACTGCGATATCACCTGTGACGTTGCGGGTGAGGGCTCAGTTTCGACTCGGGGGAGCGCGTTCCGCCGGACTATACATGATCACCACGGAGGAGAGTCTAGAAAAGCGCGTCCACGCGAGTATGGGCGTGCTTCACAGAATGCGTGCGGAGTTGGGCGACCACGAGCGTGCCGAGAGCAAGACGGCATGAGGACTCAAGATAGGCGGACGCTATGTTGCATGATGTACTGAGAACCTCCGTCGTGGGCGGTTACACCTTTCCAGCGCGCCGCGACTACCTTGCGCACTGTGCACACGGTCGCGAGGTTGACGAGCTGGACGCGGACGTGATCATCTCAATCCAGCGGGACTGGCACGTCAGAGGGCAAAATGGCTGCGTCTTCGCCATGTACGCGGCACGGAAACTCGGCGCACAACAGTGGCGCTACGAGGTAGTCCCGCCTGATCCTGACGTACACTTGATCAGGCAAAGTATTCGTGCGGCCATTTCGGACCCCGACAACCAGATACTCAGCCTGATCTTCCCCACGGTCGAGTGTCACGCAGATCTGCGCAGGATTATTGGCATCGCCCGGTCTGCGGGCTGCTACCAGGCCGCAGGGATAGATGAGCGCTCGGGGCTCGTTTCACTGCGCCATCCTGTAGCCTCGGCCGAGGCGTGGATCGTGGGTTTTGCTCCCCTCGCCACACTACCAACGACGCGTCAGGCTCCTTTCGCTGAACTCGCTATCCGGACCAAGGGCAAGACCCAGGCGCCGCACCCGGAGCTTAACGGCGACACCGGTCAAGCGCACCTCGCCGACGTGGATCTCAACTTTGATCCGAACGTGGTAGCATGCCTGATTTCCAAATCGACAGCACGTACCAGTAAGATCCTGGGAGGTGATCGTGCCCGACGCGTCGCGCAAGGCGCCAAAGCCAAGGTAACTTTTGATCTATCGGCTGAGTAGTATTCAATCCAGATACAGGAGGACGTTGACATGCAGGAGAAGGAGAAGCGGGCGGGGTTGCCCCTTGAGGTCGCATTGCGCCTGAAATCCGCCATTAATGATCGGTACACGCATAAGTCAATTTCCAGTCGCACGGTGGTAGTGAAAGTCGACAACGACGACTTCTCCCCGAACCCCGATTCGCTGGTCGATATCAAGATCAAAATTGTCGGTGGCGAAGCGCTTCTCTCGGTTAAGTACGGTTCGTGGCATGGGGACATCGCTCGGCGTGAACACGAGGTCAGGTTCCTCCGCGAGGATCTTGGCGAGATGCTCGCGGTTCTCAAGTTGTTCGGCCACACCAAGTTCATCGTTCTGGCGAATGTGCGTACGACCTGGGCCTCCACCGGGGTCGTGATCACGCTGGACGAGTACAACAAGATCGGCAAAGCGCTCTTTGAGGTGGAGCTAGAGGACGGTGCCTCCGGCGATGAACAACTGATTGATGAAGTCTTCCGGTCTCTCAACATCGAACCGATGAACTCGGAGCGGACGGTGGAGTTTATTAGCCGTCTCAACGAAGCCAAAGAGACTCAGGTGGATCTCCATTGCATCCAGTCGGACGAACTTGCGCGGGAGATCTTGATAAGGCACGTCACATGCTGAGCACGCAGGTCGGCGGCAAATACCACCCGGACGACGACAGTGTTTTTCGGGTAAAACAGGTGCTCACTCGCCTGGGTGTGGCAGTCTCGCACCCCCTGGCTGACGAGATCAAAGCAGCCAGCCCGGACCACGCGTTTGCGTTCGACCCGTCTGTGCACTCCTTTTCCGATGTTGAGTGCCATTACTACGAGTCAATCCGGACCTCGGACTTTCACACGGTGTGTAATCGGTTCAAGGAGAACCTTGGCTACCTTGGGTGCAGTGCCAGCCTGGAGATGGCCTATGCCATGTGTCACGGTCGGCCTATTGTGGTTCTGCATCCCGTGAGCATCAACACCAGCGTCGATAGTCACATGCGGTCGTTCATCATGCCGCGCCTTTATCATCTGATTATCCACGACTTCTTGCGAGCAACGTCCGCGCAGAGTCGGCATGTTCTGTCGAACCTCTCCGCGAAACGTGTCAGCTATCGCGTGAGTGAGGAAGAGCGATACGTCGTCGAGAGCCGTACTCGCTCCCTACTCGACGAGCTTGAGCGCTAAAGCGGCTGATGTTGCAACGTAAGTTTGACTGCCTGTCCCTAATCGACAGGTGTGAGCTGGCGCTCGGAACGCTCTTTGCGTGCGACTTCGAGCGCCAGGCGTTCATGGCTCGCCTATGCGATTTCGTCACGGCCGACGACAGCTTGGCGGGCATCGTTGACGTGCGCGGCACTGTGTTGAGCTACGTGTCGGAGTCATTTGTTCCGCCGCAGCTTGATCTGGCGAAACCAAGCCTCTTCTTCGTGGTTGGAAACCCCGCGCCGAACTCGGTAGCCCTACGTGCCATGTACGCTCATGAAGGTAGTGGCCAAAAACGTCAACACCGCTTCTGGAAAGTCCTGCATTCAACCGGGGTTCTGCGGTTTTCGGAGCATGAATCTGATGCGTATCAGCCCCATGAGAAGATGCGGCGACTCTATTCTGGAAATTACGAGTCGCCGTTCAATGTTCACATCATTCCGTTTTTCTCTCTACCGTCTCCGCCTGGCGGCATATGGGGAGGTGTTGCCGGCCTCCGGCGACTGTTCGGCAAGAAATTCCAGGATGTCCTATCGGCCGAGCTTGCTGCGGTGCGCGGATTAATTGACACAATTACGGAACCGGGCGACTGTCTTCTCGTGCTCCAGAAGGATGCGTATATGGCTCTCAAGCACCTCGATGCGCCCGCCTACGATGCATCACTGCTCTCGAGAGCGGCGATTGTTAGCGAGTACACGCCAGGCGCCGTAGATCTCATATGCCTTCCTCCAACCAGGTTGCTCTACTCGCAAGTGACGCAATCCGCGCTCCGCGCGCAAGTGGCGCGAACGAAGACGTCAACCTGATCCGAAACGACCGAGTACGTGAGCATCGCGGTGCCCCATTGTCTCTGTGCGGCAGAGGATTGCTAGCTGTGTGGGGTGCATGTGCCGCTGGGTGGCCAGGGTGTGAGCGCTGAGGCTGGTCGGGCTGCTGCCGGCGGCGGGTGGCGATGCCGGAGACGGTTTGGCGCACCCTCTGAGTCATCTGTGTACCCGGGGTTGGGGCAGCGCGGGGAGGTGGGCTCGGCTGCGCGCAGCGTCGCGGTTGGCCGGTCGTGACTAGCGCCCCCGAACCGCTGCTCAGTCTCGATCACTCGATCGAAATCGAGAGCTTGCCCTAGCGTATGCATGGATACCGGGCTTAAGGAGCTCAAGGTGGCCCAGGCTACCCACCGCCAACGGGTTCTGGCGCCCGGTTGGTGGTGATCTCTACCACGCGACTGTCTCCCAACTACCGTCATCCCCGCTCAGGCGGGATGATGCGGTGATGGTCGTGCGCCGAATTCGGATCGGGTGCAATTTCACCTACGTGGCCGCGGTGGACACTCCGGTGATCTTCCAGGTGCGGCCGGGTGCGTCTCGGCTGATCGGGATCGAGGCGCAGCGGTGGTCTTCGGAGCCGTTGATGGCGTTGCGTGACTACACCGATCTGTATGGCAACCCGTGTGTGCGGGCTGTGCTGCCGGCTGGGCGGTCGAGCTTTGGCTACGACGCGGTGGCCGCGTGCCCGGACGCCACCGAGGACGCCGATGAGCAGGCCCCGGAGTTGGCGCCGGACGCTCTGCCGGATACCACTCTGATCTACCTGCTGCCGAGTCGGTACTGCTTGCCTGACGTGCTGGGGAACGAGGCGTGGTCCTGCTTCGGCGGCTTTGCTCCGGGGTACCGCCGCGTGCAGGCGATCTGCGACTACGTTCATGATCATTTGACGTTTCAGTACGGGAGCACCACCGCGCTGTCGACGGCCGTGGACGTGCATGCGGCCCGGCGGGGGGTCTGCCGGGACTACACCCACCTGGCGATCTCATTCTGCCGGGCGCTGAATATTCCCGCGCGGTACGTCTTCGGCTACCTGCCCGATCTCGATGTTCCCCCGGACCCGGCGCCGATGGACTTCGCGGCCTGGATGGAGGTCTGGCTCGGGCAGCGCTGGTGGACCTTCGACCCCCGCAACAACATGCGACGCAAAGGGCGCATCGTGATCGGCCGGGGTCGCGACGCTTCCGATGTGGCGATGGCGACCACGTTCGGCGCCCCGTATCTGGAAACGATGGTCGTGCACGCTGAAGAGGAGCTCAGCTAAAGCCGAGCACGGGCGCAATGTGACCACCCCGAAACCTACCTGATACACGGCTGTTCGATGCTAGGGTCGGAGGTGATCCGAAGGATGCCCACCCGGGATCGACCCATGCGCACTCCTGTTCCTGTCTCACCTCCAGCGACGGGCCGCTGGGAAGACTATCGCAGTCCAGGCTGCTGGGACGAGCTGCTCGTGGATGGGCGCGCGCGCGAGGCCAGCGGCGGTGTCGTGCGCTACCTCAGCTCCCTGGGTGATGGGTTGCTCGAGCGCCAGCGGGCGGCGGAGCTGGCGATCAAGGCGATGGGCATCACGTTCACCGTCTACGCCGACGCCGAGAACCACGACCGCGCATGGCCCTTCGACGTGATCCCCCGAGTGATCTCCGCTCAGGAGTGGAGCGGGATCCGCGCGGGGCTGGTGCAGCGGCTGATCGCGTTGAACATGTTCATCGCTGATGTGTACGGGCTGGGCAGGGTCGTCATCGACGGGGTGTTGCCGGTGGAGGTGCTGGCCGGCTCGGCGAACTTCCGGCCGCAGTGTGTGGGAGTGCGCCCGGCGGGTGGGGTGTGGGCGCATGTCTGCGGCAGCGACCTGGTCCGCGACGCGCAGGGCACGGTCTATGTGCTGGAGGACAATCTGCGGGTGCCCTCGGGGGTGTCGTACATGCTGGAAAACCGGCTGGTCACCAAGCGGGTGTTCGCTGATTTGTTCCGCGACCTGGACATTCATCCGGTCGACAGTTACCCGAACCGGCTGCATGAGCTGCTCGCCGCGCTGTCACCGCGAGGCACGCAGTGGCCGACCATCGCGGTGCTGACCCCGGGTGTCCACAACGCGGCGTATTTCGAGCATGTTTTCCTGGCCAGGACGATGGGCGCCTATCTGGTCGAGGGCAGCGATCTCGTGGTCGAGAGCGACGACTGCGTCTACCTCAGCACCGTCGGTGGGCCGGTCCGGGTTGACGTGATCTACCGCAGGCTCGATGACCTGTGGCTGGACCCTGAGGCGTTCCGGGCGGACTCGCTGGTCGGGGTGCCCGGCCTGATGCGGGCCTGGCGGGCCGGCAACGTCGCCATCGCCAACGCGCCCGGCGCCGGGGTGGCTGATGACAAGGTCGTCTACGCCTTCGTTCCCGAGCTGATCCGGTACTACCTGAGCGAGGATCCGAAGATCGCGAACGTGCCCACCTATCTGTGCTACGACAGCGCGCAGCGCAGCCACGTCCTGGCCAACCTCGATTCGCTGGTGGTCAAGCCGGCGAACGAATCGGGTGGCCGCGGGATCTTCGTGGGGTCGATGGCGACTCGCGCGGAGCGGGAGGACGTGCGGGCCCGGATCGAGGCCGACCCGCGCAACTACGTCGCTCAGCCAATCTTGGCGCTGTCGACAGCCCCGACGCTGCGCGCCGGCCGCGTCGTGCCGCGCCATGTCGATCTGCGGCCTTTCATCCTCTCCGGCGAGCGGTCCTACGTGACCCAGGGCGGGCTCACCCGCGTCGCGCTGGAAGAGGGCTCGCTGGTGGTGAACAGCTCGCGGGGTGGCGGCAGCAAGGACACCTGGGTTCTGGATCCCACCGTGGAGGGAGTTCGGCTAGACGACGGCACGAGCGCAGACCCGGAATAGGGAGGGAATCACGATGTTGCTCTCACGGTTCGCCGAGTCACTGTACTGGGCCGGACGGTATCTGGAGCGCGCCGAGGCGACCTCGCGGATGGTCAAGGTCCATACCGAGCTGTTCCTTGACCTGCCCCGCTGCGCGGGTGTGGGCTGGTCGCCGCTGCTCGCGGTGACCGGCGGCAGCGCGGAGTTCCTCGACCGGTATGTCGAGCCCGGGGAGGAGGACGTGGTGGCTTTCCTGGCCATCGACCCGAAGAGTCTGGGCTCGATCCTGGCCAGCATCGCGCGGGCCCGGGTCAGCCTGGGGGCGAGCCGGGTCATGCTGCCGAGCTCAGCCTGGGAGGTGCTCAACGACCTGCACGAGTGGGTCACCGCCAGCTCGGCGGAGGCGATCGACCGGCGGACCCGCCTGCGGTGGATGGACAGCGTGATCTACGACTGCCAGCTGCTGACCGGTCTGTTGGCCGGCACCATGTGCGACGACGAGGCCTACGCGTTCCTCCAGATCGGCCGGCACCTCGAACGCGCGGACATGACCACCCGGGTCCTCGACGTCCAGGCCAGCGTCCTGGTCAGCCAGCCCGATGACGGCGCGCCCTACCGCGATGTGACCTGGATGAGCGTGTTGCGGTCGCTGTCGGCCCACCAGATGTTCCGCCGCAGCGCGGGGTGCGGGGTGTCCGGGCCAGCGGCGCTGCGCTTCCTGCTGCAGGCCGAGCAGTTCCCGAGATCAGTGGAGTTCTGCCTGACCGCGACCTGCCGCTCGCTGCTGCGGCTGCCCCGAGCCACCCTGCCGGTGGCCAGCTGCGCGAAGGTCCAGGCGAGGCTGCGTGACCTTACGATCACCGATCTCGCGACGTCGGGCGATCTGCACGAGCTCGTCACACACCTGCAGTCCGGCATCGGCGAATTGCACGAGGTGCTGGCGGAAGCGTACTTCCGGATTGCGGCGCGGCACACGGTCGAGCCGGAAATGCTTGAGCTGTCCTGACGGGAGTCGAGTTGTCCATTCATGTCGCCGTCGAGCACCGGACGTCCTACCACTACGACCGTGCGGTCCGGGTGGATCCCCAAGTCGTCCGGCTGCGCCCGGCGCCGCACTGCCGCACCCCGGTGCTGGCCTACTCGTTGCGGGTCGAACCTGGCGGCCACTTCATGAATTGGCAACAGGATCCGTTCGGCAACTACCTGGCCAGGCTGGTGTTCCCCGAGCCGGTGCGCCACCTGACGATCACCGTCGACCTCGTCGCGGACCTGACCGTGATCAACCCGTTCGACTTCTTCGTTGACCCGGGAGCTGAGCGTTACCCGTTTCACTACGAGCCGGCCACGCTCCGCGACCTCGCGCCCTATCTGGCCAGCGAGCCCCCGGGGCCGCTGCTGAGCGAGTGGCTCGCCGGGCTGGGTCCCCGGCTCACCCACGACATTGCGATCAACGACTTCCTGGTCCTGATCAACCAGCGGTTGCGGGACGACGTCGACTACCTCACCCGGATGGAGGTCGGCGTGCAGAGCCCGGAAGAGACGTTGCGGCTGCGCCGCGGCTCGTGCCGGGACAGCGCGTGGTTGCTGGTGGCGATCATGCGCCAGCTGGGCCTCGCGGCGCGGTTCGTCTCCGGGTACCTCATCCAGCTCGTCGCCGACCAGCCGCCGCTGCACGGCCCGGCCGGACCCAGCGCGGACTTCACCGACCTGCACGCCTGGGCTGAGGTCTACGTGCCTGGGGCTGGGTGGATCGGACTGGACCCGACGTCCGGGTTGTTCGCCGGCGAAGGCCACCTGCCGCTGGCCTGCACACCGGAGTCGTCCAGTGCCGCTCCGATCACCGGTTCCCTCGGCCCGTGCGAGAGCACATTTTCCTACGCCAACCGGGTGCGTCGGGTGCACGAGAGCCCAAGAGTCACCCTGCCTTATACCGACGCGCAGTGGGCCGGCATCGACGCGCTCGGCACGGCGGTGGATGCCGACCTGGCAGCTGGCGACGTCCGGCTCACCCAGGGCGGGGAGCCGACGTTCGTCTCGGTTGACGACATGGAGGCCCCGGAGTGGACCATCGAGCCCGACGGCCCCGGCAAGCGCGAGCTCGCCTGGCGCCTCGCCGGCCGGCTCGCCGGCCGGTTCGCGCCCGGCGGGCTGACGCAGTTCGGGCAGGGCAAGTGGTACCCGGGAGAACCACTGCCGCGCTGGCAGATCGGGATCCTGTGGCGAGCCGACGGCGAGCCGCTATGGCGGGCGAGCGAGCTGCTGGCGGACCCTTGGGCGGCCGGCAAAACCAGCGATGCCGACGCCCAGCGGCTGGCGCTCGCCATCGCCGCGCGGCTGGGCATCCCGCCCGAGTGTTGCGTGCCCGCCTACGAGGACCCGCTGGAGAGGTTGGCGGCCGAAGCGCTGCTGCCCGACGGGCCGCCACCGGCATGCGACGTCGACCCGACCGACCCGGCACTGGCCGACGCCCAGGTCAGGGCCCGCATCATCGCTGAGCTTGACACCGACCCCGGCACGCCGGAGGGTTGGGTCATCCCGGTGCACTGGAGCCACCACGACGGCGGTGCGTGGGCCACCACCCGGTGGGCGCTGCGCCGTACCCACCTCATGCTCCGCCCGGGCGACTCCCCGTTGGGCCTGCGGCTGCCGCTGGCCTCGCTGACCTGGCGCACCGCACCCAGCGACCCCGAGCGCTCCCCGTTCGAGGAGCGCGGCCCGCTGCCCGCCGGGCTGCTGGGCGCCGGCCCGCTGGCGCCGGCTACAGTCGTCCCGCCGGAGCAGGCGCCCCCCACCGCGCTGTGCGTGCAGCGCCGCGACGGGCGGCTACACGTATTCCTGCCCCCGCTGGAGTACCTGGAACACGCCGTCGAGCTGCTGGCGCGCGTCGAGGCCGCGGTCACCGAGGTGGGCGAGCCGGTGGTGATCGAGGGCTACCCGCCGCCGGTCGACCCGCGGTTGCGCCGCCTAGTCGTGGGCACCGATCCCGGGGTGATCGAGGTGAACCTGCACCCCGCGGCGAGCTGGCGCCAGCTTGTCGACATCGTGGGTGGGCTCTACGACCAGGCGCGCCAGGTCGGCTTAAGCACCGAGAAGTTCGACCTGGACGGCACGCACACCGGGACCGGGGGTGGCAACCACCTCACCCTCGGCGGGCCGACCCCCGCGGACAGCCCACTGCTGCGCCGGCCCGACTTGCTGCGCAGCTTGATCACCTACTGGCAGCATCACCCGTCGCTGTCCTACTTGTTCTCGGGTCGTTTTATCGGGCCGACCAGCCAGGCGCCCAGGGTCGACGAGGGGCGTGACGAGGCGCTCTACGAGCTTGAGATCGCCTTCGCCGAGCTGGAGCGCCACGCGCACGACCCCCGGCCGTGGTTGCCCGACCGGTTGCTGCGCCACCTGCTCATCGACATCACCGGCAACACCCACCGTGCGGAGTTCTGCGTCGACAAGCTGTTCAGCCCCGGTGGCGAACACGGCCGCCAGGGCTTGCTGGAGCTGCGGGCGTTCGAGATGCCGCCGCACCCGAGGATGGCGCTGGTGCAGGCGTTGCTGGTACGGGCGCTGGTGGCCCGTTGCTGGCGGCAGCCTTACACGGGGCCGCTGGTGCGCTGGGGCACTGAGCTGCACGACCGGTTCCTACTGCCCGCCTTCGTGGCGGCCGACATCGCGGAGGTCACCGAGGATCTGCGCCGGCACGGCTACCCGTTCGAGTGGGACTGGCTGGCGCCATTCCTGGAGTTCCGCTTCCCGCTGATCGGGTCGGTTCAGGTGGCCGGCGTCACGATCGAGCTGCGCAGTGCTATTGAACCGTGGCCGGTGCTGGGGGAGGAGGTCTCGGCCACCGCCCCCGCTCGCTACGTCGACTCCTCGGTTGAGCGACTCCAGGTGCGCGCCACCGGGATGACCGAGGGCCGCCATCTGGTGACCTGCAACGGCGTCGTCGTGCCGCTGCGGCCTACCAAGACCCGCGGCGAGGGCGTGGCCGGAGTTCGCTACCGCGCCTGGCAGCCGCACTCCGCCTTGCACCCGACGATCGGCGTGCACGCCCCCCTGGTGTTCGACCTCATGGACCGCTGGAACGGGCGCTCGCTGGGCGGCTGCACCTACTATGTGTCGCACCCCGGGGGCTTGAGTTACGACCGGGTGCCGGTGAACGCCAGCGAAGCCGAGACCCGCCGCGCCAGCCGGTTC
>JBOHFJ010000156.1:0-11032 GCA_050699655.1 Pseudonocardiaceae bacterium
CTGATGATCCTCGGCTTGGCCCAGACCCTGCCGCGGACGCTGAGCGGCGGGCTGCTCGCCCAGGGCGTGCCCGCCGCTGACGCGGCCCGGCTCGCCGCGCTGCCCCCGGTATCGGTGCTGTTCGCCTCGCTGCTGGGCTACAACCCGGTCCAGACGCTGCTTGGCCCGGCCGTGCTCGGGCACCTCCCGGCCAGCAACGCCGCGTACCTCACCGGTCACGGCTTTTTCCCCGCGTTGATCTCTGGGCCGTTCTCGGACGGCTTGACGGTCGCCTTCGGCTTCGCCATCGCCGCTTGCCTGATCGCCGCCGTCGCCTCCTTGCTGCGCGGTGGCCGATACGTGGCGCCGGTCCGATGAGCTCCCCCAACGGAGTGGCGGTTCGGCCCGCTCGTGGCGCGGTCTCCGGGCCGAGCGCCCAGGCTGGCTGGGGGCTGCCGCTGGTGGTGCTGGTCATCGGGATGTTCATGTCGGTCCTGGACAGCAGCATCGTCAATGTGGCCATCCCCACCATCCAGAACCAGTTCGGGGGGACCACCGACGATGTGCAGTGGGTGGTCACGGGCTACACGCTGACGCTGGGCGTGGTGGTGCCGAGCACCGCGTGGCTGGGGGATCGGTTCGGATTGACCCGGCTGTACAACGTGGCGTTGCTGGCGTTCGCCGCTGGGTCGGCGCTGTGCGGGCTGGCCGGGAGCCTGAACACCCTGGTGATCTTCCGGATCCTCCAGGCGATCCCGGGCGGCATGCTGCCGGTGATCACTCTGTCCATCCTGCTGCGGATCGTGCCACGGGAGCGGCTTGGGGCCGCGATGGGTTTGTACGGGTTGGGGATCGTGTTCGCGCCGGGGATCGGACCGGTCTTGGGGGGGTATCTGGTCGAGTACGTGAACTGGCGGTTGATCTTCTACATCAACGTGCCCATCGGCATCCTGGGCGCGGTGGCCGCACTCGTGGTGCTGCCCCGTTTCCCCCGGGTGGTCGGGCGGCGGTTTGACGCGCTGGGTTTCCTCACCGTGGGGGGAGGGCTCTTCGCGTTGTTGCTGGCGACCTCGGAGGGCGAGAACTGGGGCTGGGGCTCCTACCGGGTCCTGGGCCTGCTCGCTTACGGCGCGCTGAGTCTGGCGTTGTTCGTGGTGATCGAGCTCGAGGTCGCCGACCCCTTACTGGATATCCGGGTGTTCCGCTACTGGCCGTTCACGAACTCACTGCTGTTGATCACAGTGTTGATGATCGTGATGTTCGGGGTGCTGTTCTACATCCCGCAGTTCCTGCAGCAGGCCCAGGGCTGGGGCGCGTTCGACGCGGGGCTCACCCTGCTGCCCCAGGCACTGGTGATGGCGGTGTTGATGCCGATCGCCGGGCGGGTCTATGACCGCATCGGGCCCCGCTGGCCAGCGGCCATCGGCTTGGCGATCGTCACCGTGGGCATCTACCTGCTGCATTCGATCACCCTCGTCACCCCCCGCGAGCACGTCATGTGGTTGCTGATGGTGCTGGGGGTCGGCTTGGGCATGGCCTTCATGCCGATCTTAACCGGGGGTGTCGCGGTGATCCCGGTGCATCTCTCCAGCGCCGCCAGCGCGCTCAACAACGTGGTGCAGCGCGTCTCAGCCGCGCTCGGGTTGGCCGTGCTCACCGCCATCTTGACCACCCAACAGGCCCAGCAGCTGGCCGGACGCGCCGCGCTGCTGCCCGCCAACACGCCCCTGCCGCGGATCGGCGCCCCGTCCGTGCCCGCTTGGGTCAGTGTGTATGGCCTCTATCGGCAGACCCAGCTGCAGGTGTTCGTCGGGTCGATCGACGACCTGTTCCTGATCTCCGCCGGACTGGCCGCCCTGGGCGCGCTGGGGGCGCTGCTGCTGAGATCTGGGCCGGCTCCCGCTGCGCCGGCCAAGGTGCTGGGCCCGGCCGCAGCCGCGCCGGCCATAAACGGAGTGGCCGCTCCGGTCGCCCACACTTCCACCAACGGAGTGGCCGCTCCGGCCACCCACGCCGCCACTAACGGTAGCTCGATCCGCCAGGCCGAGGGGTTGCCGTTGGCGGTGGGCGAGATCGGTGTCGACGCCCAGCAGCGGGACACCTGAGCGGGGCCGAGGGACTGGACGTCGGCCCGATGATCTGGTGTGCTTAGCCTTGCCTTGGTACTCGATCGAGGGGCGACGGAGCCATGTACGTCTGCATCTGCCGGGCGGTGACCGAGGCCGAGGTGCGCGGATGCATCGCCGAGGGGGCGTGCACCGTCAGGGATGTGGTGCGCAGCTGCGCGGCCGGCACCGGATGCGGCACCTGCGTCGGGAAGATCGTCGCTTTGCTCGGCGCTCATGCCACTAAGTCGAGCGGCTCTCCGCAGCGCTGGATCTGACCACTATAACCGCTGGTCAGGGCAGGCTCACCTTCAGTGACAGGCCCTGCCTGTCCGCGTAGCGTCGGGGTTATCCGACCATCGATCTTCCAGGGGGTTCGCGTCATGCGCGGCGATGATGAGGTTCTTGCACTGCTCAATGAACAGCTCACCAGCGAGCTGACCGCCATCAACCAGTACTTCCTCCACGCCAAGATGCAAGCCAATTGGGGATTCACCAAGCTGGCCGAGCACACCCGGTCGGAGTCCATCGAGGAGATGCGGCACGCGGAGCGGATCACCGACCGCATCCTGTTCCTGGAGGGTCTCCCGAACTACCAGAAGCTGCTCCCGCTGCGGATAGGGCAAACCGTGCGCGAGCAGTTCGAGGCGGATCTCTCCGTCGAGATGGACGTCGTCGCGCGGCTGCGTCCCGGCATCACGATGTGCCGCGCCAAGGAGGACATCACCAGCGCCAACCTCCTGGAGCGCATCCTCGCCGACGAGGAGGAGCACATCGACTACCTGGAGACCAACCTCGAGCTGATCGGCAAGCTCGGTGAGCAGCTCTACCTCAGTCAGCTCGTGGAGCGGCCGCCGACCAACGGTTGATGAGCTATTACTGACTGGTCTATGAACCCCCGGCTGAAAACCAGGTGCCCGGTGCGGACGGTCGAGCCAGACATCGCGTGGCTCCCCTCGTTGGGTGGACCTCATCGGCAGATCCACGATGACCCCGCACCGGCACCCGGTTTCCCCCCTGCCGGTTGGTATGATCAGGCGTCACCCTCGGGTTCTGGAGGAGGGGGACGCGCCGGTCGCCAGCGTCACATCACGGCGCTGGAGGCCGGCTCAGATGGCGAGGTCGTCGAATTCGCCATCCTTGGCGCCGGCTAGGAAGGCAGCCATCTCGTCGCGAGTGAAGATCAACGCTGGGCCACTCGGATGCTGGGAATTGCGCACCGCGACAGCGCCACTGCCCAGTGCGGCGGCCTCCACACAGTTGCCGCGCTGACCACAACGCATGCTCTTGCGCCACGTCACCCCGGCGAGACCCTCCGCCGACATGCCGTTGTGAACGATGTGTGACATCTGAACTACCACTCCCCTTAGCTAGTCCTCACCACATGTCCGGTGCGCTTGCTGGCGCACTGAGAAAAGCCTAGCGCGAGCAGCTGCATCGGTCAATGCACGTGCATGTGCTCGTGATGGGGTCGTCCGAGGCGGGCTCCGGCCGGGTGGTGGCTGGTCGCGGTGGGCGGCCCGACGCGGCGGGGGGATGCCGGGAGATGTCGTCGGAGATGTTGTCCGGGATGTTGTCCGGGGCACTAGCGCTGCACGCACCGGCGCTGGCCAACCGCCGCCCCCCGTGGTTTACTGCGCGCGGCCGAACTCCTAGGCTCGGCCATGTCAAGATCCATACCGTCAACGATGCGTGTTTGCGAGGTTCGCAATGCCCAGCCCCGCCGCCCCGCCGCTGGATGATCCTGTGCCTGGCTACACCGATACGACCAAGGCGAGCACGATCACCCACACTCCCCTTGGCGATCACTGTGACCCTGACCGGCGAGACACACCTCGCATCAACCGGATCTCGCCCGCCTGGTCGTCGAGATCCAACACCTGTTGACCACGCTGATCACCGAACCCGCCCGTCGACGTATCAACACGCTGGCCTGATCGCACTGGCGACATCAACACCAAGCTGCGCCAGCCACTACCGCCGCCAACACGCGCTGCTCACCTGACCACGAGCTATGGCTTGAGTACTACACTTTACCGTCAATGTCCGTACTATACCTCTTGTGAGGGTTCTCATGCCCGATACCGACGCCTCGCAGTTCGTCGATGCCCGGCCAACGCCCATCGATATAACCAAGGCGAGTGTCGCTCGAGTCTACGACGCTGTCCTGAACGGAAAGGACAATTACGAGATCGACCGTGAAGTTGTTCGGCAGCTCCGGCAAGCCGCGCCTGAGATGAGCCTGATGGCGTGGGACAATCGGAGTTTCCTGATTCGGGTTACTCGCTTCATCGCCAGCCAGACGGGCATTACTCAGTTCCTTGACTGTGGGTCAGGCCTGCCGACGGCCGAGAACACTCACCAGGTCGCTCAGCGAATCCAGCCCGACGCCCGCGTGGTGTATGTCGACAACGATCCGGTTGTGCTGGCACACGGGCGGGCGCTGCTCGAGGAGAACGACCAGACTCATTTCAGCGCTGCCGACATCTTCAAGCCAGGCGAGATTCTCAACGATGAGGTCGTTCGCAAATATCTGGATTTTTCCGAGCCGATAGCACTGCTCCAGATCGGAACGCTGCCCTTTTGTGCTGACGAGCGCAACCCTCAAGGCGTCATGGCTGAATATATTGATGCTCTGCCGTCGGGTTCCTATGTGGCGATTAGCCACTTCTTCGATCCTGAGACCAGTGAATTGAGTAAGTTTTCCCGGAGGTTGGAACAGGCCTTCTTGCGCAGCCCGATGGGTCGTGGAGTATTTCGAACCCGCACCGAGGTCGAAGGGATGCTCGCAGGATTAGAATTACTCAATCCCGGTTTGGTGCGGTGCGCTGACTGGTGGCCCGATGGGCCTCAGGTTAAGCCATTGGACACCGTGCAGTACTGTATCATCGGAGCTGTCGGGCGCAAGCCTTGAACGGTTAACTGGCGAACTTGCGTGGTCATGCCGCGCTGAGTGGCTGAAACCCCGCTAGATCTCCGCGTGTCTTTTTATGAGCAATTGCCGGGTGTGGTCAGGAGTGTGGGCATCCACGGTCAACCGGTCGAAGACCCTGCCGTACAGCTCGGTGTCGGATCGCTTGTCCAAATAGAGCGCACCGCTGAGGTGCTCGATGTAGACCACATCCGGCAGCTCTGGCTCAGCGAAACGCAGCGTGGTGAACGAGGCTTCGGCGGCGTACCCGCTGAACTGATAGGGCAGCACCTGCAGGGTAATGTTGGGCTGCTTGGTGAGCTGGAGGAGATGCTCCAGCTGGCCCAGCAGCACCCGCCGGCCGCCGATCGGCCGGTGCAGGACGGATTCGTCGATGATGGCCCACAGCTTGGGTGGCTGCGGACGGTTGAGCAATTGCTGCCGCCGCATCCGCACCGCGAGCTGGCGTGGCGCGTCCTGGCTCGGCATGGTGGACCAACCATGGTTGGTGATCGCCCTCGCGTAGTCCTCGGTCTGCAGCAGACCGGGGACGAGCTGCTGCTCCCACTCCTGGATCCGGGAGGTCGACTCCTCCAGCCCGAGGTAGTCCTGGAACCAGTCGGCCAGCAGATCGGTGTAGCGGTGCCACCAGCCGGGCTCGTTGGACCGGGCGACCATCTCCAGGAACGCCTCTCGCTTCTCGGGGTCCGCCACGCCGTACATCGTGAGCAGGTCGGTCACATCCCGCGGCTTGAAGCTGACCCTGCCGAGCTCAAGTCGGCTGATCTTCGACTCTGAACCGCGGATGGCGAAGCCGGCCTCCGCGCGCGAAATCTCGGCGGCCTCCCGCAGCCGGCGCAGCCGAGTGCCCAGCATGATGCGGCGGGCGGTCGGGCTCCCACCCGCCTCAGCCGAGCGGCCGGGTGCATCAGTGCGATCGACTGTGGCCACGCCATACCTCCGCTGTATCCAGGTTGGCCGCTGAACTTACCGCGGTGCGCAGTGGCAGTGCTGCGCCCAATCGTTATCACGTTCGTTATACCGCGCACGGGCCGATGTTGGTAGCCAGAGATTCTCGCGGGCGGAGGGGGAACGGGTGCGCGTGACGTTCACGGTCGTCGATCCGAAGGCGCAGCGGCGCGCGGATGTGGTCCTCGACACCGAACCGGAGGCGACCGCGAACCAGGTCGGCGCCGCGCTGGCCGGCCTGCTGCGGCCGGGCTCGCGGGGCGCGCGCCTGTACGTCGATGCCACCGAGGTGGACCCTCGGCTGCCGCTGTCCGCCTCGCCGCTGCGGGATGGCGCGCTGGTCAGCCTCGAGGATCCGGCGGGCTGCCCCCGACCGGAGCCGGCGGGTCTGGCCGAGATTCGGGTGGTCAGCGGCCCCGACGCGGGCGGAGTGTTCCGGTTGGACCCCGGGGTGGCGCAGATCGGTGGCGATCCAGCGGCCAAGGTCGCCATCGTGGACCCCAGCCTGCCGGCGAGTGCGGTCTCGGTCGAGATAGCCGCCGACGGTACCGCTGTCGTGACGCCCAGAGATTCGTCCAGAACGGATTCGCCGAGCTGGCTGGACGGCCAACGGCTCACCGGGCCAGCTCCGTGGCCGGTCGGAAGTCAGCTCGTCCTCGGCTGGACCGTCCTCGAGCTGGCCACGCCGATGCCACCGGACGCCGCCGTGCAGCCCTCGGAGGATGGCGGCGGCCTGGATTACAACCGGCCGCCCCGGCTGCGGCCGCCGTCGCGGGCGACCCGGTTCCGGGTGCCGTCGCCACCGACCCAGAGCGAGCGCCGGCCGCTGCCGATCCTGATGGCCATCGCCCCGCTGGTGTTGGCGGTGGTCATGGTGTTTCTCAGCCAGCCGCGAAGCTGGAACTACCTCGGGTTCGCCCTGCTCAGCCCAGTCATGGTGATTGGGAGCTACGTCAGTGACCGGCGGTCTGGTCGTAAGTCCTATGGGCAGCGGCGCACTGAGTACCTTCAGCGCAAGACCGTGCTGGAAGCCGAGGCCAGGGCGGCGCTGCACGCTGAGGAGGTGGCGCGGCGCGCTGAGTGCCCCGATCCGGCCGCCGCGCTGCTCACCGCGGTCGGCCCGCGCAGTCGGCTGTGGGAGCGCCGCCGCGAGGATCCCGACTACCTGCTGCTGCGCCTGGGTACCGGGGACCTGCCCTCCCAGGTGGTGCTCGACGACCCGACTCGCGAGGAACACCGCCGGGCGGTGTCCTGGACCGCGCTGGACGTGCCGGTCACGGTGGGGCTGCGCGAGTCCGGCGTGCTCGGAATCGCCGGCCCGGAGCAACCGGCTCGGGCCTTGGCCCGCTGGGTGCTGGCCCAGGCCGCGGTTCTGCACAGCCCCAATGACGTGCAGGTTTACCTGCTCACCGATGTCTCCGGCCGGAGCAGCTGGGAATGGGTGCGCTGGCTGCCGCACGCCCGCCCGACCGAGAGTTCCCAGGCCCGGGCACTGGTGGGCACCGACACCGACACCGTTGCCCGGCGGGTCGCCGAGCTGGCCGCGACCGTGACCGCGCGGCGCAAGGCGCTGCGCGAGTCCTCGGCGACGACGTTTTTCGCCCCGGATCTTGTGGTCATCCTGGACGGCGCCCGGCGGCTGCGGCTGCTGCCCGGGGTGATCCAGATCCTCAAGGATGGTCCCTCGGTCGGGGTGTACGCGGTGTGCCTGGACGCCGACGAGCGGCTGTTGCCCGCGGAATGCCAGGCGACGGTGGCCGTGGATACCGATGGTGGGCTGCGGGTGCGCCAGGCCGGCGCGGATCCGGTGGACAACGTCCGTCCCGAGTACGTCACCTCGGCGTGGTGCGAGCGGCTGGCCCGGGGGCTGGCGCCGCTGCGCGACATCAGCGGGGATGAGCAGGAGGCGGCGCTGCCGGGCGCGTGCCGGTTGCTCGAGCTGCTGGGTATGGAGCCGCCGACCCCGGACGCGATCATGGCGCGCTGGGCGGCGCGCGGGCGCAGCACCGAGGCGCTGCTCGGGGTCGGTCTGGACGGGCCGCACGTGATTGACCTGCGCCGGGACGGGCCGCACGGGCTGGTCGCCGGAACCACCGGGGCCGGCAAGTCTGAGCTGCTGCAGACTCTGGTGGCCTCCCTCGCGGTGGCCAACCGGCCGGATGCGATGGTGTTCGTCTTGGTCGACTACAAGGGCGGTAGCGCGTTCAAGGACTGCGCGGATCTGCCGCACACCGCTGGGATGGTCACCGATCTGGACTCGCACCTGGTTGAGCGGGCGTTGGAGTCGATCTCGGCGGAGCTGCGCCGCCGGGAGCGGTTGCTCGCCGATGCTGGCGCGCCCGACATCGAGAGCTACCTGCTCGTCGCCGGTGCCACCCTAGGGCTTCCCCCGCTGCCCCGGTTGCTGATCGTGATCGACGAGTTCGCCTCGCTGGTCCGCGAGTTGCCCGACTTCGTCACCGGGCTGGTCGACCTGGCCCGTCGCGGCCGGTCGCTGGGCATCCACCTGATTCTGGCCACCCAGCGGCCCAGTGGAGTGGTCTCCCCGGAGATCCGGGCGAACACCGACCTGCGGATCGCGCTGCGGGTCACCGACGCCGCCGAATCCGCCGACGTGATCGACGCCCCCGACGCGGCCCGGATCACCAAGGCCACCCCGGGCCGGGCGTACGTCCGGTGCGGCGCCAGCTCGCTGGTGCCGGTGCAGGCCGGCCGGGTCGGCGGACGGCGACCCGGCACCGGGCCGGTCAGCCGGGCGCAACCGTGGGTCGCCACCGTGGACCCGGCCCGGCTCGGCCAGCCAGCGCCCGCGCCACCCAAACGCGTCACGGCCGACGAAGAAGTCACCGACCTGGCCGTGCTCGTCGAGGCGATCGGCAAGGCCACCCAGGCCCTGGGCATCCCCGTTCAGTCCAGCCCGTGGCTGCCGGCGCTGCCGGAGGTGCTCACGCTCGATGAGCTGCCCGAACCGGCTCGCTTGCCCGTCGGCCGGCTCGCCCCGGTGCCCTATGGGCTCGACGACTTGCCCGCCGAGCAGCGGCAACGCGCGGCATGTCTGGATCTGGCCACGTTCGGTCACCTGTTCGCGATCGGTGGCCCGCGCAGTGGGCGCTCGCAGATCTTGCGGACGATCGCCGGCTCGATCGCCCGGATCCACTCGGCCGCTGATGTGCACCTGTACGGGATCGACTGCGGCAACGGCGCGCTGCTGCCGCTCGCCGAGCTGCCGCATTGCGGCGCGGTGGTGCGCAACACCCAGACCGAGCGGGCGGCCCGGCTGATCAGACGTCTGGGTATGGAGCTGAAGCGCCGGATCGAGCTGCTCGGTGAGTCCGGCTTCGCCGACGTCGAGGAGCAGCGGGCCGCGGTGGCGCCGGATCGGCGGCTGCCGCACCTGGTGGTGTTGCTCGACCGGTGGGAGTCGTTCACGATCTCTCTCGGTGAGGTCGACAACGGAGCGCTGACCGAGGAGGTGCAGCGGATCCTGCGGGAGGGTGCCAGCGTCGGGGTGCACCTGGTCATCACCGGGGACCGCTCGCTGCTGTCCGGGCGGATGTCCACCCTGACCGAGGCCAAACTGGTGTTCCGGTTGCCGGACCGGGGTGACTTCTCGCTGATCGGCATCAACCCGCGCAAGGTCGCCGAGACGATGCCGCCCGGCCGGGCGCTGCGGGCCGAATCCGGGGTGGAGACGCAGGTCGCGTTGCTCGCACCGGATGCGACTGGCCAGGGTCAGGCTGCCGCGCTAGCCCGGATCGCGGCCAGGGCCTCGGAGCGGGATGCTGAATTGCCGGTGGAATTGCGGCCGTTCCGGGTCGACGTGCTGCCGGCCCGGGTGGGTTTCGAGCAGGCCTGGGAGCTTCGGGACGCAGGTGGGTCGATGTGGGCGCTGGTCGGGATCGGCGGGGACACGCTGCGCGCCTATGGCCCGGATCTGGCCACCGGCACACCGGCCTTTGTGGTGGCCGGGCCGCCGAGCTCGGGGCGCAGCACGGTGCTGGTGGCTATGGCCCGGTCACTGCTGCGGGCCGGGGTCGGCGTCGTCGCGGTCACCCCTCGTCCCTCGCCGCTGCGCCGGCTGGCCGGCGAGGGCGTTACCGTGCTGACCGGTCCCGAGCTCACCGCCCCAGATTTGAACGCGGCCTTGGCCGCCGCGCCCGGGCGGGTTATTGTGCTCATGGACGATGCCGAGCTGCTGCGGGACTGCCAGGCCGAGGGCGAGCTGCGCGCCCTGCTGCGCTCCGGGGCGGACTCCGGCCGGGCGCTGGTGATCGCCGGTGACGCCGAGGCGGTCTGCGCCGGGTTCTCCGGTTGGCAGGTAGACCTGAAGAAAGCCCGCCGGGGGTTGCTGCTCGCCCCGCAGTCCATCACCGAGGGTGACCTGATCGGTATCCGGCCACCGCGCAGCCTGCTTGGCCAGCCGCCCCAACCGGGTCGCGGCCTGCTGCACCTCGGCGACGGCGAACCCCGCGTCATCCAGGTTCCTTGCGTGGGTGACTGACCGTCCAAGCCAAACCACACCGTCGTGAAGGCATTTGTCGACGAGAGCTACGTCCCAGGCGTGTTCATCCTCGGGATGTTGCTCGCGGCGGGTGATGACGAGTCGGCTCTGGACGGGCTACGCACGGCGCTGCGCCCGGCCCAACGCCGTCCGCACTTTGCTCGGGAGAGACCTGCTGAGCGGCTTCGCTGGGCCAAGATCGTCGGCACGCTGGGTCGACCGCTTGTCGTAGTGACGTGAACAGCGCCTGGAGAGCCCATGGAGCGGAGTCGAGGCAGGTGCGTCGCCGCTCTCCCGTTCGAGCTGGGCAACGACGTGACCGACGTCGTGTTCGAAGCGCGGCAGCGCAAACAGAACCTGCACGACGCGGCGGTCCTCAGGGGTATCGCCAGCTATGGTCCTGTTCTCGGGTTCGAGTTCCTGACAGCGACCGACGAACCATTGCTCTGGGCCGCTGACGTGGTGGCGGGCAGCTTCCTGCAAGCCTGCGTTCGTGGTGACGGGTCTTTCCTCGAGGAGCTTGGCTACGTGCGTGTCATCGAGCTGTAGAGACGCGGAAGCCCCGCG
>JBOHFJ010000157.1:0-11023 GCA_050699655.1 Pseudonocardiaceae bacterium
GCCGCGGCCGAACGACAACCGGGCCCGCGTCATGGCCGGTATCTCGCGGACGATCCCGTGCAGCGCTGAGCTGATGCGGTTGTATGTCGATTATCTCACCCGTGAGTACGGCTCGCTCGACTCCGACTATGTGTTCGTCAGTCTCTGGGCGCGGCCGCACGGCCGACCGCTGACCTACGCCGCCGTCTACGACCTGGTGCTGCGGCTTCGCCGTCGGCTGTGATCGGGGTTGCTGTTCCGCAGACGCGCGGCGGGTCCGGCCCGCTGGAGAAGCTGATAGGTGCCGTTCGTACGGAGTTCCGCGCTGATCTCCTGACGCCTGCCGCTGAGGCCCCGGCTACCGCGACACCTTGCCGAACACGTGATGGCCCAGCTCGAGCGGCCCGTCAACCTCGACCGCTGGTCAAGTCCCGAAGGCCGCCTGCTGACGTCGATCCTCATCCGGTGCGGACCGCGGGCCTGCGACGGCTGCACCCTGCCCTTCGACTGCCTTGTCCACGACGGCCAGGGCGCACCCTACCTGCGCTACCACAACCAGAAGATGAAAAGGGAAGCCGCCGTTCCGATCGACGAAGAACTCCAGGCCGAGATCCGGGCGCAGCAGGCCCGTGTCCTTGAGCGCTGGCCCGCGGGCAACCCGAATCTGTTCCCCCGGCGGCATACATTCGCCCCCGAGCTGCGCGAGCAACATCACCAGACGCTCACGCTCATCACGGTGTCCACGGACAAAGGACACACTCGGGTCACCGAGATGAATCAGCAGGTTCTGACCAACCTGGACCGAATGATCAGCGAGGTCGAGAAAGCCGAGCAATCGGACACCGTCGATGCGCGCTGACAACTCCCATCACGTCATCGCGTCCGCCCGACGCCGCGCCGAGCAGACCCGGGAACGCGCCGTCGCGGCGCTACGGCGTCTGGACACTACCGGTCAGACCATCAACTTCGATACCGTCGCCAGGGAAGCCGGCGTCTCCAGATCCTGGCTTTACACCCAGGACGACCTACGCGCGGAGATCGAACGACCGCGCGAGCGCCGCGGCCTCACCCGATCACCCGCCACGATCCCCGACAGGCAGCGGGCATCCGACGCATCCTTACTGCGCCGCCTCGAAGCGGCCACCACGCGCATCCGCACCCTGAACTACGAGAACAAACAGCTCCGCGACGCACTCGCCCAAGCCCTCGGGGACCGCAGGACCACCGACATACGCGGCGAGCTCCATGACCGCGACACGCCGAAGCGATCGGCAACCAAAACGATCGACCCCCGCTGAAAAACAGCCCAGACCAACCCCGGCAACAACACTGTCCAGAACACAGCGCCCCAGGCCACAAGCATGATCGAAAATCGGGCTCAAGATAACACCGCAGGCGCGCCAGCGCCGAGGAGCGGAAGCGGCGCGGCAGCGCCGAGGAGCGGAAGCGGCGCGGCAGCGCCGAGGAGCGGAAGCGGCGCGGCAGCCCCGCCCCGCTGTAGCGCCACCAACCAGTGAATCCAGCACACCCTTGACATTCAAGCTCCTGGGATGTCTCACCTCAGCTTCACACTTCAGGACTTTTCGCGGCCACACCGGCGCGGTGTACGAGGTGGCGTTTGCCCCCGACGGGCACACCCTGGCCACCACCAGCGCAGACAAGACCGTCATCCCGTGGGATCCGCCTCCCATTGAGAAGTTCCCCGGCGGTGAGGTGCGAAAGGCGTGCCTGCGCGCTGGCGCGGCGCTCGACGAAGCGACGTGGGACCAGTACGCCCCCGGCGTCAGCTACCAGGACACCTGCGCGGACCGGTGATCCACAACACCGCGGCCACCCGGCTCAATCGTTGAGTGTGGTCAAGAGTCCGACGACCCGGTCGGTATCGTCGTACGCGCGCAGCGCGACGAACAACGCCGATGCTTGCTCCAAGGTTTCACGCGCGTCGCCTAAGCGGCGGTCCTGGATCAGGGCAAGACCCAGGTTGCCCAGCGCCTCGCCCTCGCCTTACGCGTGGCTTGCGCTGCCCCACTTAGCTTGTGGTGGATGGTACGTCAGCCGCGTGCCGTGGAGTTATCCGACGCCCTCAGCTACGGGCCCTTTGATTTTGACGACCACGG
This sequence comes from Pseudonocardiaceae bacterium, assembly GCA_050699655.1. Classification (GTDB taxonomy): domain Bacteria; phylum Actinomycetota; class Actinomycetes; order Mycobacteriales; family Pseudonocardiaceae. The sequence goes on from JBOHFJ010000157.1 coordinate 2,097, forward strand.
AGATTTTAACGTCTTGTAGCTAGGGGATGGGGATCGCTGGGGTGGACGTGCTAATCGAGGGGTGGATGGTTCTGAGCATCGGCTCCACAGCGCTGTACCTCTCGCCGCTCAGGGATGGGAATGAATAAGACGTCGCGAAGCCGTGCGCCGGGGACGATGCGCCGGGTGGCTGCGTTGTTTCGGTCGTATCGGAGACAGCTTGTCCTGTTGGCGCTGGTCGTCATTCTGACGGCGGGGCTCAACGTGGTGAACCTGCTGCTCATCCAACCAGTGTTCGACCAAGCGCTATTCTGCCCGACCTGCCCGAACCTTCCGCTGCTGTTCTGGTTGGTGGGCGCGATGATCACGATTCCGATGGTGGCCGGGGCACTGGGATTCTGGCAGCCCTACCTGGCTAGCTCGCTCGGCCAGCGGGTGATGCAAACTCTGCGCGACGCGTTGTACACCCACCTACAGCGAATGCCATTACGGTTTTTCACCGAGACGAAGACCGGGGAAATTCAATCCCGGTTTTCCAACGACGTCGGCGGCTTGCAGCAGATGCTCACCGAGACGGCCTCTGCGATGCTGATGTACGCCGTGGTCCTGGTCAGCACGATTGGCGCTATGCTGCTGCTGTCCTGGCAACTCACCATACTCACGTTGGCGATCCTACCGTTTTTTGTCTGGCTAACCGAACGGGTCGGGCGGGCGCGGCGCACGGTAAGGTCCTCGGCTCAGCAGACGATGGCTGAGCTATCCGCACTCTCAGAAGAGACGCTGTCGGTGTCCGGCGTACTGCTGTCCCGATCGTTCGGCCGACGCGGCGAGGAGGTCGCCCGGTTCCGCGAGCTCAACGCCCACCTCGCTGACGTGCAGGTCCGCCAGCAGATGATCGGCCAGGGCTTCTTCGTGTCCATGCAGATCTTCTTCGCGGTGATGCCGGTGCTCTCCTATCTCGTCGCCGGCTTCGTGCTCACCAACGGTGGGATCGCGACCCATCTGAGCGCTGGCACGCTCGCCGCTTTCACCACTTTGCAAATGCAGCTGCTGTCTCCGATCATCGCGCTGCTCCACTCGACCGTGGACATACAGTCCTCGCTCGCGCTGTTCGAACGGATCTTCGCCTATCTCGATTTAACGCACGACATCACCGACGCCCCGGGCGCGGTGGAACTTCCACCCCAACAGACGCGCGGGGAGATCAGCTTACGCAACGTCTCGTTCCGTTATCCCTCTGACAATGGGTCAGTCCCTGGCCGTTGGGCGCTGGCGGACCTCACCCTGAACATCGAGCCCGGTCAGTTCGCGGCGGTCGTCGGTCCTACCGGCTCAGGTAAGACGACCCTGTCGTACTTGCTGGCCCGCCTGTATGACGTGAACCACGGCGCGGTGCTGATCGACGGGCTGGACGTGCGGCGGATCCAGCTCGACTCGCTAGCCGCCACGATCGGGATGGTCACCCAGGAAACCTACCTCTTGCACGCCTCAGTCCGGGAGAACTTGCGCTACGGCGACCCGCACGCCGACGATGAAAAGCTCGAGGCGGCCGCCCGCGCCGCCGCGATCCACGACCGGATCCTCGAACTCGAGGACGGCTATGACACCGTGGTTGGTGAACGCGGCTACCGCATGTCAGGTGGTGAGAAGCAGCGGCTGGCGATCGCCCGAGTGATCCTGAAAAATCCGAAGATATTGATCCTCGACGAGGCCACCTCCGCGCTGGACACGGTCAGCGAGCGGCTCGTGCAGCAGGCGCTGGTCCCGCTCATGGCAGGGCGGACCACAGTGGCGATCGCGCACCGGCTGTCCACCATCCTGGCCGCCGACGTGATCTTCGTAGTGGCCTGCGGTCGCCTGGCGGAACGCGGCACGCACACCGAGTTGCTTGACCGCGGCGGCATCTACGCCCAGCTATATCGCCAGCAGTTCGGCGGCAACTCAGTACTATCAGCGCACCACAACCAGTCGCGCTAACGAATTGCCGCCCATACGCAACTTGCATCCGGCTTGCTCCCCCCACCTAGATTAAGGGCACTGGGTTCGGATAAATAATGCTCGTTCATCCGAACGCAGGTCCGAAGTATCCATAGTAAGGAGATGGTCTTGATGTCCGTAATCCAGTCCGCAGCGCGTATCGATCTCGATGAGATCCTCTACCAGAGTGTGGTGGACGAGGAGTTCCGCGCCCAGCTGGTGGCCGACCCCAGCCTGCTGGGTCTGGGTGAGCAGAGCCTTACCCTCCCGACCGCCATCGAGCCGCTGAACGCCACCGGCATCGATCTGGCCTCGGGCGAATACTACAACAGTCAGATGGCGTCGACCTGCAGCTACGGTTTCACGATCATCTGTGACACCTGCGCGGGTAAGTAGCGTCCCGGCCGGCTCGATCGCGCTCCCGGTGAGCGGCTCGGGTTGGTCGTGACAATCCGGCGGTCCCCCTCCTCTCGATCTTCTGGATCGTTGGCCGTGGTGCCCCCACAACACGGCTTCAGGCGGGGGACCGCCACCCACTGGTGGACAGGACAGAAAGACGGGAAAGACGTGAAGACTGCGCATAGGCAACCTTCCGATCTGCTTGGTGAAAGCGCTGGGCATGAGATCGCGAGCCGGGCGGCGAATCTCACCGAGCAGATCCGCATCGCTCAAGCGCTTCCCCACCACGAGGGCTCCCGCACCCCGGGGCGTGAGCTGACCGGAGTGGATGTGTGGCGGCTTCAACGTCTGGCGCGGAAACTGGCCGTACCCCAGGGCGGGAACCTCCCCGGGGCGGCCGCTCAACGCTCCGCTGATGAGCTCGAACGGATCCTGGGGACCAACCGGCTGCTGACGCTGCGGTCCGGGAATCTGGGTCCTGACGAGCGCGCGCTCCTAGACGATGTCCACTCGGCGTGGCTGCCCACGTATACGGCAGCGATGCACGGCTTTGATCCGTCCGCCTGGCAGATGGTCGAGGCGGACCGCTCCGATGCGTCAGGGACGCGTCGGTGGTTGGCGCTGGCGTGCGCGCCTTTCCTCTGGCTGCTCCACCGTGAGGTGCAGGCCGCGGTCGACGCCGCCAATCAGACCGCCGGCCGGCAGCTGCTCGGCCACACGATCATCGAGGCGTTCGGGAAACACTTGATCGACCGTTTCCAGCTTTCCCTTGGCTGGGCCATCGAGGCGGACCAGAACGTTGCGTTCGCGCGCCTAGGCATTAGCAAGGACGATGCGACCGCAGACGATCATCGCGATTATTTCGACCGGACATTTCACGACGCGGCCGCCTACCATCGCTTCTACCTGCGCTTCCCGGTCCTGGGACGATGGCTCGCCACCGTCACCCGCCTGCTGCGCGACAGCGGGCACAGCATCGTGGGACGGCTGTGCCGCGATGCCGACGAGATCGGGGCGGCGCTGTTCGGCGAGCCGATCACCCAGTTCGCCTCGCTGGATTTCGGCAAGGGCGACTACCACGCGGGCGGAAAGAGTGTCGCCATCGTGGGCGCAGCGCTCGCGTCCGGTCCGGCGTCTTTCGTGTACAAACCGCGCTGCCTGCGCTCCGAATCCGCCATGCAGGGGCTGCTGGCACACCTCACGGCCGAAGGTGTGATCGGTTTCGCCCCGCACCGGGTCATGGTCCGGGAGGGCTATGGGTACGAGCAGCGCATCCCCTCCGGTCGCAACCACGTCCAGTCCCGCGAGGATGCGGCGCGGATCTACCAAGAGCTGGGCGGGTTCCTCGGCATCTTCTACATCCTCGGGGGCAGCGACCTGCACTACGAGAACGTGATGGTGGCCGACGGTCACGCTTTCGTCTTTGATTGCGAGACGGCCCTGAGAGTGGCGCCGCGGGGGCAGGAACCGGCGGTGGGCACGGTAATGGACTCTGTCTACCGGACTGGTTTGCTGGAGTGGCCGGCGACGACTGAGGCCGGGCTCAGGCTGAGCGGCTACGCGGGTGGGGAATCCTACGAGGTGACCGCCGCGGTGCCACGACTTCAGGCTGGATCCATCCTGGCCGTGCGGCACGAGACCGGCATCCGGGTAGAACCGGAGGCCCCCAACCGGGTCCACCTCAACGGAGAGGTTCTTGAGCCCAGAGACTTCCAGGACGCGATCGTCAACGGCTTCAGCCAGATTCACCAGTGGTTCCAGCACAACGCGGCCCGCGTCATTCGACTCGTCGAAGAACTTTTCGGCGACACGTCGGTACGATTTGTCGCCCGGGCCTCGCAGGCCTACTCCCAGCTGCTCATCGGGGCCCGCCACCCGCGATGCCTTACCGAGCCCCTGGAAGTCGACCTGGTGTTCGGCAGGCTCAGCAAGGACCCGCTCCAGTGGGACACCAGCGGCCAGGCTGCGGCGAGCGAGCTCCGCTCTCTGTGGCAGCTCGACATCCCCCTGTTCTCAACGCGGGCGGCCAGCACGGAACTGCTGCATGACCACCTCGACGCGATCGCGGTCGAGCTGCCGCGATCACCGCTGCAACACGCGGCGGATCGGATCGGCAGGCTCTCGAGCGACGACCGGCTGCAACAGGTGGGATACATCTCCGCGAGCCTGTCCGTCGCTGAGGTGCACACCCCCTCGTTCATCGCGACGGCGCTGGAGTACTCCCGTCTGGTCGGTTACGAGCTGGCGCGGCTGCTTGAGGATCCGTTCAAGCCTGTGCGCTGGCAATACGAGGGGACGGGCGCCGAGCTGGAGAGCATCCAACACTCGCTGCACTACGGGAGCGCGGGTGTCGCGCTGTTCCTGGCCTACCTAGACTCGATCGCACCTGACCAGAAGCTCCGGTGGGCCGCGCAGCGCGCGATGGCGCACGCCTTGTCCTGCGGCACTGCCGGGATCGGAGCCTTCCAAGGCCAGGCCGGGCTGGTCTACGTGTTGACCCATCTCCACCACCTCTGGGGCGGCTCGAGCTGGCTGGAACTGGCGGTGGACCGGAGCCAGCGGCTAGCCGGAATGATCGACGAGGATCGGTCCTTCGACGTCATGACCGGCAGCGCCGGCGTGATCCCGGTCATGCTCGGCCTCGCCGCCGTGTCCGGGGAAGGTCTCGACACGGCGCACCGGTGCGCGCGTCACTTGTTACACCACGCGCAGCGTACGGAGACATGCCTGAGTTGGCCGCCCGAGGACGCGGAATCGGTAGTGGCCAATTTCACTGGGTTCGCCCACGGCACCGCGGGCATCGGCTGGGCGCTCATCGCCCTGGGCGTCTCGACCGGCCGGGAAGAATACGTGGACGCCGGGAAGTTGGCCTTCGCCTACGAGGCATCGCACTTCGACCACGACCGGCAGGACTGGTACGACCTGCGCACCACCATCCTGCAGATGAGCAAGGGCAGACGGCACTTCGCCAATGCCTGGTGCAACGGTGCCGCCGGCATCAGCCTGAGCAGGCTGGAAAGCTGGGCCGCTCTCGGGAAGAACGACGATCAGCTGCTGCGCGAGACGTATCTTGGCCTCGCGGCCACGCTGCGGAACTTCGCCGGGATAGGTAACGACACGTACTGCCACGGCCGGTCCGGCAACGCCGAACTGTTCCTACGATTTGCCCGGGTGAAAAACGAACCGGCCTTCCAGCTTGAAGCCAACATGCAGGCACAGGCGCAGTGGCGACGGCTCGCGACCATCCCGGACTGGCCCAGAATCGACGATGACCATCTGAGGCTGCCGGGGCTGATGATCGGCATCACCGGAATAGGAATGCACTTCCTGCGACTCGCCTACCCCGACCAGATCCCGTCGCCTCTACTGCTGGACCCACCCCAGTCATAAAGTCAAAATTTGATCGTAACCCAGAAAGGGGAAGATCAGTGCCCGAAGACAAGCCGTACGGCATTGAAGAATATCAACGGATATTCGCCACAGGCCAGGAAGACTTGATCAACGAATATCGACTGGATGTACGACGCATCCAAGCGCTGATGGTGTTGATTTCCTGCGTCTCACCACACGGCGAGTTGGGAAGAATGATGGGCTATGCCCTGGCGCTGCCTGGCGAACGCTGGCTCTCCCGCGCCACCCCCGTCACCAATACCAGTTTTACCGGCATCAAGACCTGGATAGAGTCCATGTGGGGCAGTGCGGACTTATCTCCCGGCGAACGCAAACTCGTGGCCTGGCAGAACTCCCTCGCCAACATCGCCGCCGCGGTACAAGAACTCAAAGATATCGAGAAGAAACTGGACACAAAACTCGCCGCCCAGCTCGTCCAGTGAGACGTAGCCGAGTTCGGCAGGGGCGGTCCTACCGCGATCGTTACAGACAGCCAGGAGGCGAAGTCAGGTGAACCGATAAACCACCTTGCCGAACGGTCAGCGGCGTTATACGTGCGGTCAATGAGCTCCCTGGCCTCGCCGCCTGAGTGAACGGAGTCGATAGGCACGTCGAACGCCCCGGTAGCCCAATCCTCGAGGGCCTTCTCCAGGTCGCGCTTCACACCGAGACAGTTCCCGATCACTGACGCGTTCTTGCTAATGAGGGTCACGATGACGTCCCGCCAACGAGCGTCTGGGCGGACCGCCGACCTCGTCTGGCTGGACAGCCCGCATCGGTGAGCGCGACCTACGACCCGCCAAAACCCACAGAAAATCTCCGGCCAGCTCATCAGCGAAGACATCACCCAAGACCGTCTCGACATCCGCAGCTACATCGACACCATCCGCAAACACGGACTCAACATCCTCGCCAACGTCCACGCCGCCCTCACCGGCAACCCCTGGCAACCACCCATCCCTAACCCAAACCTAGCCACACCCAGCCCACTCACACCGCCAACCAGCCCGACTCCGGCGAGACCCAGCGCGCCCACAGCCAGGGACGTGAATGTTTACCGTGCAGGCTGGGCTATTGAGCCGCGAAATCAAGGAGTTCGGGGTGCCGACGCCGTTAAACCGGGCCAGGCGTGCCCAATGCGCTGGATCGTGTGCGTGAGGTAGCACGAAGGGACAAAGGAACACGGTTCACGGCGCTGCTGCACCACGTGGACCTGGATCAATGCCAGTAAGTTAAGCTCTCGACAAGATTATCTTATGAGATCTCGACCTGCGGAAACACCGCAGTTCGAGATCGTCTACTCGGGCTAACTTAGCGGAATTGCACCAGGACCAGGTCGTGAAAGGCCGTGGAGCTCTCGTCGAACTAGGGCTCGTCGACATCGGCCAAGGCGAACGATGTGGGACGCCGGTCTATTGGCATAATGGTATGGTAACGCCATTTTACGGGCATATCGGAAAAACCGCCCGCATCTGCAATCAATGTGCGCATGGGCATCCTCTAGCCGCGTGAACCATCAAGGATTCAAGATGAAGCCTAATCAAGCGAATCTGAAACGAAAAGGTCAGGCCCGCAGTGCCGGGGAAATGCCAGGTAGCTTAATCGGGATCGAGGTCAGCGGTCTTGCCCACTGCGCGGAATCCCGATGACAGGAATATCGCGGTTGCCCAAATTTTGGGACAGTGGGTGGCGGTCCCCTCCTGAAGCCGTGGTGGGGGCATCACGGCCAACGATCCAGAAGATCGCGAGGAGGGGACCGCCGGATTGTCACGGCCAACCCGAACCGCTCACCGGGAGCGCGATCGAGCCGGCCGGGACGCTAACTACGCGCAGGTGTCACAGATGACCGTGAAACCAAAACTGCAGGTCCCGGCGAACACAGTGTTGTGGTACTCGCCCGAGGCCAGATCGAGGCCGGTGACGTTCAGCGGCTCGATGGCGGTCGGGAGGGTAAGGCTCTGCTCACCCAGACCCAGCAGGCTGGGGTCAGCCACCAGCTGGGCGCGGAACTCCTCGTCCACCACACTCTGGTAGAGGATCTCATCGAGATCGATACGCGCTGCGGACTGGATTACGGACATCAAGACCATCTCCTTACTAGGGATACTTCGGACCTGTGTTCGGATGAACGAGCATTATTCATCCGAACACAGTTCCCTTAATCTAGACGGTAGGGAGCAAGCCAGACGTAAGTCGCGCCTATTCACGGGTGCGACACACAAATTGTCTGGTTCAGCGCAGCAGTCAGGGGGTGGTTGCAGGACGAGGCTCGCGGGTGTAAGCAGGACGCACGCCACCGGTCCTAGGGCCAGGGCTCCGTCATGTTTGAGAAATGACCGCATAGGGCTGTTCGGGCGATTAGGGAAGTTTGGGTAGACACGCCGCATTGAGGTGTCTTCCGGTAGGTCAGGCACGGTCCCTAGAGAGGATCAAGGCTCTCACGCCGCTGATCGTCGCGAAGGACCGTGCCCGTGTCGTCATCCTGCCTTGTCCGGCCCGCTGCTGGCCAGCGGTTCAGCACCGGAAACCGACCGAGTCGGTCGGCGGAGGCGAGGGTGGGGATCTGGGGGCTGTTCATGCCGGATGCCGCGCTCTTATCGAGTACTTGAACCAGGTAGTTGATCACCGATCGCGGCAGGGCTTGCGCTACGAGTTGGGGTTTCTGCTGGCCGTGATGGTGGCCGCGACGGCGTGCGTCGGGCATGACGAGGTGGCCGCGCAGGCCCAGTGGGCCGCCGACGCCCCACCGTGAGTGCTGATCGCGCTGGGTGCCAAGACCGACCCGCTGACCGGCGTGATCCCCACGCCCAGCGAGGCCACCCTGCTCCGCGCGCTGGCCAACGTCGATGCCACCGACCTGCAACGACGCGGCACCGAGTGGGTCACGGCCCTGCGGGCGAGCACCGGCCAGAGCGCCCGGCTGCCCGCGGCGACCCACGACGGCGCGATCGTGATCGCGCAGCGCCAGATCCCGGACAAAGGCAGCGAGATCACCCAGCTCGCCGCGCTGGTGGCCGAGCTGGACCTGGCCGGCACCGTGGTCACCGTCGACGCGTTATGCCGACATCGGCATAAGGCATCTTATGCCGAGTACCGGATTATGCCGGGTGCGGTGGTGAAGGTGCTGGTCAGCTGTGGTTGGGGTGGGCGGGTGTTCGGCATAATCCGGGCTCGTGTCCCGG
>JBOHFJ010000158.1:0-10900 GCA_050699655.1 Pseudonocardiaceae bacterium
CCGGGTGGTCCCACCACTGGCAACCGAGTGGTCCCATCCTCGTGGCAAAAATCCGCTCACGACGGTCCCATGATCGTGGCGGGCGACAGGGGAGCATGTGTCCGCGAGAGTCGGTGAACGTCTGCGCGAGGAAATTCCGCTTCTCGGGCGTCTCCTGGACGCCCTTGTAGGTGCTCATCACTCAACTCCAGGAAGGCCAGCTCAACCCCTTGCTGTGGCTGATCTGGCCATGCTTGTTGTTGAAACCTGCGACCTCGCCGCCGGGTCGCCCGTTTTGATCTACTCTATCGCCCGACATTTTAGACATACGATTCCGAGAATTCACCTGCCACCAGGCCTCGCACTACTTGGACCTCCAGTTGGCCTCTTTCGAACGGCAGTCGACCCCGGGACTCAGCACTCACTGGCGACAGATTCTGAACCCTCACGATCATTCCCCAGCGAAGCTGGTTTCTCAACTCGGCGAGCCGTCTTATGCGTCGCAGCGATCTACCGTAACGCAGCTCATCAAGGATGATCACGCATCCATAGGTGGAGAAACTGTTGCTTCCGGCGCAGATGAGTACGTTCTGCGCGCTGCCGCCACGACGCACAACCCCACCTAGGACCATACCGTAGCAAATCTCAGGGTCGCCCGATGACCTGTACGTCTTGAAGAAAATCTCACGTGAGCCGCCCGGTTCGCAAAGAATTAAAGCCTTACGGTCATCGGAAAATTCGAGTGGACTGCCCAGCGTTTTCATGTATCTTTCTGTAATGCTATTCCACTGCGGACCACTAATCGACAGGAGGTTGGACACCTCACTCAGATGCGGTTCCGTGGCCATGCAATTTTGAATGCGCACGCGCTGCCCTCCGTAGTTTTCGGCAAGCACTCGATAGCCAAGCGTGATCGCGCTCAAGTCTCCCTGTGCAACCGTGAAGTTCTTGCTAGGTTCGCCAGGCGGGATCAGTCCATAGCACAGATATATCGAGGCTGTAGAGAAGTCCAGCGGAGACAGTCGGGATAACGCGTTCGTTCTACGCCTGCAGGGAAGGTATAAGTATCTATAAGATCCCGCGCCAAGGAGCGCAAATATGGTGGATGTGATCAGGCTTGTTACTACTTCCACTTAACCTGACACCTTCCCTTCATTCCGCTCAGTTACGTCAAGTCTCCTTTTTTTGTGGTCCTGACCTGTAGCATTCGTTCCAGAGTCCCCCAATACGATCCTTCCGCTCGACCTACACGTCGTCCCGGCCGTCCAGAGCGCATCGTCTCCAGTCAACTCCGAGACTAGGTGGTCGACGCGACGGGATATCCGTTGCTTCCGTCCCTACCACATCTGCGGCGGGCCAACACCCGGAGAGCGGGCGGGGGCGATCCTGGTTCGTGCCCCTCGCGTGCCCGTTCACACGGGGACTCACGGAGACGACCGGCGATGGCGGCTAGAATCTCACTGACCGTGCATCAGAGGGTCTCTCTAGTTCACAGTGCGTCACAGCGCGCACCTTTGCCCGGCGGGGGTCGTGCCCAGCACGCCGTGCCACACGCGTGCTACAAGAGGGGGTCAGCAACGGTCATCTGGGGACACCCCTGGCCACGACCGGCCGCAGGTCACGGCCTGGACTAGCGCCGCACGATAGGGTTCCCAAGCTCTGGACCAAACATGGTGCCTCCGACGGGCCTCGCTCCGGGATGGCTCCACGACCAGTCTCGGATGGTGGTGGGTCACCAGGCCCGTCCTGCGGCGGGCCAATACCCCACATGACCGGTGATCTTGGTTCGTGCCCCTGGCGTGCCCGGTCACGCGGGGGCTCACGGGGAGTCACCGGCGATAACGGTCCGAATCTTACCGACCGTGCATGAGAACGTTTCCCCAGCTCACATAGTTTTACAGCCCGCTCCTTTGCGCGGCGGTGGTACGTGACAACGGCTCTGGTCACACCTCTGCGATCGGTGTCGTTAGATTCGGTGCATGGTTCGCGAACCAGCCATCGTCATCATCGGAGCTGGCTTGGGTGGCATCGCCCAGGCCATCGAATTGCAACGGTATGGATTCTCGGACATCACGATCTTGGAGAAGGCCAGCGGGCTGGGCGGTACCTGGTTCTACAACACCTATCCGGGTGCGGCCTGCGATGTCCCCAGCCACCTGTACTCCTTCAGCTACGCCAGGCGGCGGGACTGGTCTCGGCTGTGCTCTTCACAGGCGGAGATCCTCGACTACCTCTCCGAGGTGGCCCGCCGCCACGGCGTCGATCAGTTGATCACCTATGGAGTTGAGGTACGTTCCTGCGCCTGGGAGGGCGCCACCCGGCGTTGGACTGTGGCGGCCGTCGACGGGCGCACGTGGGAGTGCGATTCCGTCGTCGTCGCCACAGGGCAGCTGCACCGCAGGCGATACCCCGACATTCCCGGGCGGGACACCTTCGCCGGCCACCAGTTCCACTCGGCCGAATGGGACCACAACTACGAACTCGACGGCAAGCGCGTAGCGGTGGTGGGCACGGGCGCCAGCGCCGTCCAGTTCGTCCCCGACATCGCCCCCCGGGTGTCCCGCCTTAGCGTGTTCCAGCGCACCGGAAACTGGTTCTTCCCCCGCAAGAACCGGGCCTACCCGGCATTCATCAAGGCCGCCATCCGATTCATCCCCGGCGTGCAGGCCTACCGGCGCTGGTTCATCTACCAGTACGCTGAGGCGCTTACCTTCATGATCCGCCACCCGAAGACGCTCGGACGGGTGGGGCAAGCCCAGTCCAGCATCTTCATGCGCTCCCAGCTCAAGGACCCCGAGATCCGACACAAGGTGTGGCCCGACTACACGTTCGGTTGCAAGCGGGTGCTGTTCAGCTCCTCCTTCCTCACCACCCTGCAACGGGAGAACGTCGACCTTGTCACTGAAGCAATCACCCGGATTACCCCGGCCGGCCTCATCACCGCCGACTCCACCGAGCGCGAGGTGGACTGCATCATCTGGGCGACAGGATTCCACACCACCGAATTCATGTTCCCCATGGAAATCACCGGAGCCTGTAAGCGATCCCTTCGTGACACTTGGAAGAACGGCGCCCATGCCCATCTGGGCATGACCGTCCCCGGCTTCCCTTCATTGTTCATCCTTTACGGGCCAAACACAAACACCTCCGGCGGATCGATCATCTTCTACCTCGAAAATCAAGCCACCTACATCCGCCAAGCCCTCCAGCAGGTGCAGCAGCGAGGGGCCGCCGCCATCGACGTACGCCCCGAGGTAGCGGCCAGCAGCGACCAAGATACCCAGGCCCGTTTCATCGGCACCGCCTGGACCCAGTGCGACTCGTGGTACCGCACGGAACAAGGCCGGATCGTGGCCAACTGGCCCGGCTACATGCGTGAGTACTCCGCTCGGACCCGTACCCTCAACCCCGACGAGTTCACGTTCCTGCCATCGCCCGAGCCCGCGACTTCAACGCCCGCCCCTGACAGCCCCACCACCCGCTCCAAATGACACCACGTCGTTACCTCGTCGCTCTGCGGTATCCGGCGCTCGGCCGACACCACCGCCGTACAATCGGCGCCGCGTGTCGGGGCGGGTGGTGAGAAGCTTGGCTGACGACAGTGGTGACGACAACGCAGGCGACCATCCGGCACCAGCAGCTCCGTGCGGAGCGCGGTCGCAGCGCAGATGGAGGGTCGAAAGGAAGGGTTGCGTGCTTCTGGGGATCAAAGAGTCGCAGGTTCAAAATCCTGTCGTCCCGACCAACGCGGGGCCCGCTGACACTGGTCGAAACACCACGTCAGCGTGCAATTTTTGCTGTGTGATGGGCTGGCCGCAATTCTGAACCCCGGTGTGGTCCACGTCAGGCCGCCCTTGCTCGACCTAGCCTGGGTGCTGGCGATCGACCTGCCCCATGAAGTGGATCCAGCGTCGCTTCTCGACGGCTACGGCCGCGATGTCGTCCACGCCAACGCGCGGAGGCCACACCTGCTGCTGCACCGACTCGTCGACACGCTCATCACCGGACACCACCACGACGGCCCAGTGGCTGGCCGACGAGTTGCGCACCGCGCGCCGCACCTGTAGAGCTTTCCGGAGCTCTCTCATGTCCGCTGATCTTTGCCGCCCCCGTCGGACCACTCCTGCCCGGGTGTCGTCCGGCTATTTCGCACAGTCAGTTTGTCGCTATGAGAATTATCAGATCTGCAGGCCCAGCAGCTGCGCGTATACAGCGGGGATGAATCGGTCGGTCACGTTTGCTGGAATTGACAAGCGCGCGGCCAGATCCGGCTCATCAGCGCGTGCGTAGAAGCGGTTTATACCATCGAACAAGGCCAGGACGTAACCGCAGTCCAGCAGCTGCGGTTCCCAGTCTTTATGGCTTGGGATCGTCGTGTCCGGCAGCGTTGCTTCGACCACCACGACACGTGGACGCCAGGTCCGTAGATCGGCCGAGGCCAAGACGGCGGCTTCGCAGCCCTCGACGTCAACCTTCAGCAGGTCGAAGCCGGGGCTGGCATGTTCGACCAGCACCGATTCCAGGGTGACGACGTCGACTTCGAAATCCTCCACGCCCCAGCCGGTTCTACGATGCAGCGCCACGATCTCTGGCTTCAGCGTCGAGAGCCCGGCACCTCCGTGAAGGGTCTCGGTCGGCAAGATCCTATGGAACAAGACCCGGCCCGGCTCCGTGCTGACCGCCACCGCAAGGTTCACGTCCAAGGGACGGGCCTTGACCAGCATGTCGAACTGGTCCGGGAGCGGCTCGATGTTCACACCGCGCCAGCCGAAGCGGTCCACAAGATTCTTAGTCAACGATCCCACGTCTGGTTCGCCCGCACCGACGTCGACGAAAAACCCGTCCTGTTTGCCCGCGAAGGTTCGCAACAGCACGACGTCCTCGGCGTTGCCACCGTAGGCTATCGTGTCGAACTTCGCGTTGCCACCGTAGGCTATCGCGTCGAATTTCGGTGGAGGATAGGCGGACACTCGGCGCTCCCCAGGTCGTGATAACAGAATCTTGCCACACGCCCAAGCCAAGTTCGACCAGACGTCACCTCTTGCCTCCGCCAGCCCGGGAGAGAAACTCCTGGGCTGGGATGCAACGTGTACAGCCGGACACGGGACGGGCGACAGCGGTCGCGCGAAGCAATGCCGAGGGCGGCGGTGTTACCCATCATCTGAAGCCGGTGTGTCACCCATCAATCGGAGTCATACACTGGCTGTCTGGTGAGGACTTTCTTTACGGCTTCAAGCCGGGCCGGCACGGACCCCGACGCGCCGCCGCTGCATCCGGCTATGCGCTCGCTCCGCTCCGCGAGCAAGCGGCGCGACACGGGGTTATGGTTATTTCGTGGTTATGTCCGGGAGGGGAAGGCGCGGATTGTGCGGAGCGGCCCTCCCAGTACAGCGGCGAGGCGGTGGGTCGAGCGCAGGGTGTGGTCGTGGTCGTCGCCCAAGACTCGGCGCGGTCTGTGGACCATTTGTGGACCAGGACGTGAGTGACGTCAGTTCCCACCTGCGACGGAAGTGCGCACAGATGTTGCCGGTTTCGCTGTTTTGCGGCTTCCTCGCCAAAGCCAACGAGGGTAATGTCCCCGAGTCATTGGCCTACTGGATGCACGAAGGAACCCTGGACAGTCAACGCAGCCTATTCCTGTGCTTGCTCGACAAACCCAAACAAGCCGTACAAGCCGCCAGCGACGCCCAGGCGCGATTTGACCGCACCTTTGTGCGCAGTTACGGTCCTGCCAAGTGCGACTAGGCCACGCGCTGGTGCTCTCCAAAGACATCACCCACGCTGCCCATGTCCTCGGTGATGCCGCCCGCCACGCCAGCCTGGCCCCACGACTGACCACGGAACTACACGCCGCACGAGCATTGATGCAACTCTAGAAAAACACCAAAATCGTCAAAGAACTCGATGGCCAATTACAGGCATGCGGACTCGCGCTGACCACATACACAGCACACCGGAGTCAGTGACCTGTCGCGCTCAGCGCATAGAGCGGCCATCAAGCAGACCTGTGACCTCAGGAATCCTTACTCGGCGGCGTGCTGGACGCCGCCGAGTGGGTGGAAGGGCACTCCGTGTGGCTTGACGTTGCTGATCAGTGATGCCTTCGGCTTTCTTCGAGCTACGCTGTGTTGGTGCAGTACTCGTTTGGCGCTGCGCAGGCTGACATCGAATTTCTGGGCTACCTGCTTAGCCGTCGAGCCTGGCCTGCGGAGCTCGATCATAGTCTGAACGTCGTCAGGTGACAGGCGATCACGCAGGCGCCCGAGCGGGTCCCACCACACTGAGGACCCGACCAGCTTGGAGGCGGTGCCCGAGCGATTGGGTATCGCTTTTGCGTCGTTTGGCGACAACGTGGTCTCAACCGCTGCTCTCGTCGACAAAGGTCGGTCACGACTTGGCGGCAATCAGGTGAGTTGAACACCCCAGGTCGTCGTCAGCGACTGGCCCGGTTCCAGCCGTAGGAGCCCTTCGCCGCTCTGGAAGGCGTTCGGGGGGCAGGTCATGGGCTCTGTCCCGAGCCCTCGGCGACGACGTTCCGGCTTAAGTGTGTCGCCGGTGTAGATCTCGAGAATGGGGTAGTGCTCGTCCACCCACAGCTCGACCCGGTGCCCGTCGGGCCCTGTGAGGCGGGCACATGCCCGCCCGGACTCATCCCGGGTCAGGTCGGTGAAGGCGAAGTCCAGCTTCTGGGTCCCGAGGGTTTTGCCCTGGGAGAAATCAAATGGCGTGCCGGCGACGGGTTCGGCGCCGGTGGGCAGCTGGCGCTCGTTGTCGGTCAGGATCCGGGTCCGGGCGTCGAGCTGCAGAATGCACGCGTCGATCAGCCCGGTCCCCGGCGACAGGTAGGGGTGCTGGCCGCAGCCGTAGGGGCAGGGCATCCGCCCAGCGTTGGTGGCAGTGGTCGTCACCACCAGGCCACCGTCGCCGAGCTCGTAGGCCACCCTGACATCGAGGCGGAAGGGATATCCTGTCATCGGGTGGAG
Organism: Pseudonocardiaceae bacterium; assembly: GCA_050699655.1. Lineage (GTDB taxonomy): Bacteria > Actinomycetota > Actinomycetes > Mycobacteriales > Pseudonocardiaceae. The sequence continues at coordinate 6,963 of JBOHFJ010000158.1, forward strand.
CCTCGTACCCATGACGGCACGATTGTGCGTGCGCTCCTCGGCGCGCCAGGAACGCCAGCGCAACAAACCGTGGATGGCGTTGGTCTTGTCCGGTTCGGTCAGCGCCACCTGGTGGTCGCTCCCGTCGAACCGGTAGCGCCCGTCGGCGAGGCGGTTGGGCCAGGGCACGAGCACCGTGCCGTGCGCCCCGTCGCACATGTCATCGACGGGGTAGGGGTCAAGGACCCGGCGCCCCGCCACCTCGTACTCGCGTACCCCACCGCCGACCTCGACGATCGTGGCCCGCTGGTGACCATTCGTGATCTCGAACTGCTCACCCGACGGCGGGATCGTCACGGGGCACCTCCATGCTGGTAGTCACTGATGTCCGCGGGTGTGCAGGCGAGGTAGCCGAGCACGATGAAGCTGGCCAGGAACACCACCCCGAGGGCTTGTGCCCATCCCGTGTCGGCGAGCACGAGCAGGCCGGCGCCGACCACGAGAGAGCCGACTGCCGACCAGGCCTGTAGGCCGTGTCCTCGGGCGGGACGGGGGGCCGGTGTCACCTCGGCGGCCGGGGCGTCGGCGGTTCCGGGGTCGAACCGCCCGTGCAGGACCAGCCGGAACAGCAGAGCCAGCGAGGGGAACAGGATCACCGCGCCACCCAACACGGCGATGACGACCGCGAGCATGGTGCGGTTGGACGTGGCCGCTTGTTCCACGGTCAGCCCGGGAAGCAGCACGGGCTGTTGGGCCAGCGCCCATCCGGCGATGATGGCGGCGACCGCGAGCGCGGCGGTGCCCCGGGCGCGCATCGGGTTGCGGCGCCCGACCAGGAGCAACGTGGCGATCCCGGCCAGCCCGGACACGATGATCGCGGCCAGTCCCGGTCCGTGGACTAGGCCATCGAAAAGCGGGGTCGCGTCGAAGCGCAGCACGGTCAGCCCAGCGATCGAGATTACCCCGGTGATCACTCCGGTGCCTATGGCGCGGGCCCGGAAACTGCGCACGAGCTCCGGCTCGCCGAGCCGGACCGCGTCGGAGCACAGGTAGACGGCGGCGAGGAAGGCCGCGACCATGACGGCCAGCACTCCCACGAGGATCGACGTGGGATTGAGCCAGCTCGTGATCAGGTTCCCGGCGGCGTTCCCGACCGGCACCCGCCGTGAGGCGACCCCACCCACCGCCGCACCCAGTGCGAACGGGGTGAGGATCGACGAGAGCGCGAACACCGTGTCGATCACCCGCCGTTCCCGGGGGACCGAGGTGCCCGACTGCAGGGCGTAGGCCGCCCCCCGCATGATGATCCCGATCGCGGCGAGGAAAAACGGCACGCTCAATGTGGACAGGATCGATCCGAACACGGTTGGGTAGCTCGTCCACAGCACGGTGAGCACGAATATCAGCCACACGTGGTTGGCCTCCCACACCGGGCCGATCGTGTGGTGCGCGTGGTCCCGGATGCGCACCGCGTGTGGTCCGCGCCCGGTCATCAGCTGCCACAGCCCAGCACCCATGTCGGCCCCGGCGAGCACGGTGTAGAGCACCAGCCCGACCAGCACGAAGATCAGCGGAAGGTAAGACAGCACAGGTCAGCGCCCCACCGTCGTCGCGTACCGCGGCGCGGGCGGATCGCGTGGCGGCAACGGCGCCGCGGCTAGCCGGCGCAGGATCCAGACCACCGCGACCACCACCCCCAGGTACACCGCCGCGAGCGTGCCGTAGCCGATCGGGATCCCCGCCGCGCCGGTCACCGCTTCGCTGGTCCGCATCACCCCGTAGACCACCCATGGCTGGCGGCCGACCTCGGTGGTGACCCAGCCGCTGATCAGGGCCACGACCGACGCCGGACCGGCCACCACCAGTGCCCGATAGAACCACGCCGAGTCCGGCACATGCTTACCCCGCGCCCGCGCCACGAAGTAGATCACGCCGAGCAGCGCGAGCGCCGTCCCGATACCGACCATCAGCTGGAACGCGATGCGCACCACGTTGACCGGGGGGATCTGGTCGGGAGGGAAGGCGTTGAGCCCGAGCACGGTCGCGTTCAGGTCGTGGTAGGCCAGCAGCGAGAGCAGCTTAGGGATGGCGATGCCGTAGTGCACTTCGCCCGCGCTGTACCAGCCCAGTAGATGTTCGGGCGCCCCCCTCGTGGTCTGACCCAGGCCCTCCAGCGCGCCGAGTTTGATCGGCTGATCCTCGGCCACCGTCCGGGCGGCCCAGTCACCGACCACGATCTGGGCCGGCGAGGCCAGCGCGGCGATCGTCAACGGGATCGCCAGCGCCGTGCGCTCGTAGCGCCCCCACCGCCCCCGCAGCCGGCCCACCGAGTAGGCGCCGGCCAGCACGAAGCCCGTCACCATGTACCCGGCCAGGTACATGTGAATGAGCTCATGCCAGAAGTACGAGTTCTCAAACAGCGCCTCGAACGGGTGCACGTCGGTGACCTGCCCGTCGCGCAGCGTGAACCCTGTCGGATGGTTCATCCACCCGTTGACCGCGATCACGGTCAGCGAACCGGTGAAACCCGCAATCGCCATCGGGACGCCGCTGGCGAAATGCATCTTCGGCGACAGCCGGTCCCAGCCGTAGACATAGATGCCAGCGAAGATGGCTTCCAGGAAGAACGAGAAGCCCTCGACGGCGAAGCCGAGGCCGAACACCCCACCGAAGGTTGCGGTGAAGGCCGGCCACAGCAGCCCCATCTCGAAACTCAGGATCGTGCCGGTGATGACCCCGACCGCGAACAGCGCGACCATCACTCTCGTCCAGCGCCGCGCCAGGGTCCGATACAGCTCGTCGCCGGTACGCAGGTACCGCCACTCGACGAACAGGATGATCACGGGGAAGGCGATCCCGAAACACACCAGCGGGATGTGCACCGCGAACGACAGAGCCTGCATCTGACGCGCCTGCACCAGATAGCCCTGATCCACCGCCGCGAACCCCATGGCGTTGGGCGTGGCGGGGGCGGCGACCGAACCGCCGCCCCCGCAACCGGCGACGAGCCCGAGCACGCAGACCTGCATCGTGAGCAGGATTGCCGCCAGGCGTGACCGGGTGACGGTGGCGGGCGGGGTTACGGCACGATCACGTTGTCGGGCTCGAGGGAGTTGTTGATACCGATGAACGAGCCCGGGACCTGGTACTGGCCCAGGATGAAGTTCAGGATCGCGGTGGGTTATGGGTTCCACTGCCTGGATGGTAACCGATCCGACAGTTGCGTTGCTGCGGCGATATCGCGGATCGGAAGATCGGTGCTGGCGAGAAGCTCTCGCTCAATTGGGTCGCCGCCAGCCGTGATGGAGGCATCGTTGACGATCCTGGCGCCGTACGCTTCGACCGTGATTGTCAATCCCGGAGTAGCTCGGCCAGCACCGCGGCCTCGCTGATGTCGGCGTGCTTGGTGGCGGTGAGCAGCGTGAGGGTGCCGCGGCTGGCCAGCTCGCGCAGGTGCGCAACGGCCTCGGCGCGCTCGGGCTCGTCGAGCTCGACCTGGTAGCGGCGGCCGAACTCCTCGAAACGCTCCGGATCGTGGTTGTACCACTTGCGCAGCGCCGTCGAGGGTGCGACGGGCTTGCACCACTCGTCGAAGGCGGCCTTGTCCTTGCTCAGTCCCCGGGGCCAGAGGCGGTCGACCAGCACCCGGGCGCCATCTTCGGGCACTGGCTCGTCGTAGGCGCGGCGCACCCGTACCTCATGCCTGCTTGCCATGGCCGGCCCCTTTCGCTCGCTGTCATCAGGTGCGGCGCCCGAGGGTGGCGACGGCCTCCTCGACCGAGGCGAAGAGACGACCAGGGTAGAACTGCGTGAGCAATGCACCATGCTTGAGATGTGCGCCATGAGGCGCGTGTTCTCCGAATGGGGGTGAGAGACCCCCGTCGCCGGGCTGTCACGGCAGCCGGGTGAAGCTGAGGGCAGTCTGTCTCGTGGGAATGGCGGGATGGGTGGCAAGCGGC
>JBOHFJ010000159.1:0-10869 GCA_050699655.1 Pseudonocardiaceae bacterium
CCTTCCCCAGTCGGACTGTGCCCCGCATCATCGCCTGACCCGGCGGGTTCACGCCAACCCGATACCCCGGAAGGATGATCCGGACTTTTCCCCCTAACTTGCCCTTGCCGCCCCGCGATCACCACTCACACCCACGGGTCCCGAGCCGGCAGAGTTACCCGCGCACCGCCACTGTTCGCCTCGTTTCTCAGAGTGGCGGTGCAGAGAGGTGACGCCACCATGCCAGGACCACTGGCAGCCAGCCCACCATACGACGCCGCCGGCATCCCGATCCCCTTGCGGAGCCGGGTCGAGCAGATCAGGGTGGACATCAACCACGGCGCACTACCCTCCCGGCTGCACCAGCAAGGCCAGGTCATCGACCGGAGCCATTACCTGGTGTACGTGCGTTTCGAGCTCGATCAGCGGCTGATCTGCCTACGCTCCCACCTCGTGCGCGTGATCGAAACAACGTAGATGCCAGCGGTGCGGACTGTCGGGGTGGTCGTACCAGACGTATCCGATGGCACGGTGGCCGCGGCGTGTGGGGCGACGTTCACGCCGCGGCCACTACTTACGACCGGGTGAGCCTGCCTGGGTATCCCCAGGACCGTGACCAGATCTGTCTAGCGTGTGACACCCGTCGCAAAGAAGGTGCCCGGTGACCCGCCCGGCGAAGGAAATCTTAGCCCTGCCATAGGTGGTTTCCATGTCCCTGCGAGATGCTGCACATCGTGGACGACCAACCTTGCCCCAGCGTGCTCCCCAAAGTGCTGGTAGTCGATGATGAGCCGAATATCCTGGCGTTGCTGTGCGAATCGCTCAAGCTCAGTGGTTTTGAGGTGCATGCCGCCGCCAGTGGTGCTCAGGCCCTGGCCGCCGTCGCGCGGGCCGCGCCAAACATCGTGGTGCTGGACGTGATGTTGCCGGACTGCGACGGGTTCACCCTCGCCCGCCAGTTGCGCGCCACCCACACGCAGTTGCCGGTGTTGTTCCTGACCGCCCGGGACGGGATCGGCGATCGGATCGCCGGGCTCACCGCGGGCGGCGACGATTACGTGACCAAGCCGTTCAGCCTGGAGGAGCTGGTGCTGCGGCTGCGTGCGATCCTGCGGCGCACTGCGCCGGCCCGCAACGGCGACCCGAACGGCGTCACGCTGACCTACGCCGATCTGGAGCTGGATGAGGAGGCCCACGAGGTGCGTCGAGCTGGCCAGCTCGTGCAACTCTCGCCGACGGAGTTCAACCTGTTGCGCTACCTGATAGTCAACGCGGGCAAGGTGGTCAGCAAGACCCAGATCCTGGACCGGGTGTGGAACTACGACTTCGGCGGTGACAGCCGGATCGTCGAGTCCTACATCAGCTATCTGCGCCGCAAGATCGACCGGCAGAATCTGCCGCTGATACACACCATCCGCGGTGTCGGCTACACGCTGCGCCTGCCCCGCGAGGCGCTGGACCACGGTGCGCCATGAGAATCCCGCGGCGGCCGCTCACCCTGCGCGGCCGCTTGATCGCCGCGCTGCTGGTGCTCTGCTTCCTCGGCCTGGCCGGGTTCGCGTTGACGAGCGTGGCGCTGCTGAAGCACTCACTGCAGAACCAGGTGGACAACCAACTGGCACACCGTGTCCAACTGGAACGTCATTTCCTCGAGCGCCGGGGCTCTCATCCCCCACTGCGGGTGAGCTCAGGCTATCTGATGGAAACCATCTTCGGGCCTGATGGCGCCGACACGACGGTCGGAGCGCCACCGGATCAGTTCGGGGGTCCCGCGCTGACCCTGGCCACGGTGCTGCGGCACGCGGACGGCGCCCCGTTCAGCGTGCCTGACCGGGCTGACGGCGGCTACTGGCGGGTCCGTACGGTGCAACTCCCGGGCCGTCCTCTGATGGCCATCGCATACCCGCTGGATCGAGAGGGGGTCATGCGGCCGCTCCTGGTCATCGAACTCATTGTGGGTGGCATCCTCCTGGCGTTGATCGGGATAGTCGCGACGGTGGTGGTTCGCCTCGGGCTGCGGCCGCTGACCAGGATCGAGCAGACGGCGGAGGCGATCGCCGGTGGCGAGCTGGATCGCCGGGTGGCCGACAGCGACCCGCGCACCGAGACCGGCCGGCTGGGTGCGGCGCTCAACGTCATGCTGGGCCGGCTGGCGGCCGCGCTGCGGGAGCGGGAGCGCTCCGAGCACCGGCTGCGCCAGTTCGTCGCGGACGCCTCCCATGAGCTGCGCACCCCGTTGACCTCGATCCGCGGGTTCGCTGAGCTGTACCGCCGCGGCGGTGCCCGCACGCCCGCCGAGGTCGAGCTGCTCACCGGCCGGATCGAGGCCGAGGCGATCCGGATGGGCGTGCTTGTGGAGGATCTGCTGCTGCTCGCTCGGCTGGATCAGGAACGGGCGCTGGACATCACCGACGTCGACCTGCTGGTGCTGGCCGCCGACGCGGTGCACGACGCGAAGGCCCGCGAGCCGGACCGCCCGGTGACCCTGACCCCGGGGGGCGGCGCGGTGCACGTGCTGGGCGACGAGCACAAGCTCCGGCAGGTGGTGACCAACCTGGTCACCAACGCGCTGATGCACACTCCAGCGGGCACCCCGGTGCGCCTGACGGTCCGCCCGCACGTCCCGCCGGAGACGGGCGGGACGGCAGTGAACGACCCGCCGCTGGCCCGTGCCGGGGTGGGCCAGCTGCCGGCGGGACCGCTGGGCGTGCTGGAGGTGCACGACGAGGGCCCCGGCATCCCCCCCGACCAGGCCCCGCAGGTGTTCGACCGGTTCCACAGCGCCGATCCCCGAGGCTCGAGCAGCCGCGGTGGCTCGGGCCTCGGTCTGGCGATCACCGCAGCCATCCTGGAGGCCCACAACGGCCGCATCGAGTTGCTGACCGCTCCCCGGCGCGGCACCACCTTCCGCGTCCTGCTCCCGTTGGCATAACACCTGGAAGACGGCCCGCCAGCCTCGCTGGGGGCTGGCCGCGCGATAACACGCGAAACGTGAGAGCGACACGGTCGTTAGTCCCTGCGGCGGAGTCGCATCGGCAATCAAGGGGACGGTGGCATGACCATCCGGTCGGCAGCAAAGCATCGGAAGACCAGGCCAGGTAATCTGGCCTGGAACGAATCCCGGCGGTGGGCGGGGATGCTGGTGCCGGCTCTGGTGGTAATCACTGCGGCCACCGTGGCTGGTGGGAGCAGTACCGCCGTCGCGGCGGACAATCCGAATCCGACCGTGGTCGTCGGTGGCGATCCGCAAGGCGTGGCGGTCGACCCTGACGGCAAGCACGTCTACGTGGCCAGCTATGCCGACAACGCCCTGGAGGTGATCGACACCTCCAACGAGCGGATCGTCGGCACCATTCATGTCGGCGCCAACCCGCGCGGGGTCGCGGTCGATCCTGACAGCCGGCACGCCTTCGTGTCCAACTACAGCGAGAACTCGGTGAGCGTGATCGACACCGCCACCGGGAGGGTGATCCGCAGAATACCGGTCGGCGCGAACCCCGACGCGATTGCAATCTTCCCCCGCGCCCATTACGCCTTCGTCACCGATTACTACGGCAACGCCGTCAGTGTGATCAACATCAAGAATCTCAAGCTGGTCGGCACCGTGCCGGTCGGGGTCCATCCGGATGGCGTCGCGATCGACCCCAAGGGCGAGTTCGCCTACGTGACCAACAGTGGAAGCAACTCGGTCAGCGTGATCGACGTGCACACCCAGAAGGTGGTTCGCGCGGTGATGGTTGGCCGCTCCCCACAGAAGGTGGCGATTGATCCCGACGGCAAACACGCCTACGTGACCAACTACGCTGACAACAACGTTAGTGTCATCAACTTGATCACGAACCAGCTGGGCTTCCTGGACCTGCAGAGCGCTCTCGCTCTGCTGAAGGTCAATGACACTATTCCGGTGGGTATCGGCCCGCGTGGGTTGGCGGTCGACCGCGCCAGCCACCGCGCCTTTGTGGTCAACGTCGCTGACGAGACCCTGAATGTGATCGACACCGCTCAGGGAAAGGTGATCAGCACCTCATACGTTGGTCACTCTCCCGATGAGGTGGCGGTCGCCCCAGACGGCACCGCATACGTGACCTCCAGAGAAGACGGTGAGCTCACGGTGATCCATCGAGGCTGAGACTCCGCTACCCTACAGTCCCGCACGTGGCATAGCCGGGTGAGAAACCAGCCGGCTATGCCACTCGTGTGCGTACCGTTGGTGAGAGGAGAGCAGTGAGTGACCTCAGCTATCTCGAGGCCATCGTGGTAGGCGCTTTTCAGGGCATCACCGAGTTGTTCCCGGTCTCCAGCCTCGGGCACTCGGTGCTGGTCCCCGCCCTGGCGGGCGGTCGTTGGGCCCGCGACTTGGACGTCTCGGCACCCGAATCGCCCTACCTGGCGTTCATCGTCGGCCTGCATGTGGCCACCGCCGCCGCACTGGTCGTCTTTTTCTGGCGAGACTGGCTGCGCATCATATCCGGGCTCCTCAGCTCGCTGCGCCACCGGCGTATCCACAGCTCCGGTGAGCGGCTGGCCTGGCTGCTCATCGTCGGCACCATCCCGGTCGGTGTCAGCGGCCTGCTGCTGGAGCATCTCTTCCGCACCACCCTGGGCCGGCCGATCCCGGCGGCGGCTTTCCTGATCGCCAATGGGGTGGTGCTCTACCTGGGCGAGCGGCTTCGTCGGCGAGCCGACGCTGAGCGCTCTTTGGGGCGCTCTTTGGGGGGCTCCGTGGGGGGCTCCGCTGGGTTGCCCGCGCCGACCCCGGCGGACCGACCAGGCACCGCTCACGACGCCGACGCGGTCGCGGATGCCCGGCTGGCCCAGATGTCCCTCGGGCGCGCCACACTGATCGGTTCCGCGCAGATCCTGGCGTTGCTGCCGGGGCTCAGCCGCTCCGGTGTCACGATGGTCGCCGGGCTGACGCGTGGGCTGTCGCACACCGATGCCGCGCGCTTCTCGTTCTTGCTGGCCACCCCGGTCATCCTGGCCGCCGGCGCGCTGAAGATCCCCGACCTGGTGGGCCCGCTCGGCGCGGGCATCCACGGCCCGATCATCGCCGGCAGCATCGCCTCTTTCGTCAGCGCGTACCTGGCGGTCCGCTTCCTCACCCGCTACTTCGAGACCCGCACCCTCACCCCGTTCGCGGTGTACTGCCTGCTCTTCGGCACCGCCAGCCTGATCTGGCTGGCGGTGCGCTAACCACAACGCGCCGCGCGCCCCCGCAGGTAGGTGCTGCGCAGGGCTGCTTGGTCCGGCAGCTCCAAGGGGGGCAGGGACTGGCCGGTGATCTTGTTCAGGATGTGGTCGGCCAGGGCCGGGTTGCGGGCCAGCACGGGGCCGTGCAGGTAGGTGCCGATGATGTGGTCGGTGAGCACTCCTTCGGTGCGGTACCTCCCCATGCCGGTTCCATTGCCGGTGCCGGTGATCACGCGTCCCAGCGGGGCTGTGTCCGGGCACAGGGTGGTGACGCCGCGATGGTTCTCGAAGCCGGTCAATGCCCCGACCCCGGGCACCACGCAGCTGGCGATCACCTCGCCGACGGCGCGTCGACGGCCGGGAGCGGTGGTGATGTCCAGCAAGTCCAGGCCCGGGTAGCACTGGCCGCTGGCGTCAGTCATCGACCGGCCCAGGATCTGCAGCCCGGCGCACACGGCCAGCGTCACCGCGCTGGTGTCCAGCGCCCGGCGCAGCTTCTCATGGCGGCGCAGCCAGTCCGCGGCGAAGTGTTGCGCGGTGTCTTCACCCCCACCCAGCAAGTACACCGCGCAACTGGTCGCGGGGGTGTCCCGGGCTGTGATGGTGCGAATCTCGGCGGGAATGTCCCGCCAGCGCAGTCGCTGAGCCAATACCGTGGCGTTGCCGACATCGGAGTAGGTACCCAGCACATCGGGCAGCAGCAGGCCGATCGTGACGGTGGACTCGGTGCTCACCGGGCGTCTCCGGTTTTCGGCTGGCTGCTTAGCTGGCGGCGGAAGTGATGAAACGCGGTGTAGTTAGCCACCACGTCGATCTCTCCCGCGGGAAGTGCCGCGAGAGCGGCCAGCGGGTCGGCCACGGTCTGGTGCGCCAACCCGGCATAGCTCAGGCGCACGCCCAGGTCAGCGGCGCGTTCTCCACTGGCCACCAGCGCGGGTGAGGTGAGCTGCTCGAAGGGGACATCCCACAACCACGAGGTGTCCCGCCCGTCAGCTTCCCGGGCGTTGATGATCACCAGTAGTGGCCGTGGCGCATCCAGCATGCTCAACATCCCGGCCCAGCCAGCCGGGTTCTTCGCCAACAACAGGCGCAGGCGCTGGGAGCCGCGCTGTACCACCGCGTACCGGCCGGCCACGACGTCAACCTCGCGCAAGGCCGATGCGGCCCGCTCGGCCGGGACACCGAGCGCGCAGGCGGCAGCCAACGCCATGGTGGCATTGCTCTGATTCACCTGGCCGGGCAAGCGGATGTCCAGTGGCAGCACCACGTGTGCGGTGCACGCCTTGCCGTCCTGAATCCACCAGTCTGGGGTGGGGCGGGCCAGCCCGCATTCGCACGCCCACCCGGGTTCGGTGAAAGTGAGCGTGTGGCCGCATCGCGGGCAGCTCGACGCGTCACCCAACCAGCTGGACCCGGCGGCCACCCAGACGCGGCGGGTGGCTTGTGTCGCCGCCGACACCACGATCGGATCATCCGCGTTGGCCACCACCACCGCGGCGGGGTGTCGGGCCAGCGCCCGCCCCAGGGCGGAGGCGATCGCGCCTACCTCAGTGGCGCGGTCCAGTTGGTCGCGGGTCAGATTGAGCAGGACCACCACCGCCGGGTCGACGGCCTCGGCGACCGCCGCCAAGTGCAGCTCGTCGACCTCGAGCACCGCGTACTCGGCCTCCGGTGCTTCGGCCAGCGCCGCCACCGCCCCGTCGGCCATGTTCGAGCCGCCAGCGTTGTGCGCCACTCGGCCAGCGGTGCGTATCGCCGCCGCCATCAGATGGCTGGTGGTGGTCTTGCCGTTGGTCCCCGACACCAGCACCACCCGGCGCCGCGTCGCCAAGTGTCGCAGCGCGTGGGAGTCCAGGGCCAGCGTGACCCGACCACCGATGATCGACCCGGCGCCCAGACCCAACCGCCGCGACAGCCCCGCCGTCGCCAGCCCGGCTCGCACCGCGACGCGCGTCCGCCACCCCAACCGGCGTTGCCCGGGGGGCAAGGTCACCGCCGAACTCACCCTGGGTGTCCGCACCGCCATCGCCCCCAGCCTCCCGCCATCCCTGCCCCGTGATCTTGACCCTGTGCGCAGGGGGGCTGGCGGCAGTATTCCCTATCCAGTCAGCTTGTGTCGCAGACCCCGTTGCACCGGTGACCGTCCGGGTGGTTGGCGACTTTCGGGTGATTCGCCTCCGGCCTCGGTGGTCGAGGGGATCGCCGTGGTTGGGGCGCGGCCCCGCTCTCCGGTGGCGAGCAACCCCACCCCGACCAGGGTCAGCGCCAGCCCAGCGGCTTGGGCCAGGGCCATCGGCCCGGTGGAGAAGGACTCACCGAAGACGATGCCACCGAGGCTGACCGCAACCACCGGGTCGATCACCATCATCGCCGCCAGCGGCCCACCGAGCGGACCGGACTGGAAAGCGGCCTGGCTCAGCAGGGCACCCACCAGGCCGCAGCCCAGCGCCGTCCACAGCTCCCAGCTGCTCGCCAGCGCGGGGAGCCCACCGTCGCCCAGGATCTCCCCCCAGGTCTTGACCAGCGCGGCGGACAGCGCGAACACCGTCCCCGCGGCCGCACCCAGCCCCAGTGCCCTGGCCCGGCCCCGCTGGGCCAGGGCGACAGCCAGCGCGGCCAGCGCCACGATCGCGACCAGCAGCAGCCCCGGCAGCCAGTCTGTGAACTGATCGGGGTCCTTGGACTCCACGGTCGGCTGGATCACTAGGAAGACCGCCAAACCGGCAACGGTCAGGGCCGCGGCCAGCAGCGCCCGGCGACTCACCTGGTGCCCGAGCACGGCCTGCAACGGCAGCGCGACCACCAAGCCCACCGTCAGCAGGGGTTGCACGACCGAGAGCGGCCCGAAGTTGACCGCCACCATGTGCAGTGCCACACCCACCACTTCGGCCGCGATGCCCAGCAGCCACAGCCGTTGACGGGCGACATCGATCAGCAGCCCAGGACTCAGCGGGAACCGACGGCGCACCTGATTCGCCCCCTGATGCTGCAGCACCGAGGCGGTCCCGAAGCACACCGCAGCCATGAGCGACAACACGACGGCAAGTGTCACAACCTGCCTGAGCCTACACCGTGTAGGTGCCCGACCACACGAGCGGCAGGCCTGCGAAGCCAGCCTCGCTCTTCAGAGCAGATCGAGCTCGAGCGCCGGGTCGACTCGGCGCAGCCGGCCCGGGTCGGCGGTCAACGTGGGCCAGCCCCAGGTCCGGGCTTTACCGCACGAACCTCAGCGAGCGCGAGCGTGAGCAGGTACAGCGTCAGACCCGTGGTCTTCGCGGTGGCGAACCAAGCAACCGCGGACAGTCACCCCCGGACCAACGCGGCGAGCGCTGAGGCGTCGAGGACCTTGCCGCCGATCATTCCGCGGCGGCGACCGGGTGCCGGCGGCGGATTTCCTCGTCTCCGGGCCAGGGTACCCCCGACTGCTGGTAAACCCGCTGGTAGTCCTCGATCGTGGGGGCGCCGTGCCGGGCCACCATCCGCGCCACGACCGCCTGAGCGCGCTCGTCCGCACTGGCTCCGGGCGACGCCAGCGGGAGCAGGCCCGCCGCGTCAGCCTGGTGCGCTGTCACAGCGCGCCACGATAGTCCGAACGCGCCAGAGCGCACAACGCACCCACAATGACAAGGCGAATCCGCTGTCGCTGGCGCAGACACAGATTCGCCCTCGGCCTGGCCGCCACCTTCCCCCGCATCATCACCCGCGCCACCCGGCGAGGTGCACAAGCATCCATGAGACCGTGCTTGAGTGGGTCAGAAGGTGCACAAGCATCCATGAGACCCAGTACAGGCGGTTCGGAAGGTGCACAAGCATCCATGAGGCCGTGCGCAGGGCGGAGCGGCTCGGGTGGAAGCCCAGCGCCCCGGTCATCGGCGCCTCGACCGGGATCGAGCCGCTGTTCCGGCTGACTGACCCGCACCAGTTCGGGCACCTCCACCCGGTGGCACGCTCGGTCCTGGGGCGGGCGGGCCGAAGTGACCTGCTCGGGCACGTAGTGACCCACGGTCGGCTGCCCGAGGACGCGGGCTTATCCCCCCAGATCGCCGCAGTGCTGGCCACCGCCACCCAGATCGCGCCATCCGGGCATCTGGCGATGGCCGCCGCTGTACAGGCCTGTGTGGATGAGGCGGTGTCCAAGACGGTGAACCTCCCCGCCGCCGCGCGGGCGATCGAGGTCTACGACACCTACCTGTCCGCCTGGGAGCTGGCTTGTAAAGGCATTACTGTCTACGTTGACGGCTCCCGCCAGTCCCAGCCCAAGGCGCTATGACCCTGCCCAGCGGGTTGGTGGATCTCCCCGAGGGCGAGGAATGACCGAGTACGTGTTCGACACCAATCATGATCGCTACCCGGTGGCGGTCCACGTGATCCTCGCCGACACCGAGGGCCGGGTGCTGCTCATGCGGCGTGCCGGCAGCGGGTACGCCGATGGGCAGCTCGGCCTGCCGGCCGGTCACGTCGACCTCGGGGAAACCCCCACCGCCTGCGCGATTCGTGAAGTCGGCGAGGAACTCGGCATCGAGCTCAACTCGAGTGAGCCGCGCCCGGCCGGGGTGATGTTCCGCCGCTCCCTGGAGCCACGGGTGGACATCTTCTTCGCCACCACCACCTGGCGCGGCGAACCAGAGATCCGCGAGCCGCACAAGTGCACCGAACTCCGCTGGGTCAACCCCGCCAATCTTCCTGACGACGCCTTGGACTTCGTCGGCCAAGCCGTCACCAACGCCCGGCAGGGCCGCCACTTCCACGAGTACGGCTGGTCAACCGCCGTCGCCGGCCGTTGACCACTGAACGACTGTTTGATCATTTGGTGGATTAGCTGACCGGGGCGTGGGTGTCGAGCCCGCAACCGGCGGGATAACATCAACCGATTTTTGCTGGGTGGGGGTTCTTCGTCGCGCGAGTAGTGATGGGGGCGAGTGCACGGATGGACGTGACTGTCAGTGTTGTCGAGCCCGAAGTCGCCGTCGCGGAGCTGCGCTCCCTGCTCGCCTGGCTGAACAGCGAAGAGGAACTCCGTGGCCGGGTGCGGTTGCTGGAGGCCGCGTCGGCGCCGGGCACCCTGGGTGGGTTGCCGCACGCGGTGACGGTGGCGCTGAGCCATGGTGGGGAGGTGACCATCCTGGCGAGCGCGGTGATCTCCTGGATTCGGCATCGCACCAGTGAGGTGACGTGCACGATCACCCGGCCGGACGGGACATCGGCGGAGCTGACCGCCAGGCGGGTCCGCGGTGCGGACTTGACCGAGGTGGGTGAGCTGGTCGAGCGGACGGTCGCATCGCTGGGCGAGGGCAACATTGAGGGTGGTCGTGAGGAGATTCCCGAGTGACGTCAGCTCAACCGGCTTTGGGCAGCTCAGGCACCCGGGCCGTGCTGATCGGGACCGGGACGCACGCGGCTGACTCGGGACTGCCTGACGTCCCCGCCGTGAGCACCACGCTGGTCGACCTGGAACAGGTGCTGGTCTCGCGGTGCGGCATGGCCGAGGGCAACGTGCGGGTGCTCACCGATCCGCGTTCCCCGCTCGATGTGGGGCGGGAGCTGGCGGAGAGCGCCAAGCAGGCCGATGACGTGCTGCTGGTCTACTACGTGGGGCACGGGCTGGTCAGCCCTGGTGGGGAGTTGTACCTGGCCACCCGCTCCACCGAGCGGCGCCCGGAGCTGCTCGCCTACACCGCGTTGAGCTGCACCGCTGTGCGC
>JBOHFJ010000160.1:0-10835 GCA_050699655.1 Pseudonocardiaceae bacterium
GCTCTGCTGTCTGGTTCGGGAACCTAGGAGCAGGCGGGGTACCAGGCGCAGACGGGATCACCCTCAGATAGCGGCCGCCTTGTTGGATTCGGCCGGCAGGCGAACTCCGGGGAGAATGCCGCAGTGTCTGGTTTTGAGCTGCCGAGGAACCTCGCGCAGGAGGTGGAGACGCACGATGAGGCGGGTTCGCCGCGTCGCAGGTGGATGGCCGCTCTGCCGTTCATCGTCGAGGAGCTGGCGCGGCGCTGGTCGCTGGTCCTGGGTCGACCGTTCCAACCTGGTGGGGTCGCGTCCTGGGTCGCACCGGCGCGCAACCCGGCCGGTGAGCACCGATGAGTTCGAAGAGAAGTACGCCGCCGCGCGGGAGCGCCAGCTCAATCCGAAGCTGGCCAGGGCCGGCATCGAACTGTTCCGCGGCCTGCCAAGCACGGCCATACGCTGCGTCCTGCTAGCCACCGACCTGCATCCGGAGAACGTGCTGGCCGCCCAGCGCGAGCCCTGGCTGGTCATTGACCCCAAGCCCTACCTCGGTGACCCGACTTATGACCCGCTCCAGCACATGCTCAACTTCCCCGATCGCCTCGTCCGCGACCCCGTTGGCTTCGCGCGGCGCATGGCCGGTCTCCTCGACCTTGACGCCGAACGACTGCGGTGGTGGCTCTTCGCGCGTTGCGTGCAGGAGTCCGTCGGCCAACCGCACCTGCGACGAGCGGCGATCGACCTGGCGCCGTGAACGGGCGCCGGGACAGCTGAGCCACATCGAAGATTCGTCGCAGGGCGTGGCCGAGAGGATGCTCTCATCGGATGATTGACACGATCTGCAGGACGGCGTCCGCGAGCTCGGCGTCTCCGTGCACCGTGACTCGCTGGCGGGCGTCGGATGGCTCGATCCCGCGGACGCACAGGCGCCACAGGGTGTCCGGGTCGGTCGTGAGGGTTGTCGTGGCGTCCGGTCCGTCGCTGACCCAGCGCCATTGCTGTCCTGATCGCCGCCAGCTCCAGGTTCCGCCGCCCGGTCCGACCACATTGATCGTGAGGACGGTCCCCTCAGCATCATGGTGGTGGGCCAATGTGTGCGGTAGGGCGCGAAGAAAGGTGTCCAGCACCGCGTGGACCACGGTCGGACCGCCGGTGTCGGGCTGGCCGACCGCGTCGCGTACCTGCTGCTGGTGCACCCAGTATTCGGTGAAGTCCCGCGCGCAGTCCAGCCACAGCGGAGCCGGGTCGGCGCCCGCCCACGTGACAGGCCCGCCCAGCGTGTCGAGGTCCAGATCGCGCCACATCCGCAGAATCTGGGGCGAGGTCGTCTCGAACAGGTCGACCAGCAGTGCGGGGCTGACCCGGCTGGCCGCGGCCACCCAGTCCTGGTTGAAGCGGTGGATGAAGTTGGCCAGGGGCTCCCCGGGCTGCGGTTGGTCGCCGAGATGGCCGTCGCGGGTGCGGGCGAGCCGGTTCAGTTCGGTACCGAGCATATGCGCCACCACATCACGGACCAGCCACGGCGCGCACCCGGTTGGTTGCCGCCACTCCTCGGGCCGCAGACCCTTGATCAGAGCGAGCAGCACCGCGCGGTCCTGCTCGAACACCGGGCGGGCGTCGATCTTCGGGCCGAAGGGTGCCTGCTGGGTCTGATTTCCGGGTGTGGCGATGTCAGGTGGCTTCGGTGTCGATGGGTGGTCGTTCGCCGACGGCCAGCGGCAGTGGTGGGAGGGGCAGTGGTGGCAGGGCCGGTGGCTGCTGTGGTGTCGGTTCCCAGTTCATCAGGTCGTCCCAACTACCTGGTGGCGGTGGGAAACGGTAGGGCGCGATCGGGTCATCGCGCAGGTGACTGAGCAGGGCGGCGCGGGGATTGCGCCAGTTGCCCAGGCCGCCGAGATTACTGCGAAGATCGTTCAACGGTTCGCGGATCTCGTCGAATTCCGGGCCGAGTTGCTCACGAATCTTCTGATTAGCGTCGTTGGTGTAATTTTTGACCTGCCGCAGGGTTTTGGCCAGCCAGGCCGCTGCGGTGGGCAGCCGCTCAGGGCCCAGCACGAACAGGGCCACCACCGCCAGGATCAACAACTTTTCAAAGCTCAGGTCAAACATTGACCCCCTCCTCGCGGTGCGGTTCCTAGAAGGTGGGCCGGTGAGTGGTGTCGGGCGCGGGCTGGTGCGGTTGAGTCTGTGGTTGCTGTTCGATGGCGGGTGCGGGCGCCGGTTCTTGTTGCGGACGGTGGGCCTTCTCCTCGGCCGCCGCGCCCCTCATCTCGCCTTTGAAGATTCTGGCGGACTGACCCACCGCGCGTGCCATGTCGGGCAGCCGCTTAGCGCCGAACAACAGCACGAACGCGGCGAGGACGATCAGCAGATGCCAGACGCTCAAGCCGCCCATGAGAACACCTTTCCTCGCGCTGGGTGATGGGTTCGTCGCCAGAGTACCCGCACGGAGCGCACCGCGTTGAGGCTGGCGAGCACTGGCGCCGCAGCTAGGCCGCCGTGGGCGGCAACGTGGTGCAGGCGGCTGTGGCGCACGCGCGGTTCAGCGCGCGGTTGAGGTTCTCGGCGTACCGTTCGGCCTGCTGGAGGTGGGTGCCGACGGTGGTCCAGACGGCGAGTTGCCGACGGGTCTGGGCGGCCAGCTGGCCGAGCAGGCCCGCGATGGCGGCGAGATCGGACAGCGCGACGACCAGCTCGTCCGGGCTGAGGCTCTGCGGAGGGTGCGCGCCGGTTGCCTCCAGCGCGTCGAGGGCTTGGGTGACGTGGTGGTGCGTGTTGCGGTCCATGGATCTCACCTGTCTAACGCCGTGGGAAAAGAGCAAGTTGGGTGATGCCGCGGTGCGGGAGCTCGGTGGCGAGCAGCCCCAGGGTGGCGAGCTCGACGATGACGCTGATCAGGGCCTGCGGGGCGGGCTGCAGGCCGTATTCGATGAACCCGAAGATGCCAATGGTGCGGGAGAGGACGAATCCGCCCAGCGCCCCGGCGGCCAGCCCGGCGGCGGCCAGCCGCGGGATCGCCGCTGGGGTGAGCAGCAACAGCAGCGCCACCGCCAGCGAGCCGCTGGCCTGGAGCAGAAACGCCGGGCCGACCCCGGGGATCACGCGGTAACCCTGCACATACAGCTGGGCGTGAATGATGCCGCTGGCGGCCAGACAGCCGGCCGCGCCGACCCGGGACAGGGTTGAGAAGCTCGGGTTCATAGTGGTTGGCCCTTCTCCGGCTCGATTTGTTGGGGACCCGTCTCTTGAGGTCTCACCGGTAGATAGGGGGCGGGGTTACACCCGCGGGCCGGGACGGGCCGCGGCATCATCGGTACCGGGTGCCCACAGGAATGCCCCGGCCCATCTGGTGTGGGCCGGGGCATTCCGCTGAGTCGGCGGGCGGGTTACCGGTTCAGCTCGCCGTCCCGCACCGCCGTGAGGAACGCGGCGAACTGCCGCCCGGGCACGGCCAGGGTGGTCCGCCGCCCGCTGTCCGGGTGCTCCTTGGTGTCCTGCAGGCCGGTCCATCCCGCGGCGTGGCCGATGGCGAGGCACGCTTGTGCCCCGCTCGATCGGCTGGACTTGCGGTAGTGCGCGCCGCGCAGCACCTCGAAGCCTGGTTGGTCTGTCATGTGTCTCCTGTTCGGCCGTGACCAGGGCGTTGGGTCTGATGTGCGCTGTCCTGATCGTTGACAATGATCGTCCCGACCGCACTCGGGTGCCGATCGTGGCCTAGGTGAGCGTGGTCGCGATCTCGGCGATCCTACGCATCGAGTCGTCCGGGCCGAGCGCTGTGGCGGTGACCGCGCCGAACACGCTGGTGTGCTGCCGGATCTCGTGCGCCTTCTCCAGGAAACCGCTGGCGTGCGCGTAGTCGAGGAACACGATGGCCGGGTCTTCGGGTTCAGGGAAGGTCAACAGGATGAAGGTTTGTCCCTGGGCGGGATGCTCGCCGGCCTCATACGGCAGCACCAGCACCTCTACCGTGGCATTGTGCTGGGCGTCCAGCAGATGGCGCAGCTGCGCGTGCATGACCTCGCGTCCGCCGACCCAGCGGTGCAGCGCGGCCTCGTTGATCACCGCCGTCAACCGGAAGTCGGTGGCGGTCAGCCGTTGTTGGCGCTCGGCGCGCAGTTGCACCAGCCTCGGCAGGTCGGCTGAGCGGAGGAAGGGTGCGGCCGAGCTGATCACGGCCTTCGCGTACTCGGGAGTTTGGAGCAGGCCTGGGATGAAGGCGTCCTCGTAGGTCTGTTCCCAGGCGGCTCCAGCCTCCAACCCGATCAGCAGCTCGATGTTGTCGGGCAGCACGTCGGAGTACTGCTCCCACCAACCCAGCACGTTGCTGTCGCGGCGCAGCGTGTGCAACTCCTCAGCCTTGCGCTCGTCCACCGCGAACACTTTGATCAGTTTGTCCAGTTGTGTGGCGGTGAGCTGGCCTCGGGCGTTCTCGATCCGGCTGAGCTGCGGTTGTGAGATGCCGATCTTCTTGGCGAGGATGCCGCCGGACATGCGCTCGGTGTCCCGGAGCCGTTTGATCTCCGAGCCGAGTCGTCGCCTGCGCACGGTCGGGCTGATCGCCATGCTGTCTCCCCAGCGTTGCTCGTCAGGGTCACGTCACTGTCAACCCATCCACCCGTTCGGGTCACTTGCGCACCGGTACAGGATACCCCAGAATATCCATGGCTATCCTGTAGGCGATCGTACAAAGCTTGGGACAGGGTAGTCCGACCAGGGGCACCGTCCCGAGGTGGGCACCCGCATCGCGTCGGGCGGCGCCCCTGGCCTGGAACTGCCAGTCGCCCTCAATGCGGCGACTGGCCTCCGCGACGGCGGCCCCGAGTTCGCGCCCCGATGACCGCCTCGGGGCCGCCGTCGCCTCAATACCGTAGCCACCGCGGAAGGAAGGCCTACCCGATGCCGATTCCCAGGATGGACGCGCACCTGCGCGTGGGCGTGCTGCCCCGAGGACGGCCGCCTGCACCCGCTGCGACTCGCCGAGGTCCCACGCGCCGGTGGCTGGCCACCACCCCAACCCAGAGGTGACACCCACCATGCCCTCATCGCTGTCCTCCCATCCGCTGCGTGACGCCGACGGCACCCGCATTCCCCTGCAGAGCCGGGTCGAACAGGTCACAGTGGACAACAACCACGGGGACCGGCTGCACCAGAAAGGCCAGGTCATCGGCCGGGACTTCGACCGGATATACGTCCGCTTCGAGACCGATCGCCAGCTCATCTGGGTACGGCCCAACCTCGTGCGCGTGATCGAGACATCGAACTACGGTTACTGATACTTCCGCGGCGCGCCCACGGTGCGGGGGCCGCTCGCGGCGTGCTGGGCGGCTACCGGTCACGTGTCGGCTGAGGCGGTGGAAGGCACGGAACAGTCCGCTGTTCGCTCCTTCTCCTAGGATGAAGGATTCGTTCAACTCTGTGGATTTGGTGAGGTGCGCGGTATGCCTGGGACGCGCTCGGGGGCTCGGCCAGGGTTCCCTTGGGCGGCGTCGGCGCTGACCGCGTTGCTGACCACCACGGGAACCCTGCACTTCGTGCTGCCCGAGGCGTTCGACGCGCTGGTGCCGACCGCGCTGCCCGGCGGGCCTCGGTGGTGGACCGCGGCGTCTGGGGTGGTCGAGTTGGCGGTCGCGATCGCGGTCGCGGTGCCGCGCACCCGCGGGCTCGGGGCTGCGGCCGCGGCGGCGCTGTTCGTCGCGGTGTTCCCGGCAAACGTCAAGATGGCGATCGACTGGTCGGACCGATCGCTCGCGGCGCAGCTCGTGGCGTACGGACGGCTGCCGCTGCAGATCCCGCTGATTCTGTGGGCGCTGCGGGTGCGCCGCGCGGCCGTCCAGACCCGTGTCTCACAGGCCTGACCCGCAGATCGTCAGCGGCCGGTCCCGTTGGGTGGGGTGGTCCTGGTGAGCTGGGTGAGGAACTCGGTGTTGGTGGGGGTTTTGCGCAGGCCCTCGAGGAGTACGTCGATGGCGTGGTGGGTGTCCCGGCCGTTGAGGGCCCGGCGCAGCGCGTGGGTGGCCGCCAGTTCCCCGGCGGAGAGCAGCAGCTCCTCTTTGCGGGTGCTGGACTGGCTCACGTCGACCGCCGGGTAGACACGCCGGCCCGCGATCTTTCGGTCCAGTCTCAGCTCAGCGTTGCCAGTTCCCTTGTACTCCTCGAAGATCAGCGTGTCGCCAACCGACCCGGTCTCCACCAGAGCCGTGGCGAAGATGGTCAGGGAACCACCGTTCTCGATGTTGCGGGCCGCACCGAGGAACCGTTTCGGCGGAACCAGGGCGGCGGCGTCCACACCGCCGGACAGGATCCGCCCGGAGGCGGGTGCGGCCAGGTTGTAGGCACGGCCCAGCCGGGTCAGCGAGTCCAGCAGCACCACCACGTCCCGGCCCATCTCGACCAGGCGCTTGGCGCGTTCGATGGCCAGTTCGGCGAGCGCGGTGTGCTCGCGGGGCGGGCGGTCGAACGTGGCGGCGATCACCTCGCCGGGCGCGGTGCGTGCCAGGTCAGTGACTTCCTCCGGGCGTTCGCCGACCAGGACGAGCATGAGGTGGCACTCCGGGTGGTTCTTGCTGATGCCATGCGCGATCGCCGCCAGCACGGAGGTCTTGCCGGCCTTCGGCGGCGCGACGATCAAGGCCCGTTGCCCCTTGCCGACCGGCATGAGCAGATCGACCACCCGGGTGGTCAGGGCGTGCGGTTCAGTCTCCAGCCGTAAGCGCTCGTTCGGGTGGAGCGGGACCAGCTCGGAGAACGTGGGCCGGGCCTGGGCGTGTCGGGGGTGTTGCCCATTGACGGTGTCGACCTGGGCGAGGGTCGCGAGCTGCTGGCCCCGCCCGGTTGGGTGGGCACTTCCGGTGACGGTGTCGCCGCGGCGCAACCCGTGCTCGCGGACCAGCGCCAGCGGGACAGAGGTGTCGTGCGGCCCGGCCAGGTAGCCCTCGGCGCGGAGGGCGGCGTGGTCCTCCACTATGTCGAGGATGCCGGCCACGGCGCGTTGGTTGGGATTAGCGTTGTGCTGCATAGGGATTTTTCCTCAGTGATTCGGTGGGTGCGCGGCGACTGGGCCAGGACACCAGGGTTTGCCGCAGTGGGGATCGGCGTTCGCGCCGAAACGGCGTCATCACCAACGTGATGTTCAGTGATGCGAAGAAATGTCTACAGTCTCTGGTGGGGGCATGTCGTGTTGCCTTCATCCACCAGAGCGAGACGCTGCCGAGAGTACCCACTCAGCGACCGGAGCGCAACAGGGTTCCCGGCCGGTCGCTCATCGAGTGTCAGGGGTGAGTTTGTACGCTCGAGTGCATGGCGACTCTCGATGACCCGGGCGTGAAGTCCCTGCTGGACGCGCCCAACCATGCCGTGATCTCGACTTTCAACCCGGACGGATCCATCCACAGCACCGTCGCGTGGCAGGAGGTTGTGGACGGCGCACTGCAGGTCAACAGCGCCGTCGGGCGGCGCTGGCCGACCAATCTCGATGCCGACCCGCGGGTCACCGTCGTGGTTGTCGCACAGGACAACCCGTACGACTACGTCGAGGTTCGCGGTACCGTGACCCGCACCACCGACGGCGCGGACGAGCAGATCGACCGGCTGGCCAAGAAGTACCTCGGCCAGGATCGGTACCCCTTCCGCCGCGAGGACGAGCAGCGGGTGCGGTACGTGCTCACCGCTGACCGGGTGCGCCACCAGAAACAACGCTGAACCAGGTGAACTGAGATCGAGTGGTCGTGGGATCCGTCGCTGTTTGGCGGCAGCGCGGCATATTACGCCCGTGGCCGTGTTCCCTATCCGGACGCTGTGGTCGATTCTCTGGCGGAGGCGCTGCATCTGGACGGTTCTGGGCGGCTACTGGACGTGGGCTGCGGTCCTGGTTCGCTCACGCTGCCGCTGGCGCCGATGTTCGGCGAGGCGACCGGGGTTGACGCCGATCCGGACATGCTCAGCGAAGCCGCCCGGTTGGCTGCCGAGGCTGGGGTGCGCAATGTGAGCTGGCGGCAGCTGCGTGGCGAGGACCTTCCCGCCGGGCTGGGCAGCTACCGGCTGGTCACCTTCGCGCAGTCGTTCCACTGGATGGACCGCCCTCGGGTCGCCGCCACGGTTCGCAGCATGCTGGATGACGACGGGGCCTGCGTTCATGTGCACGCCACCACGCACGAGGGCGTCGATACCGGGCTTGTCCTGTCTCATCCACAGCCACCGCGCTCGGGCATCGCCGACCTGGTGCGCCGTTATCTCGGGTCAACGCGGCGCGCTGGCCGCGGCACGCTTGCGCATGGCACACCCGCTGATGAGGACAGCGTCTACCGCGCGGCCGGCTTCGTCGGCCCCCACCGCATCGAGCTTCCAGACCGGGTGGTGACCCGCACGGCCGATGATGTCGTCGCCGCCGTGTTCTCCCGGTCTATCTCAGCGCCGCACCTGTTCGGCGAGCAGCTCACCGCGTTTGAGACCGAGCTGCGGCAACTGCTGTATGGCGCGAGCCCGACTGGGGTGTTCAGCGAGTGTTTCCCGAAGATCGCGCTCGACATCTGGCGTCCGTAACCACGCTCTCCGATCATGCAAGCGGCCGTGGCCTCCTGGCCTCGTCCGCCGTCCGTGGGCTGCCCCACGACGCTGGCGTTACTCGACGAGGTCGAGCTCAGGCGGGCGGAGCACGGTCCCCATGAACATCGCGAGCAAGGCGGTGGCGTCGCCTTGCCAGGGAAGCGCGAGGATCTGCGGCACGCTACGCCGACCGCCCAGCGTGCGCAGCGCCTCGAAACCTGACAGCTGAAGCGCGAGCTGGGCGGGCGCTACCGCGGGATCGCCGAGCTGCCAGCTTCCCACCTCGGTCCGGAGCGAGACCGCGGGTAGCGCGGAAGCCCGGATGGTGCGGTCGTATGCGGTGAGGAGGAAGCCCAGCGCCATCGGCAGAACCGGATCCTCCGTACGAGACGCGGGCTCGCCGAGCGCGCCCCGGAGGTCGTGCTCGTGAGTGAGCGTGTCGAAGACGAGCTGGTTGGCCGCCAAATCTGAGCCTTGTGGCAGGAGCGCTGTGACCTCGTCGGTCTTCTCGGCCCACAGGTCGAGCAGGTCGTCGAGCCCGCGTTCAGCCAAGCGGAGAACCTGAGCCTGCGTCCACGGCTCGGTACCGGCCCCCTGGATGTTGCCGCCGACCAGATCCTGCGCCACGCCGCAGAGGTGGCTCACGGTCTGGCGCACGGTCCAGTCCGGGCAGGCCGGCACCACAAGCTCAGCGATCTCGGCCCGGCCCCGAAGCAGCGTGTCAATCCGCTGCCGGACGAGCCGGTACCCGGCGGCTGCCTCCGCCGCGGGCCTGGGCCGTGGTCTGTCGATGCTGTCTCCCTCCACCGTGCGGTGGGTGAGCCCTATCAGCGTCCCAAAAAGTATCCCACGATCTTGATAGCAACTCCCGGCTAGATTAAAAGTCTGATGTGCCGAGTGTCACATGGTGTCGGGGACTGACGGTGAGCGTCCCGCAACCGCGGGGATCAGATGTTGTCTCTCCCGCCTGAGCTGGCTGGTCCCGTTGAGCAACTCAGAGCAACACTCGTGGAGATCAACGGTTCGGAGCGGAGCTGCATGACCAGCGCCGTGGCCAGCGCATCGCGGACCAAGAGCCTTCCGGAGGTCCAGGCGATCATGGCCAGGTGTCGGAAGAGCTCGGCTGCCGCCGCCGCAACAGCGATCGACACCTTCCGCGCCGAGTGTGCCGAATTCGGCACCCGAGCCAGCTCGTCGGCCAAGGCGGCTCTGCTTGCCGCTACCTCCACCAGCGTCTCGAATTTTTGGGCCACGTCGGAGAGCGTCGCGGCGGCCTTAGCGTCTGAGGCAGCCTCCCAGCTCCCGGCCCAAGGACCGGACAAGACCACACAAGCGATCAAGCTCATCTATGCTGACCGGGCATGGTCGATCAACCGCTACTTTGAGCAACTCACCACCGAACGATTCGCCACCTGACCAGGCGGACGCACCTGTCCGATCGCCGGGGGCGCCGCGGTGATGAGGTTTTCGTGGTGTTCGACCTCGACAGCGGTGGTGTCCTGTCGGAGCGTCTGGGCAATCGGTCCCGCCGACATCCTTGCGGTTCGCCACCTCGGATCTTCATCGGCTGTGACCGGCCGGTGCTTGGCGTCTCACCGGCGGGATCAACTCGTTGCGGTTAGCGACAGCGTTCTCATCTGTTTCGCAGCGGGACCTAAGTCAAGGAGACCGATCAACGATGCGTACCCATAAAGTGGCCGGCGTGATCGCAGCGGCGACTGTCGCCGGCGGGCTACTCGCCGGCTGCACCAGCAAACCCAGTACCGTGACCCCACCACCGCCGCGGGCCGCGACCAGCGCACCGGCCACCAGCCAGCCGCCGCACAACCAAGCCGACGTCGTATTCCTGCAGAACATGATCCTCCACCACACCCGGACCCTCTCGATGTCGCAGATGGCCCGCAACCAGGCGACCTCATCGCAGGTGAAGGACCTCGCCGCCCGGATCGAGGCCGAACAGAGCCCACAGACCCAGCAGATGAGCGCCCTGCTCACCGAGTGGGGGGTCCCGGCCCCGGTCACCACCGGTGGTACGGGCGCTATCGGCGCCACTGGCAACGGTCAGATGACCACGACGGTCAGCGGCGCCGCGTTCGACCGGATGTTTCTCCAGACGATGACTGTCGACCACCAGGGGGCGGTGGACATGTCCCAGACCGAGCTGGCCCAAGGCAACAACCCTGCCACCCGCACTCTCGCCCAACAGATCATCAGCACCCAGCAAGCCCAGATCAGCGAGATGCAGGCCCTGCTCCAGGTGATCTGACCGGCACGACCACACGTGGGTGGTCCGTGACAGAGATGCTGTCACGGCC
>JBOHFJ010000161.1:0-10795 GCA_050699655.1 Pseudonocardiaceae bacterium
CCGGAGCAGTTGCTCGCCGGGGTGGCCGACCCGCTGGTCGATCTGTTGCCCCCGAGCTGGGTGCACCGGCAGCTGCGCAGTGGCCGGGCGCTGCTGCTCGTCGACGGGGTGGACGAGCTGATCCCCACGCAGCGCCGGGCTGTGCGGACCTGGCTGCGCGGCCTGCTCGCCGAGTACCCCACGCTGCGGGTGGTGGTGACCTCGCGTCCGGGGGCGGCGGAGCGGGGCTGGCTGGCCACCGAAGAGTTCGCGCCGGTGTTGCTGGAGCGGATGTCCCCGCTGGACGTGGCCGCGTTCTGCCGCCGCTGGCACGACGCCCTGCGCGACGCCGCCCAGCGCGGCGTCGCGACGTTGCCGTGTCGCGTCGAGGAGCTGCCCGACTATGAGCGCGCGCTGAACCTCGACCGCCGCCAGCAGCTCCCGCCGGACCGGATGGCGCTCTACCACGACGCGCTGGCCCTGCTGTTGGAACGCCGCGACGCCGAGCGCGAGGTGCCCGCGAGCCGTAGCGTCGTGCTCGACGCCGCCAGCTTGCAGGCGATCCTGCAGCACGTGGCGTGGCGGCTGAGCCTCGCCGGCCGAGCCGAGCAGCCCCGCGAGGAAGTACTGGCGCAGGTGACCCGCGCGGTGGCGCGGATGCCCAATGTGGACTACCCCGCCGAGGACGTGCTGGCGCACCTGCTGGAGCGCAGCGGCGTGCTCCGCGAGCCGGTGGTCGGCCGGGTCGACTTCGTGCACCGCACCTTCCAGGAATATCTGGCGGCCAAGGAAGCCGTGGAGGACCAGGCGGTCGACGCGCTGGTCAGTCGCGCGCATCTCGACCAGTGGTGGGAGACGATCGTGATGGCCGTCGGGCACGCCACCCCGCAGCGCCGGGAGGCACTGCTGCGCGGTGTGCTGGACCGGGCCGACAGCGAGCCGAGACACTGCCGACACTTGCGCTTGCTGGCCGCCGCCTGTTTGGACACCGCCCAGACGGTCGACCCGGAGGTGACCCGGCGGGTTGAGGCGGCTCTCGAGCAGCTGGTGCCGCCCCGGGGGCGCACCGAGACCCGCTCGCTGGCGCTGGCCGGTGGCCGGATGCTGCGCCTGTTGCCGTTCTCGCTGGACGGGTTGAGCGACGCTTCCGCCACCGCCTGTGTCAAGACTGCCGCTTTGATCGGTGGCCCCGAGGCCCTGCGGCTGCTAGCCCGCTGGTCACCGGACCCACGCGGCGCGGTGCAGCGCGCCCTGGCTGAGGTGTGGCGCTACTTCAACCCAGCCGACTACGCCGAAGCCGTGCTGCGCGACGCCCCACTGGACGGTGGAGCGATCTGGGTCGAGTCCGTCGATCACGTGCCGCACCTGAGTCGGCTGCAGCACCTCCGGGAGGCGCAGCTTGTGTTGGTCAACACCGGCCTGGCCGATGGCCTTGCTTGCCCACAGTGAATCTTGCGCCGCTGGCCACGCTGCCGCACCTGCGAACGCTGTACTTGCACAACATAGAAAATCTGGTTGACCTGTCACCGCTCGCCCGGACCGACCATCGCTTGCAGGTACGCCTGCGTGATACCAGCACCGTGGGAGACCCCGGCCCGCTCGTCAAGATCCGAAAACTCCGCTGAGAGCGCGGCGCTCATCGGTCAGCCGACCCAGGTCACGCTCACCACGATCACGCGGCGCTCGTGCTCCAGGACGAGGTAAACGGCGATGCCGTTGGCGCCCAGCCCGAACAGCATCTTTCGCATGTTGCCGTCTCGGTTGTCCTCCCGGTAGGGAGGACCGTCCCACGGGGTCAGCTCCAGGAATGTGATCAGCTCGGCGTAGCGGCGCAGCGCGTCGATGGGTAACCCGTCAACCTGTTCCCGGGCCTCGGGAAGAATGTCGTACGAGTACACGCCGTTAGCGGCTCAGCCTCGCGTTGATCTCTGTTTTGTGGACATGCCCTGCTATGGTGGGCACGTCCTCGCCGCGCTGGAGACGGGCGACTTGATCCAACATCTTCCGGTGCGCCTTGATGCCCTGCCGCTGGGTGATCTCGACGATCTTGCGGTAGGCGTCCAGCACCGTGAGGACTGCGCTCAGGTCCAGTGTCCGAGCGGCCTCGGCCATCTCTTCGGCGTAGCGACGCTCGAATTCCGTACGCTCGGAGTCGATCAGCGCGTCCCGGATCGCGCGCGGCGCGTTCGGCGAGAGCAAGACAGGAATCGGTTCCGCGTCCGGCGGCAGCGCGGGTGAGGCCATACCAGTATCTTAGGGCGCTCTGAGCGGCAGTGCCCAGCATGGTGGCGACCCCGGCCCGCTCTTCACGATTCCGGTCGTGGCCGCCACGCCGGCAGCAGGCGCCGGAGTAGCCCGGGACGGCGGTGGCGGGCTCGCCGGGACGCCTCCGCACGTCGTGACGCCTCCGCTCGGCGGGCCGTGGCCAGGATGTCCTGGCACTTCGGGCAGGCTCGCCCGGGTGGCGCGACCATCGCCGCGGGGATGAACATCGGTCCGCACAGCGCCCGGAACTCGCCCTGGCCGGCGGCTTGGCCGGCGGCGAAGGCGTCCTCGGTCACCTCGTGCTCCAGCCGTGTGCCGAGCAGGGCCGTCATCGGAATCGTGTACAGCCGTTGTGGCGCCGCGACCGCGGCGTCCGGTGATGAGCTCATCGATCAGCGTCCCGTCTGTGCTGGGGGAGGCCGGGGCATGACGGGGGACAAGCGCGTCGGGGACAAGCCCCCGCCACGCCCCAGCCGATGCTGATCACACATCGGGACCGCGGCTCGACCAACGAGTGGCACGGTAAAGCCGACCGACTATCCGCGCAGGACTACCGCGCGAGGCCACAGTGTGGTAAGCGGCCCACGCGCCAGGGTGGCGTCGCTACGCTGAGCTGATGACCATGCCCCAGCGGTGTTGCCCGGGATGTGAGGCGCGGCTGCGCCGCGGCCGTCCAGCCGGTGCGCTGTGTGACCCTTGCCAGCGCCGGGCGCTCGACCCGCGCCGGGCGCTGCCGCCGGAGTTCTATGACGCTGCGCAGGTCCGAGCCGAGCTGGGCGACTACGACTTCGGTGCCTTCTTCCTCCGGGTGCGGGCGCTGACCGGGTGGAGCCAGACCACCCTGGGCGAGATCGTCGACCTGTCGCAGCCGCAGATCTCCGCCCTCGAGACCGGCCGGT
This sequence comes from Pseudonocardiaceae bacterium, assembly GCA_050699655.1. GTDB lineage: Bacteria > Actinomycetota > Actinomycetes > Mycobacteriales > Pseudonocardiaceae. The sequence goes on from JBOHFJ010000161.1 coordinate 3,144, forward strand.
GCCGGCTGCGGGATGTGGAGATCGTCGCCCGGGTCGCCACAGGGTCATACATCCCCCCGGACCGGCTCAATTTCCTCGACCCAGGGACTACCGTGGGTCTCGCGAGGGTTGCGGGCTGGAAGGACGTGAGGTGGATGGAGCGCAGGGACTTCGTGGAGTACGTCGCCGGGCTGACCCTGGGCGCGGCCGGGGTGGCCGGGCTGGACGTCGACCGGCTGGCCGCGCTGCTGCCGCAGGCGCAGCGCACCGGCACCCGCCGGGTGGGAACCGCCGACGTCGAGGCCATTGAGCAGCTCACCGACACGTTCGTGAGCCAGGACTTCGCCGGTCGCAGCGGGCTGGTGAGCGACGCCGCCGTCGCCCAGCTGCGCGCCACGCTGCCCCTGCTGGGCGCCCAGGCCGCCCCCGAGGTGGTGCCCCGGCTGCGGCTGGCCACCGCGCGCCTGGCGACCCAGGCGGGCTGGCTGAGTTTCGACGTGACTCAAGACGAAACCGCTCGGCGGTTGTGGATGATCGGGCTCGATATCGCTCGCGACACGGGCCACCCGCTTGGCGCGGACCAGGCCGCCTTCCTGCTGTACGACATGGCGCTGCAGTCGGTGCACCTGGGCCGGCCCAATGAGGCACTGCAACTGGTCCAGCTCGGCCACGCCGTCATGGCTGGAAAGCACCCGGTTTCCGCAGCCACCGCCTGCTGCCTGGCCAACATCCAGGCTACGGCGTACGCCGCCCAGCGAGACGCGGTGGGTTGCGACCGCGCGTTGGGCCAGGCCGCTGACCACTTCGCCGCGATCGATCCGGCGGACACCGAGCCGTGGGCCGCCCTCCTCGTTGACGAGGCTTATCTCGTCGCCCGGCAGGGGCGCACCCACTACACACTGGCCATCCCCGGCCGCGACCCGCACACTGCCGACCGGGCGGTGCCGCTGCTGCGCCAGGCCGTGAACCAGTACGGTCCCGCCCGCGCTCGGCCCCGGGCGCTGTACCTGTCGGATCTCGCCGGGGCACATGCGCTGGGCGGGGACCTCGACACCGCCGTCACCATCGGCCACCAGGCCGTGGATGCGATCACGGCGCTGTCCTCGCCTCGGGCGCACGACAAGCTGCGGGTGCTGAACACCGTGCTGGAACCACTGCACGCCAGCCCGGGCGTCCCCGAGCTCCGCGACCGCCTGGCCACCGCCGCTTAGCATGGCACGACGGTCGTCGTTGTGGACTGAGCTGGGGCGCGAGCGTGAGCGGCGGCAACGGGAGGCGAGCCAGGCTCAGCGAACTCAGCGGCAGCTAATCCGGCAAGCGCAGAAGGAACGCGACCAAGCGGTCCAGACGTCGCGGCGCACGGAGGCCGCTGAGCGCAAGCGCCAAGAGCAGTGTGCCCACGAGGCGGGGGTGGCTGAGGCCGCCGCGCGTACGGCGGATGTCCACCTGCGCGCGGTGGAGCTGAGCGAGCTGTTGCGTTCGTCACTCGATGTCCAGACGCACATTCCCTTCGACGCGCTCAAACGCCGGGTCGATGCTGCGCGCTTCGACCCGGGCGTACTCGACCAGGGGAGTTCCCTCCCGGTGTGGGAGGACTTCGAGCCGCCCAGGCCAGGCGCGTTGTCGGGACTGGTCGGCGGGAAGGCGAGGTACGAGCGAGAGCGCACCGCCGCGTGGCAACGATTCCAGCAGGCTTTGGCCGATCACGAGCTTGCCGAAGAGACCCGACACCGCCAGCTGGCGGAAGCGCAACGACAACACGAGCGGCAGGTGGCTGAGCTGACCCGCGAGGTTACCGAGCACAACGCGGCCGTCGACAAGCTGGCCGCCGACGTCCGCGCCGGCGTGCCCGATGCGGTGGAGGAGTACTTCGAACAGGTGCTCGCCCGCTCGAGCTACCCAGCGGAGTTCCCGCAGGAGTACGAGGTCGCCTACCGGCCGGAACCGCGGGAGCTTGTGATCAAGTACTGGTTGCCGGGAAGCGAGGTGATCCCGCTCGAGAGGGGGTACCGCTACGTCAAGACCCGCCAGGAGATCGACCCGCTGCCCCGTCCGGTGAAGGAGATCAAGGAGCTGTACGAGTCGGTGATCGCGCAGCTCGCGCTGCGGACAATGCGGGAGTGTTTCGCGGTGCCCGCTATTGATGTCGCCGACAGTGTCGTGTTCAGCGGTTACGTGAAAGCTCGCGACCGGGCTACGGGCAAGGAGGTCGAGCCGTGCGTCATCAGTGTCGGGGCACGGCGCGAGGTTTTCGATGAGCTCGTCCTTGACGAGCTCGATGCGGCGGCATGTCTCAAACATCTGAAAGCGATCGTGTCGCCGCGGCCGTACGACCTGGAGCCGGTGGAGCCGTTGATCAAGTTCGAGTACGCCAAATACCGGTTCACCGACCCGATCGACGCCCTCGCGGGCATGGATTCCCGCCAGGATCTCCTGAAGATGGACTGGTACCACTTCGAGAACCTCGTCCGGCAGCTCTTCGAGGCGATGGGCATGACGGTGAACATCACCCAGTCGTCCCGGGACGAGGGCATCGACGCGGTCGCCTATCTCAAGACCGACGTGGTCCATCGCGCGGAATACATCATTCAGGCCAAGCGCTACTCCCGCTGTGTGCCGACGGAATCGGTCCGTGCGCTCGCCGGCGTGGTGGAGGACAAGAGAGCGACCGCGGGAATCCTCGTCACCACGTCCTGGGTCGGCCCGGAGAGCAAAACGTTCGTCGCGCGCAACAACCGCCTGACGATCATCGAAGGCGGCGAGCTCAGACACCTACTCGCTAAGCATCTCCGCATCGACGTCCGCATCGAGTCTCCCCGCAAGCCGCCGAGGCGTTGAGCGGCATGATCGTGTCGACTCGCGGTCGGCTGATCCCGACGTCCGACGCCGCGCGCCTGCCTCCCCCTGGGCTCGCGGGCCCACCGAAGTGGAAGGCCCCGTGACGCTGCCGGGTCGGGGGGTCCAACAGCATCACGGCGCCGAACGTGTCATCGCAACGCCCCGCAGCACTGTTACAGGCGCCCGTCAACCCGCAGCATGGTTCACTCTTTCGGGGGATGCGAGCTGTCGATTCGGCTGGTTAGGCGCCTGCGTACCCTCAACGTCACCACCGGCTGCCGGTGGCGCGGGGAGTTTTGTCGCACCTCGCCATGACCATCCACAGTCAGAGCTGGTGCGACCGTTTGATGAGACTGCGCTGACCTTGGACTGGCACGTGGAGATCGCTATGGGTGACAGGCGGTTGGCGCGCAAGCCCGGCTATGCGGACTACGCTATTTTGCTGGCCAAGTGTCCCAACCGATGCAGCCTGTGCCGCAAACCGCTCGCGGTCGCCAGCCTTGGCAGGCGTATCTCGATCCGGGCACCGTGGCGGAACACGTGCGGCAAGTCGTGACTCGGTTACGAGGCGGCGATAGGCCTTAACAGTCGTAGGCAGGCTCGGCCAGGCCGTGTCCTGTAGATCTCGCAGCTCGTGATCAACTCTACTGTCGCCCACTAGTGATCGTCGAAAGTGAGGTGTGGCAGTGCACCACCGCACGGTCACACCTCACTTTCGGCGATCAAGATGTGGCTGCGACGCAGCGAACCTTCCGAAACGGACAAGTGCCGTTTCGGTACTAGACTGGGACCATGACCGAGATCGCTAGGCCCTTCTGGCGGGGCATCAATCACCTGGCCCTGATCACTGACGACATGGACGCCACCACGCGGTTCTGGCACGGTGCACTCGGCGCGCGGCTCGTCGCGCACCTGGGCACCGCGTCCTTCCGGCACTACTTCTTCGAGTTGGGCGACGAGCAGACCGTGGCGTTCTTCGAGTACCGTGGCGTTGCCGTGGAACGGTTCCAGATACCGGCTGGGGTGCCGGACCAGCGCAAGGCGCAGTTCGATCACCTGTCGTTCAATCTCCCCGATGAGCACGCGTTGGAGGAGCTGCGGTCCCGGCTCAAGTCACACGGCTGCGAAGTCACCGACGTCATCGATCACGGCTTCGTGCGGTCCATCTATTTCCATGACCCCAACGGGATTGCGCTGGAGGCCTCGTGGTGGGTCGTCGACCCGACCGGGCGGATCGCTGACTACGACGACCCGACGCTGTTCTCCGACCCTGACCCGGTCCCGGCGGTGCGGGAGCTGGTCCGCGACGGGATGCTCGCGTCGGTGCCACGCACGACGCTGTCCACCGACGAGATCGTCGACCCGGTTTAGCGCCGCTCAGCCGTGGAGTGTGGGCCGTGGAGTGTGGCGAGCTCGTCCGGTGACAATTCCCACGCACCGGCAGTGGCATTGGTTCTCACCTGTTCGGGCTTCGTCGCCCCGGCGATGACCGAAGCAACCGTCGGCATGGCCGCCAAGCCGGCGATCGCCACCTCCAGGAGCGAGCGCCCGTGCTTCGCGCCGAACCGCTCCAACGCCTCGAGCTTGTCGAACACATCGTTGGTCAGCTCCGACTCGCGCCCGGCCATGCGCGCCCCTCGCGGCGGTTCCTGTCCTCGACGGTATTTGCCGGTGAGCAGCCCGTTCGCCAGGGGAAAATATGGCAACACGCCAACGCCGCGATTTGCGCATGACGGTATGACTTCCCGTTCCGCATCACGGTGCAGCAGGTTGTAGTGGTTCTGCGCCGAGACGAATCGAGCCTGATGTTGGGTCCTGGCGATCCAATCGGCATCGGCAATCTGCCATCCGGTCAAGTTAGACGACCCGAGGTAACGAACTTTGCCCTCCGTGACGAGATTGTCGAGTGCCGCCAGTGTCTCCTCAAACGGAGTGATGCCATCAGGAGCGTGGTACTGATAAAGATCGATATAGTCGGTCCGCAAACGGCGTAGGCTGGCCTCCACCGCGCGGCGTATGTAGGTGCGGGACCCACGCGCGATTGTCCCGTCACCCATGTCCATGCCGAACTTCGTCGCCAGCACGACCTGCTCGCGCCGACCCGCCAGTACCTGCCCCAGCAGTTCCTCAGATCCACCCCGGTTCCCGTAGATATCGGCGGTGTCAACGAGCGTCACGCCGCAGTCGATGGCGGCATCGACCACGCTGCGCGTTTCCGCCAGACCGAGGCGACCGCCGAAGTTGTTCCCGCCGAGACCGACCACCGACACCGTGAGCCCAGACTCACCCAACTGGCGGTAACGCATGTCATACCCCCTGGCGGCGAGACGGCCCGAAGCTCCCAGCCTACGAACGCGCTCTGCCGCAACGAGCCCGATGTGACCAGCAAGCAGCTTACCCGGGCCAGCGCCAGTTCGGGCCAGTTCGGGCCAGCTCGGGCTGTCCTGGAGGTGCCCGCTTACTGCCGGAGTGTCCCGGGACGGTGGCGAGTAGCTGTCGGTAACAGTTCCTGGCCGCACCCGATACACCGGGTAGACCGTTAGTGGGGGACACCGCGACTTTGGGGGGACACCGTGCAAGGAGTCATCGTTCGTTTTCTGGCGGTCGCCGCTGTGCTGGGCGGGGTCGTGTTCACCGGTGCCGGCGTGGCTGCCGCTGATCAGAGCCGTCCGGTGGGCGGCGACAACTTCTCGGCGCCATCATGTGGGAACTCCGAGCTTGATTTTATCCATGGGTGCTTCCTCGGTTTTGGCCCGTTCTTCGGGTAGGAGCGAGTGGGCTCACGTTGTGGTGACCTGGCGACTCAGGGAAGCGGCCGGGCACAGCCAGGGAGGTGGCTATGAGAGACCTCGACGACTTCCGATCGCAGACCCTCGCTCGTCAGGCCGAGGTAGTCGAGGCGTTGCTCCTCGGTGACCCAGTGCCGTGGTCGGCGATGTGGTCGACGCGGTACCCGGTCACTCTGATGGGTGCATGGGGGCCCTGCAAGACCGGTTGGGACGAGCTGAGCCGGATCTTCCGTTGGGTGACCTCGCGGTTCTTCAATGTCAGCGACTTCAGCTTTGACGTCGAGGTCGCTGACATCAGCGGTGACCTCGCCTACACCGTGGGCTACGAACGCTTCACCGGGTCCGTCGATGGCGGTCCGGTCGCGGCGATCACGCTTCGCGTCACGCACATCTACCACCGCGAGAACGGCGAGTGGAAGATCGTACACCGTCACGCCGACTTCGCGCCAGTCGATGAGAGCCCGCAGGGGTAGGTTCGAAGTAGGGCTTGGATGGGCACCAGTGAAGAATTCCTAGTCCCGCGGACCGCGGATCAGGCTACACTTTGAAACACACAGTAATCATCTGACACGTCGAGGTGACGGCCGACTGGCCCCGACCAGGGGTCAACTGGGGAGCGGTGGCGTGAGCATTCGACCCGTCGGAGTGCGTGCCGGACACGGTGAAGGCGCGATCTCAATCATGTCCACCCCCGATCCGGGCCCAAGTGTACTGCGCACCTGGGATCAGCTGGTGGACAGCACCGCAGGCACCGACGTCACCCAGCTTACCGCCTGGGCACGCCTACGTGGTCGAGTCGGTTACGCACCGTTGTATCTGCTGGCCTTCCAGGCGGGCGAACTGATCGGCGGCGCGCAGATCATGTACCGGCGAGTTCCCGTGCTCGGCAGCGTCAGCTACCTCCCCTACGGCCCGGTGATCTCCGCGGCCGTGGCTGACCGCACCGCCATCTGCCGAGTGCTCGGCGGAGGCCTGGCGGAACTGGGCCGGCACCGGTTGCGGATGCTGTTCGTCCAGCCGCCCGAGGGTGCTGAGGACTTGAGCCGCGAGTTGCTCCGGCGGGGGTTTCGTGCCTCCTCCGCCGGTATCGCACCGGCGGGCTCGATCCGCATTGACCTCACCGCGACCGAGGAGGAGATCCGCTGTCGTTTCGCTCGGCGGCTGCGGTCGTGGCCGAAGAAGTGGGCGGCGCGAGGCGTCACCGTCCGCCTCGGGGATGGTCACGACGTCCCGCTGCTCGTCGCGTTGATGACCCACTCGGCCCGCCACCAGGATTACCAGCCGCTGTCGGCTGACTACGTCGAGGCGATGTATGCGGAACTGGCGGCGACCGGGCACGCGGCGTTGTTCGTGGGCGAGGTCTGCGGTGAACCCGTCGCCGCGGACTTGGTGACCAGGTGCGGCGGGATGGTCCGGGGCCGGCTGGCCGGATTCGACCGCACCGGCGATGCTGGTCGCCTCAGCGTCCCGGCCGCCATTAGATGGGAGATCATCCGGTGGGCCAAGGCCCGTGGGTACCAGTGGTATGACCTCGGGGGGTTGCACGAAGAAGCGCTGCAAGCCCTGCTCGCCGGTCAATGCCAGCACAGTGACAGCTGGCCGAGCTCCGATCAGACCAAGGCGGCGTTCGGCGGCACCCCGTACCGGTACCCGAGCGCTGTCGAGATGATCAACTCGCTGCCGGTGCGGACCGCGTACGACCTTTCGCGACGCTGGGCCGGTGGCCGCCGCTTGGTTGCCCAGGCGACCCGACGCTTCCGCGGCTACTCGCGGTGAGCGTGCTTGCGGGTGACACACCCGCCGCTACGGCACGCAACTCGGCCACCGTCGCCTGCTGGACGCTGATCAGCAGGGCCACCGGGTTGCTCCGAGTGGTCGTGATCGGCGCGGTGCTGGGGCCCACCTATTTCGCCAACTGCTTCCAGGCCGGCTATGTCGTGCCGAACATCGTGTTCACGTTGATCGCCGGGCCGGTGCTGGCGATGGTGCTGGTGCCCGGCGTGGTCCGCGCCATCGGCGCCGGGGGTCTGCCCCGGGCCCGTGAGG
>JBOHFJ010000162.1:0-10782 GCA_050699655.1 Pseudonocardiaceae bacterium
ATCAGGCACCGATTCGAACGCCTGGTGCGCCTCGGTGTAGTGGGTGATAGCCCGGTGCCAGTCTCCAGTTACCCGCGCGACGTCCGCGAGGCACTCGATGGCATCACCGCGCGCGAGCGGGTTCTCGCCGAGCTCCTCGTGCAGCCGCAAGCCGAGCAGGTAGTGCTCGGCCGCGTTGTCGTACCGGCCCAGGAGCCGAAGGACATCCCCGATCCGCAGGTGACAGACCGCTTCGCGATCCCGGGGGGGGGGTGCCGTCTGAGGCTTTCCCGACCAGATCCGCAGCGCGTCCTGGTAGGCGCGCAGCGCGGACGGCAACCGGGCACCCGCCCGCAACAGGTGGCCGCGCTCTTCGATCAGGTTGCCTTCGAGCACACTCCCTTTCCGCACCGCGGCCAGCGCCTTGCCCAAGTATTCGAGCCCCTCGTCGATTCGTCCGGTTCCCCGGAACACCAGGCACGCGGCGGCGACGAGCTCGATCGCCGGCCCGATCGTATTCGGCAAACGGAGCCCGTCATCCACCAGCGCGCCGACATTGGCCAGGTTGTGCGCCAGATGTTCCCACTCGGCGCCGCTGTCGATGCGGTATGCGTGCGACAGCCGCTCGTGCAGTTGGTGGGTGTGCGCTTCGATGGCGGCGCGCAGGAGCGGTTCCGCCGACTCAGCAGCGGTTCGCGCCCGCACGAACTCGCGAATCGGCGCCAGCACGCGCAGCTGGGACCCGGTCTTCTCCACCAGCGATTTCCGCACGAGTTCGGCGATGCTCGGGACCAGCGCAACGTCGCCTGGAAGGATTTCCCCCAGGAATTCCGCGGTCGTGCCGGCTGGGTGCAACGACAGCGCATGGAGAACCTGTCGCGCGTCGGTTTTCAGCGTGTCGAACGACAGCGCGAGCGACACCTCGAGACTCGAAGCCCGGTCCGGGGAGTCGAAACCGGGAAGACTGAGCAGCGCGGTGCGCGAGCGTCGCCATTCCTGGAGAAAGGTGCTGATCGAGACCTCGCTGAGCCACGCCGCGCTGAAGACCAAGGCGAGCGGGAGACCGTCCGCGACAGTGTGCACCTGAGCCAGCGCCTCGCGATCTTCGGCGCTCAGCGCGGCGGCATGACTGCGCAGCAGCGCCTCCAGCAGCTCCGCAGCCTCCGCTGGCGCGAGCGGGCCGACGCGGACGATCGACTCGGCGCCGTTCACCCCCAGGCGTTCCCGAGACGTCGCAAGAATGCGACAGTCGCGGCATCGGTGCAGGAGCTCGCGCAGGGATCGCCGGAAGTCATCCGCATCGACGGCGAGGGCCGTTTCCGCGTTGTCTAGGACGAGCACCGCATCCGTGTCACCGAGGGCGTGCAGCGTCTCCTCCCAGGTGGCCGCCGGGTCGAGGCCGAGGGCGCTCGCCACCGTCGTGGCCAGCGAACTCCGGACGCTGAGCGCGGACAGGTCCACGTAGGCCACGGTGCTGGCGTCCAGCTCGGTGGCCACGACCCGGGCGAGCTCGGTTTTGCCCGCTCCCGGCGGCCCGACGAGCGTCACGATGGGAAAGCGCGCCACCTGCCGGGCAATCTCGGCGCGCTCGGCGGTTCTTCCGGTGAAGACCGCGACCGGCGCGGGGACTCGGGCCGGTCTTCTCGTGACCACCGGGCGCCGGCGCTCGCTGACAGGTTCCCGCGCCGCCGGCCCGCGCCGCAACGCCAGCAACGCCGTCACCGCGTCCACCAGGCGGGTGAGGTGTTCCTCGACCCGCGGTGGGAGGGCATGGAGCCAGTGCTGCGAGCTCAGGAAGTACGCCAGCGAGGGGCTCGGCTCGATGTCCGCGATGCGCAGCGGCACGAGGCTGACGTTGCGGGCGGCCGCTCGCTCGACTTCTCGCGGCACATGGCTGGACCGGTTGGCGCCGTCGGAGACGACGACCACCATCACCTCGACATCCTGGATGGCGGTGACGATCGCCTCGCTGTAATTGACCCCGGCCACGATGTCCCGAGGCGCGATCCAGCAGCCGATCCCCGCGGTCTCCAGCTCGTGCACGATGGCATCGGCCAGCACCCGATCCGCCGAGGAGTAGCTCACGAAGACGTCACAAGCCATCCGGGCACGTCCTCATCTGCTCAGGTAGCCGAAGGTGTGGTCGTAGCGTAGGCCGCTGGGACCGCGGGGTCAGGGTGACCCTTCTGACGTCCGGCGGAGCACGCCGTTGCTGTCTGGGCTGTACTCGCGGCGGGTGTTCTTGGTGATCTTCCGTTGGATCTCGCCGTCGAGATCGATACTGTTCATCTCGGCCAGCGCGAAAAGGTAGAGTGCCACGTCCGCCAGCTCTTCGCCGAGATCGGGTTGGGCTCGGCGCCAGGCCTGGAAGCTCTCTGCGATCTCGCCGTGCAGCAGCATGAATTCCAGCGGGACATCGCTCGTGTTAAACCCTTTGGCGATCTTGTTCTGCCAGGTGAGTCGCTGAGCTTCCTTGATCTCCAAAGTTCCTCCCGTGGGGGGTGATCGTGGTTTGTGTGTCAGAAACGACATGGGATGTCGCTGACGGCACACAAACCGTGATCATGAGGGGGCGATGCTCAGATGATGTACAGGCCGATCGCCCAGCCCGCGCTGGTCATGATGACCACCAGGATCGTCCAGAGATAGACTTTCCGGGCGCTGACCCACATGCCGCGCTCAGGTGGGGTCCGCGGCGAGTTGTGCAGGTCGGCGGCGTGGCGCCGCATGTGGTGGGTGAGCTCTCGCTCCCAGAGCTTCCGATCGATGATCTTCATTGGTACACCGCCCTCGCCACGAACCGTCAGTGACCATGCACGTCTCGCAGCATAACGCCCGTCGCCGGTCGCGCGGCATAGTCAGACCGCTCTGCCAGGATGCTGACCATGCGCAGCGGAGGACCTGACCGGGATCCCCTCGACGGTCTCGATGAGGAGCAACGCGCCGCGGTGTGCGCGCCGCGGGGGCCGGTCTGCGTGCTGGCGGGCGCGGGCACGGGCAAGACGCGCACCATCACCCGGCGGATCGCTCAGCTGGTCCGTACCGGCCACGTCGCCCCGGGGCAGGTTCTCGCGGTGACGTTCACCTCCCGCGCCGCGGGCGAGATGCGAACCCGGTTGCGTGACCTGGGGGTGGCCGGGGTGCAGGCCCGGACCTTCCACGCCGCGGCGCTGCGCCAGCTGCGCTACTTCTGGCCTCGGGTGGTGGGTGGCGAGCCGTGGCCGCTGCTGGAGCACAAGCTGCGGCTGGTCGGCCAGGCCGCGCAGCGGGCCGGCGCGGGTACCGGTGCGGAAGATCTTCGCGACGTCGCTGGTGAGATCGAGTGGGCCAAGGCCAGCCTGGTCACCGCCGCGGACTACCCCGCCGCGGTGGCCGCCGCCCGCCGGGGCACCCCGCTGCCGGCGGCGCAGGTCGCGGCGATCTACGCCGGATACGAGGAGCTCAAGAACCGCAACCGGGTCCTGGACTTCGACGACCTGCTGCTGCACACCGTCGCCGCCCTGGAGGAGCACTCGGCGGTGGCCCAGGAGTTCCGGGACCGCTACCGCTGCTTCGTCGTCGACGAGTACCAGGACGTCACCCCGCTGCAGCAGCGCATGCTGGACGCCTGGCTAGGCGCCCGGGACGACCTCACCGTCGTGGGCGACACGAACCAGACCATCTACTCCTTCGCCGGTGCGGCTCCCCGTTACTTGCTGGAGTTCACCCGGCGGTTTCCCGACGTGGTGACGGTGCGGCTGCACCGCGACTACCGCTCCACACCGCAGGTCGTGTCGCTGGCCAACCGGGTGATCTCCGCTGCCCGCGGCCGGCCGGCGGGGTCCCGGCTGCGGCTGGAGGGCCAGCGCGGCGCCGGCCCGGAGCCCTCGTTCGCCGAGCACGAGGACGAGCCCACCGAGGCGGGTGCCGTCGCGGTGGCGATCGAGCAGCTGCTGCGCGAAGGTACCCCAGCCGCTGAGATCGCCGTGTTGTACCGGGTGAACGCTCAGTCGCAGGCGTACGAGCAGGCATTGGACGCTCGGGGGATCCCGTTCCAGGTTCGCGGTGGTGAGCGGTTCTTCCACCGCCCGGAGGTCCGGGCCGCTGTGCGCGCGTTGCGGGCGGCGGCCACCGCTGGCAGCGGGGACTCGGCCCGCGAGCTGGGCACCACCGCTCGCGTGGTCCTGGCCCGGCAGGGGCTGACCGACCAACCCCCCGCGGGCAGCGCCGCGCGGTCGCGCTGGGAGTCGCTGCGCGCGCTGGCCGAGCTGGCCGATGAGCTCGCGGTCAGCACTCCGGACGCTGACCTGGGCCGACTCGTCGCCGAGCTCGACGCCCGCGCCGATGCCGCGCACCCACCCGCGGTGCAGGGCGTGACGTTGGCCTCGCTGCACTCAGCGAAGGGCCTGGAGTGGGACGCGGTGTTCCTGGTCGGGCTCGCCGAGGGGACGCTGCCCATTCAATACGCCGAGGGTAACCAGGTCGCGCTGGAAGAAGAGCGCCGGTTGCTGTACGTCGGGGTGACTCGGGCACGCCGGCGGCTCGCGCTGTCCTGGGCGCGTTCGCGCGGTGCGGGCGGGCGATCCCGGCGTCGCAGCAGCTTCCTGGACGGCCTGGTGCCGAGAAAATCGGTTGCCGGTGTATCACAGCGGTCCGCACGGTGCTCTTAATCTCCGGAAAGCGGCCGTGAACCGCGGCTGACCCAGTGCCCAATGACTCCGCGCCCAGTCTCAGGGGGAATGGGCAGCGGAAGGAGGTGCCCGATGGTGTGCATGACCACTGCGGGACGTCGCTTCCATGGGGCCCGCTCTGGGGTCCTTTCTGGGACCCTTTCTGGGGCCATGGCCAACCCGCCCTGCCAGGTGCACGACCCGGACCTCTGGTTCGCCGAGTCGCCAGCTGAGCTGGAGCGGGCCAAGCAGCTGTGCGCGGGGTGCCCGCTCAAGGCCGCTTGCCTGGACAGTGCGCTGGCCCGGCGAGAGCCCTGGGGGGTGTGGGGTGGCGAGCTGCTCGAGCACGGCATTGTCATCCCGCGCAAGCGTCCGCGAGGACGGCCCAGCAAGGCCGCCCTCGAGCGGGCCAGCGCCGAACGAGAAGCCGCCGCCTGAGGAGTGCGGGGGCTTGTGCCGGGTGGAGTCCGAGTCCGCCGCCCACCAGGCTTAACCTGGTCAGGCGCGGACCGCCGTTGCGCTCGGCTGCGCCTGGTCACTCACGATGCGCCCGTCACGCAGCCGCACGACCCGCTTGGTGAACCGCGCGACCTCCTCCTTGTGAGTGATGATCACAATCGTGCGGCCGGCCGCGTTCAGCCTGCCGAGCAGCGTAAAGATCCCGGCGCTGGCGGCCTTGTCGAGGTCGCCGGTGGGCTCGTCAGCAAGGACGATCGCCGGATCGTTGATCAGCGCCCGGGCGATCGCCACCCGGTGCCGCTGATCGTCGGAGAGCTCGTTGGGCAGGTGTTTCTGGCGGTCGCTCAGCCCGACCTGCTCCAGGGCGAGCCGGGCCGGGTTGCGCCGAGCTCGCACCCCGGCGTACACCAAGGGCAGCTCGACGTTGCGGATCGCGGTGGTGCGCGAGACCAGGTTGAATGACTGGAACACAAAACCAATCTTGCGACCGCGGATCCTGGCCAGTCGGTTGTTGGACAGCTGGCTGACGTTGGTGCCGTCGAGCAGGTAGCGTCCGCTGGTCGGGATGTCCAGACAGCCCAGGATGTTCATGAGCGTGGTCTTGCCTGACCCGGACGGGCCGATGACCGCGACCAGCTCACCGTCATCGATTGTCAGATCGACCGCGCGCAGGGCCCGCACCTCGACCTTGCCCATCCGGTAAATTTTGGTGACGTCCTGAAGCTGGATCATGTCACTGCCTCCCTTCTCAGTCGGCGAAACCCGGTTGCCAGCGCTGGGCGATCCCGCGCAGCGCCACGGTGGCGTCAAGCTGGCAGAGCACGCCAAATGTCCCGGTGGTGACCCGGTGGATCAGCAGGTAGCTGGGCGGCAGGTTCAGCGCTCGCGCGGTCCGGAATCCCGAGCCGGTGAAATCGCCGACGCGCTCGGCTTGCGCCTGCATCCAGGTCCGGGTGAAGTGGAAGGTCTCGGCGCGTACCGGATCAGCGAAGGGGCCGAGATAGGCCAGCACGTCCTGCGCCCGCAGCTGCATGCCCGGCTGGACGAAGCCCTCGGAGCGCAGCAGCTCGAGCAGCTCCACGGAGCGCTCCTCAACGGCCAACCGGGTCGCCACGCCCAGGGTGCGTGGAGCTCCCCCGGGCAGCTTCGCCGCGGCGCCGAAGTCGAGCACGCCCAGCCGCCCGTCGGTCAGGCGCAAGAAATTCCCTGGATGTGGATCCGCGTGGAGCAGACCGGTGCGGGCGGGCGAGGAGGAGTGGAACAGGGACAGCTTGGTACCGATGTCGTCTCGCTCCACCCGGGAGCCATCGCGGATGATCTGTGCCATCGGGGTGCCGGTGACCCACCGCGACACCATCACCTTCGGAGCGCTGGCGACAATCGCGGGCACCGCGATCTCGGAGTGGCCGCGGAACGCGGTGGCGAACACCCGCTGGTTGTCGGCCTCGTCGCGGTAATCGAGCTCCTCCACCATCCGGTCTTGCAACTCGGTGAGCAGCGGTTTGACCTCCATACCGGGCACGATCGCCTGGAACAGCCGGCTGAACCTCCGCAGTTGCCGCAGGTCGGAGCGCAATGCCTCGTCGGCGCCCGGGTACTGCACCTTGACGGCGACTTCACGGCCGTCGTGCCACACCGCTCGGTGCACCTGCCCGATGCTGGCGGCTGCGGTGGGCTCATCGGAGAAGTCGCGGAAGCGGCGGCGCCACCCCGAGCCGAGCTGCTCGTCGAGCACGCGGCGCACTGACTGCGGCGACATCGGCGGTGCCGCGGATTGCAGTTTGGTCAGGGCCTCCCGGTATGGCGCGGCCAGGTGGTTGGGAATCGCCGCCTCGAACACGCTCAGGGCTTGGCCGAACTTCATCGCGCCGCCCTTGAGCTCACCGAGTACGGCGAAGAGTTGCTCGGCGGTGCGCGCGCTGAGCTCGGCGTTGACGTCCTGCGCATCGTGCCCGACCAGCCGCTTGCCCCAGCCCGCGGCGACTCGCCCAGCCACCCCAAGCGGTAGGCTCGCGAGCCGGGCGGTTCGCTGCGCGGCTCGGCGCGGGATGTCGGTCACAAGGTGATTGTCTCTCGATTACGTCTCGCGCAGTAGGGGCACTGGGGTATCATCGCGCGCCGCAGCCGCAGCGTGGGTGCGCTGGCCGAGAGTGCCGACGCAAGATTCCGCGCACCGGATCCAGTTCCAGCGCCGCACCCCACGTCGGGGGGGCTGGCAGGCCAGCGTTCGGTCCAGCGAGTGCGGCGAGTACCTGCTCGGCGAGCAGCGCGGCGGCGAGCTGGGTGCAGGCCAACCCGGCGGCTGGGATCTGTCCGACCAGCTGGGCGGCCAGTTTCGGCCAGGCTACATCCGCGTCCGCCCGGTGCAGTTGCGCGCAGCGCAGGCAGCTGCCCCGGCCCGGCCACACCAGCGGGCCCACCACGGCGATCCCCTCGTGGGCGTAGCCGATCAGATGCGGAATCCGCGTCCCGAGCAGCTCGGTCACCATCGCTGGCTCCGGAACCACCATGTCGCAGAGCACGATCAGATCTGGTCGGCGGGCAGCGGCGACGCTGACTCTCGGCGCGCAGCGGCGCACCGCGTCAGTGGCCGCCTCGGCGCGAGATCTGCCGAGGTCCTCGGGCTGGTAGCCGGTGCCCAGGTCGGCGGCGATGACCGACCCCCGGGCTTGCACCGCGACGTGACCAACCCCGGCCGTGGCGAGTGAGGCGGCCACCGCCACCGCCACCCGGCCGGATCCGATCACCCGCACGCCAGCATCGCCGCGCCGACGCAGCACCTGGCGCGTCGGGTGGGTGGTGTGCACCGACCAGCTGACCGCCTCGGTGGCCAGTGCGACGCGATGCCAGCCCGGGGGACCGTGGTCGGCGGTGCGGGCGTCGCGCACCAGGCCGCAACGGTGCAGTTCAACGAGCATCATGCGGGCGTCGCGACGGGAGGACCCGGCGGCCTGTGCCTCGGTGAGCAACTCGGTCGTGCGGCGCACACCGTCCATCCGCTTGAGCAACGCGGCCAGTGGTTCCGGCAGATCGTCCAGGACCATGGCGTGTTGCTGATCCACCCCGAGCTGCAGGCAGGTGGGGGAGCGCCAGAGAACCGCGCGACCCGGCGCGAGCCGCAGCCGCTCGGGAAGGTCGTGCGGTGGGCCATCGGACAGGTCAGCGTCGGACAGGTCAGCGTCGGACAGATCGGGGGCGCTCGAAGTCATCCCGCAATCCTGGAGCGCCTACCCCAACGGCTCAACTGGCCGTCCACAGGGTGTGCGCAGCTGTGGACAGCCTGTGGACAGCGGGATCACTCCCTGGGCGGCGCGGGTGGATCACCACCGGGGGCATCGGGGGGTGTCCGCTCGCGGGGCGCGTCCGCCGCGGTGCGCTCCAGCGCGGCGATCGGGTCGTCCAGATCGGTGGCGTGCCGCGCGGCCCGATCGATGAACGCGGCGGGATCGTCGAGTTCCTCGGCGCAGGGCAGCAGATCCGGATGGTTCCACAGGGCGTCCCGGCCCTCGACGCCGTGCTGCTCGGTGAGGCTTCGCCACAGCTCGGTGGCGGCCCGAAGCTTGCGTGGCCGCAGCTCCAAACCCACCAGCGTGGCGAAGGCGTGTTCAGCCGGGCCTCCGGCGGCCCGACGGCGCCGCAACGTCTCCCGCAGCGCAACGGAGCTCGGGAGTCGCTCGCCCACAGCATCCGCGACGATCACATCGACCCAGCCTTCGACCAGCGCAAGCAGGGTTTCCAGCCGGCTCAGTGCGGCGTTTTGCTCGGGACTGCGCCGTTGCTCCAGCAGTCCCGAGGAGATCAACTGGTCCATGCTCTGGGGGTCGGCCGGGTTGATCTGGCGAGCGAGCGCCTGCAGCGCGTCGGTGTCCACCTGGATGCCGCTGGCGAACTCCTCGACGGTGGACAGCAGCCGCCCGCCCAGCCAGGGCACGTGCCCGAACAGGCGGTGGTGCCCGGCCTCCCGGGCGGCGAGGAAAACGGTCACCTCGGAGCTCTTGAGCCCCAGTCCGGTGGCGAACTGCTCGATCGCGGCTGGCAGCAACGCCGCCACGCCCGGTGGCCCCAGCGGCAACCCGATCTCGGTGGAGGTGAGCACCTCGGCACCGAGCTGGGCCAGCGCCGAGCCGAGTTGCGAGCCGAACGCCATCCCACCCATCTTCTCGACCATCGCCATCAGGGGACCGGCGCTCTGGCGGAGCTCGCTGGGCAGCGCGTCGATCCACGAGCTGGCCATCCGGCGGGCCACCGGGTCGCACAACCGCTGCCAAGTGGGCAGGGTGTGCTCCACCCAGTCTCTCGGCGCCCACGCGGCGTCGCCGCGCGTCCCGGCGGGCAGCGCGGTCGCCGGGTCCAGCCACAGCTCGGCCAGTCGCACCGCGTCGGTGATGGCGGTGGCCTGCTGGGCCGAGGGCAGCCCGGTCGTGGACAGCTTCTGCAGCGCCATCTGCTTGGCCAGGTCGTAGTTCACCGGGCCGTCGCCACCCGCCGCGCCCTGGCTGAGCATCTGGCCCAGCTGGGTGAGCATCTGGCCGAGCGCGCCAACGTCGAAGCCGCCATCGCCGAAGGGGTTGGCCGGATCATCGAAGGGCACATCGCTCATGACTCCACGGTACGCGGAACCCCGCCCCGTACGCTGTGCGGCCGTGAGCCGCCGAACCTGGACCCTGCTGGTCAGCCTTGGCCTCGCCCTGGCGCTCGGGCTGCTGGGCGCGTTGGCGACGGTGCCCTACGTCGCGCTCGGCCCCGGACCCACGTTCGACACTCTCGGGGTGGTGGCCGGCAAGCCGCTGGTGGACATTGAGGGCACCCAGACCCATCCCACCACTGGTCACCTCAACATGATGACGGTGTCGGTGGTCGACAACGTGACCCTGTATGGGGCGCTCGCGCTGTGGATCGCCGGGCGCAGCGAGCTGGTTCCCCGGGACGAGATCTTCCCGCCAGAGCTGTCCGAGCAGCAGATCGAGCGGCAGAACCAACAGATGTTCCACGATTCGGAGGCCAACGCCGAGGCCGCCGCGCTGCGCTACCTCGGCTACCCGACCAAGGTCGTGCTCGGCCAAGTAGTCCCGGGTGGCGCGGCGAGCGGAAAGCTGGCTAACGGGGACCGGTTGTTGGCGCTGGAGGGTCACGAGCTGCACGGCGCGCGGCAGGTGGTCGACCTGCTCGCCGGCAGCCACCCCGGGCAGCTCGTCCGGATCCGCTTCCAGCGTGGCGACGCCCCACCGCAAGAGGTGGCCATCACACTCGGCACGGGGGCCCAACCAGGTCGCGGCTACCTGGGCGTCGGGGTGACTGAGCGGCCTGAGGTGAATTTCACCATCACCATCACGCTGGCCGATGTGGGCGGCCCCTCGGCGGGCCTGATGTTCGCGCTGGCCATCGTGGACAAGCTGACCACGGGGACGCTCGCGGGCAACACCTTCGTCGCGGGCACCGGCGAGATCGCCCCGGAAGGCCAGGTGGGTCCGATTGGTGGCATCCAGCTTAAGATGCTTCGCGCCCGGGAGGCTGGGGCGTCGGTGTTCCTGGTGCCGGCGGGCAACTGCGCCGAGGCGTCCCAGCGCGTCCCAGCGGGACTGCGGCTGGTGCGGGTGAACACCTTGGCGGACGCGATACACGCGCTGAACGCGATTCGGGCGGGTCAGCAGCCGGCCGGCTGCTGACCCGTGAGTGGCGATGCGAGCTATAGCTC
>JBOHFJ010000163.1:0-10698 GCA_050699655.1 Pseudonocardiaceae bacterium
GCCCCGACGGACACACCCTGGCCACCGGCAGCGACGACCAGACCGTGCGGCTATGGAACGTCACCGACCCAGCCCACCCCACGCCGCTGGGCCTACTCCCGGGCCTACTCCCGCCCGACCACGCCGGCACCGTCAACACTGTGGCGTTCAGCCCTGACGGGTACACCCTCGCCACCGGCGGCAGCGACCAGAAAGTGCGGCTGTGGAACCTCACCGACCCAGCCCATCCCACCCCGCTGGGTCAACCCCTGATCGGCCACACCAACACCGTCTATGCGGTGACGTTCAGCCCAGACGGGCACACCCTGGCCACCGGCAGCGACGACCACACCGTGCGGCTATGGAACGTCACCGACCCAGCCCACCCCACGCCGCTGGGCCTACCTTTGACCAGCCAAAACGATGTGGTCGCCGCAGTGGTGTTCAGCCCGGATGGGCACACCCTGGCCACCGGCAGCGGCGACGAGACCGTGCGGCTGTGGAACGTGACCGACCCGACCCAGCCCACACTCCTGGGCTCACCCCTGACCGGCCATAGCAGCAGCGTTGGCGCGGTGGCGTTCAGCCCGGATGGGCGCACCCTGGCCACCGGCAGCTGGGACCGAACAGTCCGACTGTGGAACATTCCCGCTGCGCTCTTGACCGGCCCCACCGACGCCGTCCGGTCGGTGGCGTTCAGCCCGGATGGGCGCACCTTGGCCACCGGCAGCAGCGACACCGTGCGGCTATGGAATGTCACCGACCCGAACCACCCCACACCTCTGGGCCAACCCCTGACTGGCCCCACCGACACCGTCCGCTCAGTGGCATTCAGCCCGGATGGCCACACCCTGGCTGCCAGCGGCGACGACCAGACCGTACGGCTGTGGAACATCACCAACCCAACCCACAGCCCTGGGACCACCCCTGACCGGCCACACCAAAACCATCAACACAGTGGCATTCAGCCCCGACGGGCACACCCTGGCCACCGGCAGCGACGACCAGACACTGCGGCTGTGGAACATCACCAACCCAGCCCACCCCGCAGCCCTGGGCCAACCGCTGGTCGGCCACACCAACAGCGTCTTTGCGGTGGCGTTCAGCCCGGATGGGCACGCCCTGGCCAGCGGCAGCGACGACCAGACACTGCGGCTGTGGAACATCACGAACCCGAACCGCCCCGCGCCTCTCGGCCAACCCTTGACCGGCCCCACCGACACCGTCCGCTCGGTGGCGTTCAGCCCGGACGGGCACACCCTGGCTGCCAGCGGCGACGACCAGACGGTGCGGCTGTGGAACGTGGCCGACCCGACCCACCCCACACCCCTGGGCCAGCCCCTGACCGGCCACACCAGCTTCGTCTACGCGGTGGTGTTCAGTCCCGATGGACGCACCCTGGCCAGCGGCAGCCGCGACCACACCGTGCGGCTGTGGGGGATGAACGTCGACCAAGCGATCCAACGGATCTGCGCTACTACCACGAACACCCTCACCCCGGCGAAGTGGGCACAGTACGTATCGCCCCTGCCCTATTCCCCGCCGTGCCGGTGATGTTTGCCTCAGGTGTGACGGATCTCCAACGCCCTGCTGGCCAGACCGCGCCTGAATGGACTCGGCGAGCGGAGCCTGTACAGCGCACCACGCGTCGGTTCAGGCATGATTCGTGAGTCCAGCTCGTGCGGCGAGCTGTTCCAACTCCCGTGCCCGCGTACCTGACGCATTACGCCGGAGACTATCGATGAGGTCAATGGCGAAGGGGCGACAGCGTACCGCGTTCGGAAACAAGCCTTCGGCCGTGAGCAATGTGCTAACGGCGTCATCAGGGTGGCCAGCGAGGCTGTGACCCCAGGCTAAGTCGATATAGTAGCTGGAGCGCCGCTCCTGGGGCATCCGGCTGAGATCATCCGGTGGGATCCGACAGGCGGCGTTGAGAACACCAGCACCGTCACCGAGCTGGAGCTGAACCCCGACCCGATACATGCGGACATTGGTCGGGCCGAAACCGGTGAAGTACTCGTTGCCGTCGTACCCGAGCTGGCGGGCGACGCTGTCGCCTTCGGCCAACAACTCACGAGCTACCACTGGCTTGTGAGCACGAGCGGCGCACACCGCTCCCGCGAGGAACAGCATCCCGTAGAGCGACAGATGCGCCGGTGAACCACCGCCACGCTCCGGCTCCAAACGGCCAATGCCGACCCGCGCGAGTTCAAGCGACTGATCGTAGTGTTTCAGGAACATGAGTGCCCGGACAACCTGGCGTGTCGCGGCACCGATCAGCACACTGTCACCGGTCTCCTCCGCAAGCACGAAACTCCGCTCAGCGGCCAACCAAGCAAGATCGAATTCATCGAGCTTCACGAGCGTTGAGGCGGTCACCTGGTAGGCCTGTGACAGTAACGAGCGGGCACGTCGTGCCTGGTCATCCGCACCCGGATAGGCCGCAACGGCCGTCTGAGCGGTAGTGAGCAGACGCGGCAACGTCTGGCCGAGCAAGGGCCAGTTTGTGTTCTGGTAGACAGTCCAGGCGTAGGTGGTCGATTGGGTGAGCCGGTCAAGATCCGGTGGTTCGTTCAGAGGCACGAACGCTCGACTGATGGCCTGGTAGGACTGCAAGGCGGACCGGATGGCGGAAATCTCGAAGAGATCGAGACAGTGCCTGGCTTGGCGAATCTCCGCAGTGTCGGCCAGGGTCTCGACCGAGACGTGCAGAACCTCGGCCACCCGCTCGAGCATCGGCAGGCGGAGCAGACCGCGCTCACCGCTCTCAACCTTGTCCACCCAGCTCGCTGACCGCTCACACAGGTCAGCGAACTGCTGGCGGGTGAAGCCGCGGCGGACCCGCCACCGGGCAACCCGCCGACCGATCTCCCGCCGCCGTTCACCCGCGTCATCAATGGACACCGTGTCGCACTCCAAACTCAGGGTCAGCGGAAACCTTTCCTCCCCGCTCCCCCGTCAAGCAGGTTCGCGCAGATCAGACGCTACTGGCACGCCTGCGCTGTCTCGAATCGGGACATTGGACACTTTGTCTGACGTTGGCCTTGCGCTAGGCCGTTAACGTCAACGCCTGGCCCCAGGGCCGGGAAGCACGGGCTACCCCAGCGCACGGTTGGTGCCCTTGCCAGTTGGCCTTGCGCACCCCCTCTCTCAGCGCGGGCCCCAGCGACTGGCGGGTACCAAGCCCCCGAACCGCGCGCTGTTCCAGGATGGACCCACCCCGGCCCTGGCGCCACCCACGCACGACGAACAGGAAGCCGGGGCACGAGCGCGATGCACGAGGCAGACGACCACGAACCGGGGGATGGCACGGGCCAGGAGACACCGCGAGCGTGACGCCAACGCGCAAGTCCAGGCGGTCTGCGGCAGGCAATGAAGCGAAGCCACAGCCCGGTAACCCAGGTGGAGCGACGCCGAAGACGGCGCTGGTGGGGTGGGTGTTCCTGGACCGCCACCGCGGCGAGGGGGTCACGATCCGGTGGCGACGCGGGGAGCCCGGTGGCTTACGTGCTGCACGGCCACCGGGTAGGGGACCACACCACGGCGGCGGGAGTCCTGGACACCATCCCAGTCCCACCAACGGGCTGGACGGATCTCGCCGAGATCCGGCTGCTCGGACAGCGGTGGCTACGACAGCGGTAAGCACCCTGCGAGAGGCACAGTAAGTTGGTGATGGCCGCAGGGGCAGGATGGAACCCACGAGCACTGCCGGCCACTGGGGAAGAGGCCATGAGGTGAGCACCCTCGTTCCGTTGCTCAGCCGTGAGCAGGTTGAGCGCCTACCAGAGCGCGCTCGTGACGTTGTCGAGTACCGTAAGAGCGGGCTGAGCCTGAACCACATTCAGGGCTGCCCGCTGGATTGTGCCTACTGCATCCGGCACGCCTACGGCCTGTGGGATCAGCGCCAACCGCGTGCTCTGGTGAGTGATGCTGATGCGGTTGAACAGCTCGTTCGTCACCGATACTTCCAGCCGCATGTGACACCGCTGCAAGTCTTCAACCGAGCGACTGACCCTTTCCTGCCGGCAGTCCGGCCGCACACCTTCGCCGTGCTCGAAGATTTGGACCGGCGCGGACTGCGCAACCACGTCCTCGTCATCACGCGCCACCAGATGAAGCCGGAAGACAGAGACCGGCTCAACCAGCTCACGAACCTCACGGTCACGCTGCTCTTCACATACTCCGGCATCGACAACAAACGGATCGAACCGTACCCGTCGCACGTTGCCGCTGAGTCGCTGAAGCGCATGAGCGCGCCGGCACACCGCCGGTACCGTACCATCCTGTACTGGCGGCCGCTCGTACCTGGTTTAACGACACCGACGAGCACCTTGCCCGCGCGTACGCGCTGAGCCGGCATGCCGACGCCACGGTGTTCACCGGCCTGTTCTACCGCGACCAGATTGCCGCGTACTACCAGGCGAACGGCCTTCCCGAGCCCTACCGCGAGACGGCACGCCGGAAGATCGTGCCCGAGACGCTTGAGCGTCGAGTGCTCAACGCGTTCTCGCACTCGACCTCGTTGTTCCGTAAGACCTCGTGCGCCGTGTCGTACGCGCATGGGCTGCCTGACTACAACGGGCACTACGGCATCCGCGAACTCTGCGACATCTGCCCACTGAGTCAGCTCGATTTATGCCAGCGCGCACACCACGTACCGACCGCCGAACAGATACACGAGGTCGCCCGCGTGTTGCCTGAAGCTGCTGAGCTGAAGATCGTAGGCATTACCGAACGGGCAGCCGTCGTGTCCGGGCTGAGCGCGGAACAACCGCGTTACTACCTGCAACACGCGCTTGGCTTCCAGATGCACGACGAACGCCATCCGCACCATGCGCGGCGGCATGGTCGTGCCGACATCTCATGGAAGGACACCCGAACAGATGAGTGACTGGACGAGCCTGCGCTACGCCGTGGTCGATGTCGAGGGCAACGGCCAGCAACCGCCCGACCTGGTAGAGGTGGCCGTCGTCTTGATCGTCGATGGCGTCATCGGTGAGCCGAAGAGCTGGCTCGTGAAGCCTGACCGTTCCATCAAGTACTTCGCGACGCGCATCCACGGCCTGACGAACAACGACGTTGCCGACGCGCCCGCGTTCGCTGATATCGAGGACGAAGTACGCCGCTCCCTCGATGACTCGGCGCTTGTCGCCCACAATGCGCACGTCGATGTCGGCGTGTTGCAGCGCCACCTGGGCGACTGGAAGTGTCCCGAGGTCTTCGACACGCTCAAGCTCGCCAAGCGCCTGCTGCCGACCCAGGTGAGCTACAGGCTCGGCGCGTTGGTCGCTTCTTTCTCACTCGCCGAGGGCTTGCCTGACGGTCTCTCGCCTCATCGGGCGACCTATGACGTGCTGGTTGCGGCACGGCTGTTCGTGCGGCTCGCCACCCGCGACGACGGGACCCTGCGGTCGCTGAAAGAACTCCACGATCACAAGCCGGGAGGCGACAGCGATGAAGCTCCGTCCCTTTTCCAGCCATGAGCAAGGAATTTTCGTCAGCGTGGACGGCCCGAGCGGTGCCGGGGACTGACCGAATCAGTGACCGGGCATGCACTCGCGTGCTTGTACGCGGCGGACCGGTATCATCACGTCGAGCATGAGATCCGGCCGCAGAGGGAAGCCGGTAAGACGGTCATCAGCGACCGCTACATTCCCTCGGGTCTGGTGATGCAACGCTTCGACGGTATTGATCCAGCCTTTCTGTGGCAGCTCAACACCGGAACCGACCGACCAGACCTCACGGTCATCCTCGAAGCCGATCCCGAAATCATCTCGGAACGACTGACGGAACGCGGACCACATAACCGCTTCCAGCTCACGCCGGGTAGCAGCCATGCCGAAGTTCATTTCTACCGCCAAGCGACCGACCGCTTGATCCAAGCCGGTTTCGATGTGCTGCGCGTGGACTGCAACCAGCGGCCACCAGAGAAATCGGCGGCGTTCATCCGCGATCGGCTGCTGACCTTGTTCGCATCGAGCAAGGAGTGAGCACCACGCAGACCACCATCGCTGACAACCCGATACCCGAGATCGAGCAGTTACAGTAATGGTCCGACACTCGCGACCGCACCCACGGTTTGCTCGGCGAGGAGGTGACGCGAGGCTACGCGACGTACTCCTTGCCGCCACAACAGGCAATCACGACCAGCTCGGCGGACGCGCGGGCACGGTCGAGCGCGGTTCCGCGGAACCGTCCGGCCACGCCCCGGGCCGGTCCCAGGGTGGTTCAGTGGGTCGAGTGTGTCGAGGTCTTCCAGGTGTGCTCTGTCGGCGAGGAGTCTGGTGGCGGTCCTGTCTGCGAGCCGTGCTATCGCTGGCGGTGCGTGGCAGGGTGAAGCCATGGTCGAGGCCTATCCCGAGATAGAACCATACGAGCGGGGGATGCTCGAGGCGGGAGACGGGCACCGGGTGTACTGGGAGGTCTGCGGTAATCCGGGTGGCAAACCCGCGGTCGTGCTGCACGGCGGGCCGGGTTCGGGCTGCACTCCCGGCATGCGGCGGTCATTCGATCCCGCCCGGTACCGGATTGTGTTGTTCGACCAGCGCAATGCCGGACGCAGCACGCCGCACGGGAGCGATCCCGCCGTGGACCTGTCGACGAACACCACGGAACACCTGATTGCCGACATGGAGCTGCTGCGCGAGCACCTCAGCATTGACCGGTGGCTGGTGTGGGGTGGTTCGTGGGGAGCGACCCTGGCGCTGCGCTACGCGCAACAGCACCCGGAGCGGGTCAGCGAGATCGTCCTCGCGTCGGTGACCATGACCCGCCCGGCGGACATCGACTGGCTCTACCACGGCGTCGGCCGCTTCTTTCCCGAGCAATGGTCCCGGTTCCGCGACGGCGCCCCGCAAGCTGACCGGGATGGTGACCTGGTCGCCGCCTATTACCGTCTGCTGAATGACCCGGATCTGACGGTCCGCGAGAAAGCCGCCCGGGACTGGTGTGACTGGGAGGACACCGTGGTGTCCTTGGAACCGGGCTACCGGCGCAAGCCTCGCTATGGGGATCCGCTTTTTCGAATGGCTTTCGCCAGGATCGTGACCCACTATTTCCATCACCGAGCTTGGCTGCCCAACGGCATCCTGCTGCGGGACGCGCACCGTCTCGCGGGGATCCCCGGCGTCCTGGTGCACGGCCGTCTCGACCTCGGCGGGCCGCCGAGCATCGCCTGGGAGCTCGCGCGGGCCTGGCCAGACGCCCACCTTCACCTCGTCGGCACCGGGCACACCGGGGGTAGCGACATGAGCACCCGCTTGATCGAGGCCACGGACCGCTTCGCGCGCAGCCGATAGAGCGTGCGTCACTCAACGCTGGCGGTGGTGAGCTCGGCGGGTTCAGGGTTGTGCTGATCGGGATCGTCGTTGACGTCTGACGCGCTGAGTACTGCCGCTGCCGCCGGGGAGGGCAGCAGCAGGGCGGCGCAGCCACCGAGCAGCGTCGCGGCCAGCACGGCGACCGCGAGCATCCCAAAGGGGACCTCGACGGGGTCGAACGCCGCCGAGCCGAGCCGCCCGCCGGCCAGCGCGCCGAGCACCGCGCTGCCGAGCGAGACCACCGCGGCGGCCACCCCAAGCACGCGCAGCCGCCGCGGCAGGTCGGGTTCAGCGGCGGCGCACCGGCGCCCTACCGCGACGCCGACCAGCAGCGGTACGGCGAGAACGACAACCCACCACGGCTGCACAGGACCCTGCGGTAGCGCGGCGAGCAAGGGCACCAGCGGCACCGGTCCTGGGTGCACCGCCAGCGGGCTGACCGACAGCGCGCCCACTGACAGGCCGGGCCCGGTCAGCCAGGACAGTCCGGCGATCACCGCGTTGGGCAGGTAGCCGACCGACAGGACGGTCAGCCCGAGGATGCTGCCGGGGTCGGCGCCCGACGCCTGGGCGACCTCGGGCGCGGAGACCACCAGGGCGATCAGCACCGTGGCGAAACTGGCGGTGAGCAGCAGCGCCAGGCCCCACAGCCCGGCCATCAGGCCCGGCCGCACCCAGTCGGGTGCCTGGCGCAGTGCGGCGGGCAGCAGCCCGCAGGGTCGGGCCAGACCCAGACCGGCGGCGGCACCGGCGACCAGCGCGCAGCCGACGGCGGCCTGTCCCGGATCCACGGTGACGGTCGCGGGGGTCGCCGCCAGCGCCAGGACCACGCCCAGCACGCCGTGGGTGCCGGCGATCACCCCGGCCACCCAGCCGGCGTCGGCGGGCTGGTGGATCCCGGTCCGGGCCGCCACCCGGGCCGCGCCTCGGGCGACCAACGCGCCGAGCAGCAGGGTGGGCAGCAGCGGCAGGACGCTGAGCGGGGCCCCGTCAATGGTCAGGGGAACGTGGTGCGCGGCCAGCCAGCCCACCGCGCCAGCCCGAGCCACCCCCGCCACCGAGCTGTCCGTTCCACCGGCTGCAGTGATCATAGCGAGCGCGGCGACGGCGGCGAGGTAGCTCACGGCGGCGGGCAGGCAGGCGGCGCCGATCATCGCACCCCAGCTGGGGCGCGTGCCCTCACCTGTTGGATCACAAGTCAGTGGGCGGCTCACGGCCCTCACCCTCGCAGGCTCGTGGCCCCGTCGCGCTGATCGCTTAACCGACGCGCCCGTGATGTAACCGGATCGGAGTACTGGACTCGGCGCGCGGGCGAGGGTTGGCGGCGGTTGTCGGCCCTCTCCCGCAGGGTTGGCGGTACTTGAAGGGCCATCAACATCAGGACAGGGACTTCATGATCTCGCGCATCAGCGCGGCGGTGTCGCTGGGTGTCGTTCCCACTTGGACGCCGGCCGACTCCAGGGCTTCCTTCTTGGCGGCGGCGGTGCCGGAGGAGCCGGAGACGATGGCGCCGGCATGGCCCATGGTCTTGCCCTCCGGGGCGGTGAAGCCGGCGATGTAACCGACGACCGGTTTGGTGATGTTGGCTTTGATGTAGTCGGCGGCGCGCTCCTCGGCATCCCCGCCGATCTCACCGATCATCACTACCGCCGCCGTGTCGGGGTCGTCCTCAAAGGCCCGCAGGGCATCAATGTGCGTGGTGCCGATAACCGGGTCACCACCGATTCCCACGCAGGTGGAGAAACCGATGTCGCGCAGCTCGAACATCATCTGGTAGGTCAGGGTGCCGGATTTGGACACCAGGCCGATCCGACCCGGACCGGTGATGTCGGCGGGGATGATCCCCGCGTTCGAGGCGCCGGGACTGATCACCCCCGGGCAGTTCGGGCCGACGATGCGGGTCCGCCCCGGAGTGCTCGCCAGCCCGGTGGCGCCGGCGTAGGCGCAGAAGGCGGCGGCGTCATGCACCGGGATCCCCTCGGTGATCACCACAACCAGCCCGATGCCGGCATCGATCGCCTCAAGCACGGCGGCCTTGGCGAAGCGCGGCGGGACGAAGACCACGCTGACGTCGGCGCCGGTGGCGGCCATCGACTCGGCCACCGAGCCGAACACGGGCACCGAGACACCGTCGAAGTCGACGCTCTGGCCGCCCTTGCCCGGGGTGACCCCACCGACGACCTGGCTGCCCGCAGCGAGCATCCGGGGAGTGTGCTTGCGGCCCTGCGTGCCGGTCATCCCCTGGACGATGATTCTTGAGTCTTTGGTCAGGAAGATTGCCACTGGTCAGGCTCCCTTGGCGCAGGTCAGTGCGGCCAGCTCGGCGGCCTTGTCGGCCGCGGCGTCCATCGTGTCGACCATCGTGACGAGGGGGTGAGCCGCGTCCGCGAGGATCCGGCGGCCCTCGGTGACGTTGTTGCCGTCCAGCCGGACCACCAGCGGTTTGGTCGCGGCGTCACCCACGATGCTCAGCGCCCGCACGATACCGGTGGCCACCTGGTCGCAGGCGGTGATCCCGCCGAAGACGTTGACGAACACCGAGTGCACGCCCGGGTCGCCGAGCACGATGTCCAACCCGTCGGCCATCACCTGCGCGTTCGCGCCACCGCCGAGATCGAGGAAGTTGGCCGGCCGCATCCCCCCGTGCGCTCGACCCGCGTTGGCCACCACATCGAGGGTGGACATGACCAGCCCCGCGCCATTGCCGATGATGCCGACCTGCCCGTCGAGCTTGACGTAGTTGAGGTCGCGCGCCTTGGCCCGGGCCTCCAGCGGATCCTGCCCGGCCGAGTCGGCCAGCTCGGCGTGGTCGGGGTGGCGGAATCCGGCGCTGTCGTCGAGGGTCACCTTCCCGTCCAACGCGATGATCGCGCCCCGCGGGTCGCGGATGAGCGGGTTCACCTCCACCAGGGTCGCGTCCTCGGCGACGAAGACGTCCCACAGCCTCAAGAGGGTGTCCGCCACCGCCCGCGCCACTTCCGCCGGGAAGGCGGCGGCCTGGACGATCTCGGCGGCCTTCGCGGCGTCGACGCCGGACACCGGGTCCACCGGCACCTTGGCCAGCGCCTCGGGTGCCCGCGCCGCGACCTCCTCGATGTCCATGCCGCCCTGCACGCTGGCCATCGCGAGGAAGGTGCGGTGGGTGCGGTCCAGGACGAACGACAGGTAGTACTCCTCAACGATGTCGCACGCGGGGGTGACCAGCACCCGGTGCACGGTATGACCCTTGATGTCCATGCCCAGGATCGCGGCCGCCTCGCGCCGCGCCGCCTCCGGCGTGCCAGCCAACCGCACGCCACCGGCCTTGCCGCGGCCGCCGGTCTTCACCTGGGCCTTGACGACGACGGTGCCGCCGAGCTCCTCGGCGGCGGCTGCCGCCTGCGCGCTGGTGGTGACGACG
>JBOHFJ010000164.1:0-10513 GCA_050699655.1 Pseudonocardiaceae bacterium
GCGGCCCAGGATCGCCAGGTCGACGAGGGCCTGTCCGGTGCACTGGGCATGGCGCGCGATGTTGTAGTAGGCCATGCATGGTGGCTCGTTGTCCGGGGTGGAATGAGCGAAGTGCTCATCAGCGGTGCCGATGGCGGTCAGGGTCTCCTGAACCCGGCGCATCGTGGCCAGCGCGCGACCCCGATCAACGTGCAATACCGCCCGTCCGGTCGGAGTAAGCCGATCAGCGCGGACCAGAGCCAGTTCAGCCAGCGTGAGACCCTCATCGGGCTTCCCGGTCCAGATCGCCTGCTTCGCCATGCTCGAGAGGACTTCGGCGCGCAGGTTCCAGTCCTTAGCCCGCTCGGCGCAGCCCAGCGCGAAACGGAACACCCGGCGGGCTTCTTCCTCGTTCTGGGCCGAGTACCCGGCGGTCTCGGCGAGACCGCCGACTGCGGAGTGCAGCTCGGGGCGCAGCCGGTCGGGGCAGGTGGCCTTCAGCAGGCCGGCCGACCAGCGCAGCTGGCCCATGACGGCCTCTCGGCCCAACCCGGGTCCGTAGGTAGCGCTCCGCGAATCGAACGCCCGCGTGGCGGTGCGGATTTGCTTGATCTCGGGCTTGCCGACCCGAGCGGGAATGGGGGTGGGTTCACTGTCTCCTAGCGCTTCTAGGAGCGTCGCCAGCGGTTCCAGAGCGAGAGCCTCCAGGCCCAAGGCGGTGGCGTTGTGGATGAGTTTTCGTCGTTTCACGGGGTCCAGTTTCACTGCCGTGCGGCGGGAGTGGGCGTTGACGAACCCCAAGTCGGAATCAGTCGAGACACCCAGGATCGCCCGGAATGCTTCTCGGTATAGTTTACCAGGCCAGTGGATTCTCCCGTTTTCGATCTGTCCTATATAGTTGGCGCTGGCCTCTGTCTCCTTCTGTTTGTGGTGGTCATAGATGTAGGCGTTGACCAGCTCGGCGAGCTCCTCCCGGGTCAGGCAGTAGCCTGGGTGAGTGGGCGATTCGGTGTTTTCCGCGCATCCTTGAACTGATCATTCGCCGTGGCCAAGGCCCCGCCCCCCGTCACGTGGTCCGCTGAGCGCCGTGGTGGGCACTGAGCGTGTCTGGCGTGTCGTGTCCCGAGGTGTACCACGGGGTGTGTCCGGGCAACGAGGTCAGCTCGGGGGTCGATGCGGCGGGAGGACGCGGAGGGCGGCGGTGGCGTCATCGCTGGTTTTGTAGCGGGGCCAGCGTTCGCCGAGGGGGTCGCTGGCTTCGGCGGCCCGGATGCGGGTGATGAGCTTGGCCGGCCCGGCGTGCTGGAGGGTGTGGAGGGTCTCGGTCCAGTCGGCGAGGCCGTAGTCGAGGAGGGCGGCGCCGCCGTCGCTGAGGACGGCGGCTCGGTGGATCGCGTGGCGCGGGATGGTCGTGGTCACCGCGTGGGTCGCGGCGTCGGGGTTGGCGGCGGCGACCCAGTAGCCGCCGGGGACGTTGCGGTGTCGTTGCCGCTCGGTCACCATGGCCCGCTTGGCGTGGGTGTGCTCCGGTGTGCCGATGCGTTCGCGCAGCACGGCACCTCGCCGCTCGGCGGCGACCTGGTTGACGGTGGGGTCGGTGAGGACCTCGATGCCCTCGGAGGTGTCCAGGACGATAAGGGCGTCGGACAGGACCAGGCACCGCACGTCGGCCGGTCCCGCGCGCAGCAGCGCGACGGTCGCCGACGGCACGCCGGGGTGGGAGAGATCGCAGGTGTCAGCGTGGCTGTGGGCCACGGTGTGGATGGCGACCGCGAGCGCCTCGCCCGTGGTCGCCTCTTCTCGGGGCGTGCCCAGGCCGCACAACCGGCACTCGTCAACGGAGCCATTGAGCGGCGGCTTGCGCGGTGTGTGCCAGCAGCAGGGCGGTGGTTACTGGGCCGACACCGCCGGGGACTGGGGTGAGAGCTCCAGCGTGGGAAGCAACCGCTTCGGCGTCGATGTCGCCGACCAGGCCGCCCCGCTCGGTGGGGTTGGTGCCGACGTCGATCGCGATCGCGCCGGGTCGCAGGTGCTCGCTCGTGATCATCTTTGGTTTGCCGATGGCGGCGACCAGCACGTCGGCCCGGCTGGTGATCGCCGCGAGGTGCCGGGTGCGGGAGTGGCAGATCGTCACCGTGGCGTTGCGGCCCAGCAGCAGGTGCGCGGTCGGCTTGCCGACCACGTTCGACCGTCCGACCACGGCGACATGCCGGCCCGCCAGGTCGATGCCGTGGTGATCGAGGATGGCCAGCACGGCCTCGGCGGTGGCGGGAGCATACGCCGGCAGCCCGCAGGCCAGGCGCCCGAGACTCAGCGGGTTGGCGCCGTCGACGTCCTTCGCGGGGTCGATCTCGGTCGCGAGGTCTTCGAGCGTGGCGCCTGGCGGCAGTGGTGTCTGCAGGATGATGCCGTGCGCTGTCTCCTGGTCACTGAGCTTGCCCAGCGCCGCACGGATGATCTCTGCGTCGGCGCTGGTACCGAGATCGATCACGTCGCAGATGATGCCGACCTTGCTGGCCGCTCGGGACAGGGAGCTGACGTACCAGGCGCTGGAGGCGTCGTCGGTCGCGGTCACGACCGCTAACCGGGGCGTGATGCCCGCGGCACTCAGCGCCGCGGCCCGCTCGCTCACCTGGCTGCGGATCGTGGCCGCGAGTTCCTTGCCGGACAGCGCCCGGGCGCTCATCGGCTGATCGCCTCCCGCACGGCGGCGGTGACCTTCGCTGCCCGCGTCAGCAGCTCGTCCACCCCGGCCAGCACGTCGACAAACGCCACGCGGGCATCCTTCTCGGTGAGGCCGGCCAGGTTGATCTCCACGTTCAGCCGGGCGCAGGACGCCGCCGCGCTGGCCAGCTCGGCGGCCACCGCGACATCGCTGATGACGTTGCTGTTGCCGACCGGCAACAGGGTCTCGGCCAGCTCCACCAGGCGGGTCGCCATTGTGATGGTCGCCGCCGGCGGTTGCGCCGCCCCGCGCAGCGCCCGCTGGATCGCCGCCGTCCGTACTACCTTCTCCGCCGGGGTGGCCGTCGGCAACCGGTAGGCATCCGACACGACCGCGAACGCGGTGGCGTCGTCCCCCGCTAGCCGCACCGCGCGAGCTCGCGCCGCCTCGGACTCGGCCAGCACGGCGGCGACGATCTCGGCGTGCTCGGCGTATTTCTCCCCGGTGCTGTAGCGGGCCACCATCGACAGCAGCGCCGCGGCCTGCGCGGCGGACAGCGCCGCCGCCGCCCCGCCGCCCGGAGCCGGCACCCGCGCGGCCAGCTGATCCAGAAAATCGCCGATCCGGTGATCTCTCATGAAACGCTCCTGAGGGGCAGTGTTCACTTCTTATAGCTAAGCTGTCTGTTGATAGGCGAGCGTTCGCGATCGTGAGTAGCCAGGGAGTACCCATTGGCCACGGACACCCCAGGATCTCAGAGCGCCCTTCGTGAGGCGAACCTGCGCCGGGTGCTGCGCGCGGTCCGGGCCGCCGGCGCACTCACCCAGGCCGAGATCGCCCGCTCCACTGGCCTGTCCCCGGCGACCGTCTCCACCATCGTCCGGGAGCTGCAAGCCAGCGCCCAGGTGGTGGTGACGCCGACAGCGACGGGGCGCAGGGCGCAGAGCGTGTCTCTCTCCCAGCTCAGCGGCCTGGCGATCGGCATCGAGCTGGGTCAGGAACACCTGCGCGCCGCGATCTGCGACATGGGCTACCGAGTGCTCATCAAGGAGAAGATCAACTATGACCCTGAGCAGTCAGCGGAGTCGGGATTGCGCAGAGTGGAATGGCTGCTGCGCACGCTGCTGACGCAGGCGCGGGTGGACTGCGGCCAGGTACGCGGGATCGGGGTGAGCGTGCCTGGACCGCTTGACCCGGGTACGGGAGGGCCCTGCGCGGTGCCGCTCGTCCCGCGCTGGCGGGGAGTGGACATTACCGAGGAGCTGTCCGGCAGGATGGAGCTGCCGGTCCAGCTCATCACGGACATCAATGCGGCCGCCCTCGGCGAGCTGGCCTGCGGCGCGTCCCGCTCCTCGGACGAGATGGCGTACATTAGGTTGTCCACCAACGTCGAGGCCGCCTTGGTCATCAGGGGTGAGGTCTACCCCGGCAGCAGTGGTTTGGCCGGTCAGTTCGGTCACATCACCGTGGACGAGTTCGGTCAAGTCTGCCGGTGCGGCAACCGCGGCTGTCTGGAGACTCTGGTCGGTGGGCCGCGCCTGCTCGACCTGCTGCCACGGCAACCAGCGCGCGAACGCCCAACGCTTCGCGGGCTGGTCCAAGACGCCCTCGACGACGATCGCGGTTCCCGCCGAGTGATCGGAGATGCCGGCCGCGCCGTTGGTGCTGCCGCCGCGATGCTGTGCAATGTGCTCAACCCGCGCCAGATCGTGCTGGGCGGCGAGCTGGCCCAGGCTGGTGAGCTGCTGCTCGAGCCGATCCGGCAGGTGCTGGACCGGCGCACCCCCGCTGCCGCTGAGCGGGTCGAGGTGCGGTGCGGTGAGCTGGGTGATCGGGCCGCTGTGATGGGGGCGCTCGCCATGGTGGTGCGCGGTACCGACGTCATCGACGGCGTCGACCCACTGCTCGCCTGAGCTCCAGTGTTCATAAGTCGAACGAATCAGGCAGAAGCGTTCAAGTATTGACGGAAACTGTGACATGCGTCATGCTGAGGTTCCGCTGGGCGGGCGTCCCGGTTCGTCCTCGGCAGTGGGGAGCGGGGAGTGGGCAATGCGGACCTGGACTGCGGTGGTGGTCGCGACACTGGTGCTTGTCGTGGTGGCATGCGCTGGTCCGGGTAGCGCTCGCGTCGGCGTCGCGTCCCTCGCGAAGGGTTTCTCGATCGGGATACTGCTGCCTGAGTCGAAGACCTCACGGTACGAGACGTTCGACCGGCCACTGCTCACGCGGCGGCTCAAGCAGCTGTGCCCGAACTGTACGGTCCTCTACCAGAACGCCAGTCAAGACAGTGCGGCGCAGCAGAGCCAGGCCGAGGCGCTGATGATCAGCGGCGCACGGGTGCTCATCCTCGACGCGGTGGAATCCACCGCGGCCGGCGCCATCGTCAACGACGCCAAGAGCCAAGGTGTCGCGGTGGTGGCATATGACCGGCTCGCCGCGGGACCGGTCGACTGCTACGTCTCCTATGACAACGAGCGGGTCGGGCGGGTGCAGGCCACGGCGCTGCTCGCCGCGCTGAAAGCGGGTGGTGACCCCAAGCGGGGCAAGATCGTGATGATCAACGGGTCGCCTACGGACCCCAATGCCAGTGACTTCAAGCGGGGCGCGCACTCAGTGCTCGATGGCCAGGTGGTGATCGGCCAGGAGTACGACACCCCCGACTGGTCCCCGGATCGCGCTCAGCAGGAGATGGAGCAGGCCATCACCGCGCTGGGCCGCAAATCGATCATCGGGGTGTACGCCGCCAACGATGCGACAGCGACCGGCGCGATCGCGGCTTTGAAGGGCGCCGGGTTCGCCACGCTGCCCCCGGTGACCGGGCAGGACGCCGAGCTCGCCGCTATCCAGCACATTCTCGCTGGTGAGCAGTACATGACCGTGTACAAGAGCATCAAGCGGGAGGCGGCGATCGCCGCGCGGATGGCGATCCTCGCCGCCACGGGAGAAAAATGTCGGGGCAAGTCGACCCAGCTGGTGTCCAACGGCTCTGTTGAGGTACCGAGCGTGCTCCTCAAACCGGTCGCGGTGACGAGAAACAACGTTGCCAGCGTCATCATCGCGGACGGCTTTTACCCGGCCGCGGAGATCTGCACCACCGAGTACCGCCAGGCGTGCCGGCAGGCCGGCATCTCCTGAACCGAGAGGACCGTCGTGACCATTCCCATCCTGGCGCTGACCGGGATATCCAAGCGGTTCGGGCCGGTGCGGGCACTCAATGACGTTGACCTGGAAGTCGAGGCTGGCGAGGTGGTCGCGCTGGTCGGTGACAATGGCGCCGGCAAGTCAACCCTGGTGAAGGTGATCGCCGGGGTCGGTCCCGCGGACAGCGGCGAGATCCACTGGCTGGGAAACCACGTCAGCATCGGCAAGCCCCACGATGCCGCCGCGCTCGGTATCGCGACCGTCTACCAGGACTTGTCCTTGTGCGACAACCTCGATGTGGTCGCCAACCTGTTCCTCGGCAACGAAGCGGTCCGGCTCGGCGTGCTCGATGAGATCGGCATGGAACGCAGGGCGCGGGAGCTTTTGTCCTCGCTGTCGGTCACGCTGCCCAGCCCGAGAGTGCCGGTCTCGGCGCTGTCCGGTGGGCAGCGGCAGTCCGTCGCGATCGCCCGCGCGATGCTCGGCTCACCCAAGCTCGTGATACTGGACGAACCCACCGCGGCACTGGGCATCAAGCAGACCCGGCAGGTGCTTGACCTCATCGAGCGGCTGCGTGACCAAGGGCCCGGCGTGATCCTGATCAGCCACAACCTGGCCGACGTCAAGGCGGTTGCCGATCGGGTCGTGGTGCTGCGACTGGGCCACAACGCCGGCGAGTTCCTCATCGGCAACGCCACTGAGCAGGACATCGTATCCGCGATCACCGGCGCTTCCGTGCCCGCCGCGTCCCGAGGGCGGTCCATGGGCACCGGTGCCATCTCGATCACGGAGGCGGGACGGTGAGCGTCGTACCAGAAAAACGGGAACCCCGGCTGCCGGATCCTCCCGCCGTCGCGCCTCCCTCCACCAGCCGGCAAGCGAGGGTGCGCGCGCGGCGCGGCCTCGCCGCGCGGCTGCGCGCGGGAGAGCCGGGGGCACTGCCGGTGACCGTCAGCTTGATGTCCACCTGGGTGCTCTTTCAGATACTCGACCCCAACCATCGCTTCCTCACCGCGGCGAACTTGTCCAACATGGTGGTGCAAAGTGCCGCGGTCGGGATGCTGGCGATCGGCATCACGCTGGTCCTGCTGCTCGGGGAGACCGATCTCTCGGTCGGTTCGGTGTCCGGGTTGGCCGCCGCCGTCCTGGCCATCCTCGTCATCCGCCGTGGTGTTCCCGAGGTGCTGGCCATCGGGCTGGTGGTCCTGCTCGGGCTCGCGGTGGGTGCGGTGCAGGGCACGATCCACGCGGCGATCGGTGTCCCGTCATTCGTGGTGACCTTGGCTGGCTTGATCGGGTGGCAGGGTCTGCAGCTCTATCTGCTCAGCCCGCAGGGCGCCATCAACATCCCTGACCACAGCATCATCGCGGCGCTGACCCACGCCTATCTGCCGGCCCTCGCGGGCTGGTCACTCGGTGCCGTGCTGGTCGGCTGCCACCTGGTGGCGGTCGTCGTGGATGCCAGACGGCGTCGCGCGGCGGGCTTGCCATGCTTAACACCGTCGCGCCGAGTAGCCCGACTGGTCCTGCTGAGCGCCGGTGTCGGGTTGACGATCGGGGTGCTGAACGCCGCGCGCGGCGTGCCGGTCGCCTTGGTCACAGTGGTCGCCGTCGCGGTGGGCTGTGACCTGATGCTGCGCAAGACCCGCTTCGGTCGCGGCATCATCGCCATCGGCGGCAATGTGGAAGCGGCTCGCCGCGCCGGGATACCGGTGAACCGGATCAGGATCGCGGTGTTCGCGCTGGGTTCCGCGATGGCGGCATTCGGTGGGGTCCTGGCCGTCTCGCGGGAGTTCGCGGCGAACCAGAGCACCGGCGGCAGCGACGTGCTGCTTTTCGCGATCGCCGCCGCGGTGATCGGCGGCGTCAGCCTGTTCGGCGGACGGGGGAGCACCTACGGCGCGCTGCTGGGTGTCGCCGTGATCGGATCGATCAAGAACGGAATGTATCTGCTGGAACTCGACTCGTCGGTCCAATTCATGATCACGGCAGTGGTGCTGCTGATGGCGTTGATCATCGACTCGGTGTCCCGACGCGGTCGCCAGCTCCCCTCACATTATGAAAGGAAACGATGATGGCCGTCATGGATTATCCGACGCAGGATGGACTGGCCAACTACAGCTTCTCCATCGAGTTCCAGAAAAACGAGCCAACTGTGGGCTGGCGAATATACATCGCCTTCCGACCTCTAGATCAGGGTAAGGGCGATAATTCGCAATGGCCTTATCAGGCTACGGATCAGGATGGGCGTTCCTATGTCGACTGGCCCGCGAAGCTCGACACCCCGGGTGACGCAAAAAATGTTGCCGCACGCTGGGCGGAGATCAGCGAAAAATACCAACGCGGCCTGGAAATCATGCGGATTGCCAACGACGCGGCCAAGAAGCCGAGAGCCAAGAAGCCGAGAGCCATGAAGCGACGGAGGCCGAAGGCGGCAGCCTGATCACCGGGCGATACCCGTCGGCATTGAATCTATGGGGTGTGCCATGGTCTGGAATCGTGACCGGAGGCGGCTTCGCCGGGCTCGAAATTCTCGCGTGTCCGTTGTCGCGGCGCTGTTCACAGTGGGTGTGGTGGGGTTTGTCGCCGCGGCTGGCTGCGCGACGCCAAAACCGACCGCTGGCAGGACCGCGACCGGTGCGCCAGGTGTGCTGTCCCACTTTGACCTGGCGCGCAAGGACTGCGTCGGCACGGCCGAGAACACCACATCCAAGGTCTGGTACACCGTCGCCGACGGGGTGCTCTCCGATGTCTACAGCCCCACTGTGGACAACACAAACGTCGAGACCATGCAGTATGTGGTCACCGACGGGTACAGCTTCACTGATCTACAGACCCGGGATCTGGCCTACACCGTCAGCGCCGATCCCACCGGAATGGCCTGCACTGTCCGCGCCACCAGCGCGGCGCACGGCTATCAGCTGGTGACGACCTATGTGGCCGACCCCGCCCGGGACGCTGTGGTCACGCACACCACCGTGCGCGGCACGCATGGCCCGCCGCCGAACGGGCTGAAGCTTTACATTCGCCTGGACGCGCATGTCAACGGCAACGGCGGTGGCGGTCACGGCAACGGCGGCGCCGACTCCGCGGTGATCGACACCTCCACCGGCGCACCCGTCCCAGTCGCCTACGACATCGGGACGACCACCGAGGCCATGAAGCGGGACTACGCTGCCCCGACATTCATGGCGCTGGACGCGGCCGGCGGTCTTACCCAGGCCAGCGTCGGTTACGCCGGGACCGACAGCGACGGGCTGACCCAGCTCGACACCACGCGACTGGTCGGCGACGACACCGCCGCCCCGAACGGGCACGTCGTGCTCACCGCCCGCGTCGTGCCGAACCCGCACGGTGAGATCACCCTTGCCCTCGGCTTCGGCCGTGACCAGCCCGACGCCGTATCAGTCGCGGACCAGGCGGCACACAGCCCATTCGCCGCGACAGTGGCCGGATACACCGCTGGCTGGCGCGCCTACGACGCCCGGCTGCGCCCGCCACCGACCACGCTGCCCGCCCTTGATCAAGTCTCCATGGATCGGATGCGCTCCGCTTACTGTCTTTCGGCCAATGTGGTGAAGGCCAGCGAGGACAAGACCTTTCCCGGCGCGATCGTCGCTTCGCTGGCCAGCCCGTGGGGTCAGGCCGTCAGCGCCGGCAAGCTGGTGAACGGAAAACCGGACTGCGAAGGAAACCCAGTCTACAGCGGAAAACCGGGCTACTTCGGCTCCTACCGCGAGGTGTTCTCCCGCGATCTCTACGAGGCGTTCACCGCGCTGCTCGTCGACGGTGACCTGACCACCGCGCGGGACGCCACCCGGTTCCTCCTCGTTGGCCAGCAGCTCCCGGACGGCCGCCTGCCGCGCAACTCGCTGCTCAACGGCAAGGTAGCGCCGGATACCTGTGGTGATCAGCTTGACGAGACCGCGTACCCCCTCCTGATGGCATGGCAGTCAGAGCTCGGGGATGACGCCGCGCTCTGGGCTGACCACGTCCGCCCGGCCGCGGATTTCCTGGTCGCGCATGGTCCGGCCTTCGGCGCCGAGCGGTGGGAAGAACAGGCCGGCTACTCCCCGTCGACCATCGCCGCCGAAATCGCCGGCCTGACCGCGGCCAGCGCCATCGCCGGTCAGCACAATGACACCACTCGCGCCCGGATCTACCAGGCCACAGCCGATGACTTCCAGCGGCACGTCAAGGACTGGACGCTCACCACCACGGGTCCCTACGGGCCACGCTATTTCCTGCGGCTGTCCTCCGAAAAGGGCGATCCGAACGCGGCGTATGCCTACAGCTTGAGCAAGAGCGCGCCGAAAACCGACCAACGCCAGGTCATGGACGCCGGGTTCCTGGAGCTTGTGCGGCTTGGCGAGCTACCCGCGGGTGACCCCGATGTCCTCGCGTCGCTGAAGGTGGTAGACGCGACGATCCGTCGGGACACACCCAGCGGTGTGGGCTTCTATCGCTACGGCACCTCGACGCCGGGTAGTTCGGATGGCTACGGCGACTGCTACCAACCCGACCCGACCAACTGCGCTCCCTCTGGTCGGCCTTGGCCGACCGACGACACCGGTGATGGTGCCGGTTCCGGGCACCTCTGGCCCAATGCCGCTAAGTTAGAGACCTAAGTCGGGCGGCGGGAGCTGTGTGGCCGCGCCGAAAATAGGACGGCGTGTCGCGTGTCGAGAAACCAGGATAATACGGTCCGGATCGATATTATTTGTCGTG
>JBOHFJ010000165.1:0-10500 GCA_050699655.1 Pseudonocardiaceae bacterium
GCAAAGCCCTGTACGCGGGTTCGATTCCCGCCTCCGCCTCGGGCGATTAGCTCAGTGGGAGAGCGCTACCTTGACACGGTAGAGGTCACTGGTTCAATCCCAGTATCGCCCACCAGCGCACACAGTCCGCATGGACGGCAGCGCCGGGACCGCGAGTAAACGGCGTTCCCCCACGTGTGGGATCGTCGATGCCGGGCTGCCTGTGATGCTGTCAGTCATTGACGAGCGTGCCGACGAGGGCGTTGAGCAGCCGCAGATCGCTGAAAGACGCCCGGTACTTCGAGCTCAATCGCCCTGCGACGCACGGTCGTAGGTGATCCCGCCAGTGCCCTGGCGCCCGGCCCGCGCTGTGGTTCCCGAGCTCAACAGGAGCGCTGCGCTGGGGCTGCTGGATAACTCTCCTGTTGAGCTCGGGAACCACAGGGCGGGACGGGCAGGACGGCACCTCACGCACGAATGCTGAGAAGAGCTGACGAACAAGCGCGCTGCGATCATAATCACTACGTGTGCAGCGGGCCATCAAAGAGACTTATTTGCAGGGGGGACGGTATGTCAGGCCCGGTAGGTAGTCATCCCACTGGCTTTTGGTGAGCGTTGGGGTGCTGCCACACAATCGATCGGTGACACGATCGATTGTGGTTTCCCACAGCCGCGCGGTGTGGTCGTTATAGTCGTAGCGTCGCTGGGAGAGCTGAGCGCCGCGAGTGAGTCCCTCGGCGAGCTGGGCCAGGGTGAACGCCAGCAGCGGGAGCGCTTCCCCGCTGTCGGTGTCGGCCACCAGCCGGGCCACCAGCTCGTCATCAACCCCGAGACCGGCAAGCCGGGCCGGGTTTTCGATCACCGCGCGCAGCTCGTCGCGGCGCAGCGGCCGCAGCGGGTACAGCCGAGTCGGGATCGCCGCCAGGTCGGGATCGCTCAACAGCGGGTCCAAAAACTCCGGCCGCAATGTGGCCACCACCTGCACCGGGCCACCCAAGGCCGGGTGAAGCAGCCGCGCGAACCGTGCCCGAGCGGCGGCGGTGGCCTGGGTGAGGACCTCTTCGAACTGATCTATGTGCTGGACATCGCTCAGCAGCGGATGCACCACGCCCGGCTCAACCACGATCGGAACGAGCCGGCTCCCCCACAACAGCGCACTGCTGACTTCAGCCGTACACCACGTCGAGGCCACCGACGCGGAACTCACCACGCACACCACCGCATCCGCCCAACGCAACCGCTCGTAGAGCCGCGACCGCCACCGCTTCCCGCCAACGATCCCCACTCGCGAATCCTCCGCCAAGAACACCTCATGGTGATCATCATCAAGTCATTGGCGCACCTGAGTGGCCAGCACAATGTCCGCACTGGCGTAACTGACGAAAACCCTGACCATCACCCCTCCCCCTGCGGCAGGTTGATCACCGAAGGGTAGCGGAGCGGTTCGCCGTCAGGATCCGATTTTCGTCGCGGGCCACCCGGGTCGACGCGCTGTGCCGCCGAGCAGCCGCAGCGGCGAGGCCCGCTCAGAGTCCGACGGGGAGCGGCGAAATTGGTGTTTGATCGCGACCCGTTCGAGACTACGATCGACTCCTGTGCGCGGATCCCAGGATGACGACTTGGTCCCCCTGCATCAACCCTTCGAGCCCGAGCTGCGTGGCTTCAATCGAAGACAGGTGCTGGAGCACCTCGAAGCGCTCGATGGCCGCATCGCGATGGTCGCGGCCGATCGGGATGCGGCCCTGACCCAGGTCGCCGAGCTGAGCAAGGTGCTAAACCATCTCCGGTCAGCGAGCGAGGATCTGCGCCGGGAGGCGGACAAGGCGACGGCTCGGGTCGAGCGCATCCTGGCTACCCCGATGACCGGGGCCAACGCCCGGATCCAGCGCATCATGCGGCTGGCCGAGGAGGAGGCGGCCGAGCTTACGGCCCAGGCCGAGGCGGAGATCGCCGCGCGCATCGCCCGTGCCGATCGGGACATCGCCGAGCTCAAAGCCGGTGCCGACGAAGAGATCACGAGGTTGCGCGCGCATGCGGGCCGTGAGGCCAAGTCGCTGCTTGACCACGCGAGACGGCAGAGCGATC
Organism: Pseudonocardiaceae bacterium; assembly: GCA_050699655.1. Taxonomy (GTDB): domain Bacteria; phylum Actinomycetota; class Actinomycetes; order Mycobacteriales; family Pseudonocardiaceae. The sequence continues at coordinate 2,065 of JBOHFJ010000165.1, forward strand.
AACTTGAGGCGGACTCCGCCGTACGTCGGCGGGCCGCCGAGCGGGATGCGGCGCAGGCGATCGCGCAGCGTGAGTCCGCGGCGAGCGCCCGGATCCGGGACAGCGAGCTGCGTGCCGTCGCCGGCTTGCACCTCATGCTCCAGACGGTCGGCGAGCCGCTGTCCACCCGGGTCCACGCGGTCGACCGCGAAGAATCGGCGCTGTTCGAGCTGCGCGCTCAGGTCGCGGACGAGGTGGTCGCGCTCGCGGCGCTACGCGCCAAGCTCACCGCCGCGTTGACCACCGTGCACCAGCTCGTGGCGGAGGCGCTGGAGCCGCTGACCGGGCCCTCGGTGCCGATCCAGCGCGGCGCCGAGGGCGGAACGGTATACCTCCTGAAAACCAGCGCCGAGGAGCGAAGATCACCTCGAGCGTCCCGCTGAGCTTCATCCATACTGACGAGCGGTGGAGCACGCACAACTACCATCCACTGCCGGTGGTGATCACTTCCGGTGAGGGTGCCTGGGTCACCGACGTGACAGGCCGGCGTTACCTCGATTTCCTCGCCGGCTACTCGGCGCTGAACTTCGGGCACCGGCATCCCGCCTTGGTGGCCGCCGCGATGGAGCAGCTGGGGCGGGTGACGTTGACCTCACGGGCGTTTCATCACGACCTGCTCGGCGCGTTCTGCCGGGAGCTCGCCGAGCTGACCGGAACCGAGATGGTGCTCCCGATGAACACCGGTGCCGAGGCCGTGGAGTCCGCGATCAAGGTGGCCCGGTTGTGGGCACACCGGGTCAAGGGCATCCCGGACGGCACCGCCGAGATCGTGGTCGCGGGTGGCAACTTTCACGGCCGCACCACCACCATTGTCTCGTTTTCCACCGATGAGGTGGCCCGGGCCGGGTTCGGCCCGTTCACCCCTGGCTTCGTCGTGGTGCCCTACGGCGACCTCGACGCGCTGCGCGACGCGCTGAGCACCCGGAGCGCGGCGGTTCTCCTGGAGCCCGTGCAGGGCGAGGCGGGAGTGCTGGTGCCGCCACCGGGTTACTTGGCCGGAGCCCGCGCGGCCTGCGACGACGCGGGCGCGCTGCTGATCGCCGACGAGATCCAATCCGGGCTGGCCCGCACCGGAGAGCTGCTGGCGCTGGACCACGACAACGTGCGGGCCGACCTGTACACCCTGGGCAAGGCGCTGGGCGGGGGGATCCTGCCGGTCTCCGCCGTCGTGGGGCGGCGCGCGGTGCTGGGTGTGCTGCGGCCCGGGGAGCACGGATCAACATTCGGCGGCAACCCGCTGGCCTGCGCGGTCGGCCGCGCGGTGATCGCCCTGCTGGCCAGCGGCGAGTTCCAGTCACGCTCCCGGGAGCTGGGCGCGCACCTGCACACCCGACTGCGCGCGCTGGTCGGGCACGGGGTCACGCGGGTCACCGGCCGGGGACTGTGGGCCGGCGTGCACCTCGCTCCCGGCGGCCCAACCGGGCGCATGGTGGCCGAAGCGCTGATGACCCGCGGCATCCTCTGCAAAGAAACCCACGCCACAACAGTGCGCCTAGCACCCCCCCTCGTCATCACCCGCCCAGACCTAGACCTCGCCCTCAACACCATCACCGACATCCTCACGCGCTGACCCCCCGCCATTCGGAGCCGAAACGCGGTCGGGTCACACGGGTTTACGGGTGGGGGTGGCAAGCTTGCGGGGTTAGGACTACGGGGAGGGTGGGCGAGGTGGTGGGGCACCGGATTCGGCGGTGTCTGCCGCTACTGCTGGTAGTGCTGGTGGGGGGGTGCACTGTGGGGCCCTCGAACCGGCCTCCGGTAGCTGTGCGGGATGCCAACCCGTCTCCGCACAGCCCGCCACAGGCTGCGCCCAGCAGCCCGCCGCTGCCACCGATAGGCGAGTACAACCCGCAATCGCTGCCCTGGCGGGACTGCACCGACGCGATCAGCGCCGAACTCGGCAGGCCGAGCTCGCGACGGGTGCAGTGCAGTGAGCTTCGGGTCGACACCACGGTGGCGACCCCAGTGTTCGGGAGTGTCCGCAAACTGGACCTCAGCCGGGTCGGCAACGGCCCGGCCCCGCTCGTGGTGCTTGATGAGCCCTCCGAGGAGCCCGGTACGGTCCGCGCCACCCGGCTGGCCCAGCTGCTGCCACCCGCGCTGCTGGACCGTTTCACCCTGATCGGACTGGCCCGCCGGGGCACCGGGCCGAGCGATCCGCTGAACTGCATACCGCCCACCACCCGGAACCTGATCGTCGGCACCGATCCCGACGCGGGCCAGCCCGAGCAGCTGGATACGCTGCTCGACACCACCCGCACCGCGATCCAGACCTGTATCCAAGACCTGGGCGAGGCGCTCACCACGATCGATTCCACCGGCACCGCCGATGATCTCGAACAACTCCGCATCATCCTGAACGCCCCAGTACTCAACCTGATCGCCTATGGTGCGGCGTCCCAAGCGGTGACCGAGTTCCTACACCGGTATCCCAGCTCCGTCGGGCGGGTCGTGCTCGACGGAGCCGTTGACCCGACGCTCGACGACGTGAGCGCCACCGAGGCCAAGCTCCTCGCCGCGGACGCCGGCTACACCGCGTTCGCCGCCGACTGCGTGGCCCGGGGCTGCCCGCTGGGGCCCGACCCTCGCGGCACGCTGCTGGCCTTGGCTGAGACGCTGCGCCGAGCCCCGCTTCGAGCCCGAGGGCAGCGGATCACCGCGGGCATCGCCTATCAAGCGGTGTTGGAGACCCTCGGTGACCCCCAGCGCTGGCCACAGCTGTCCCATGCGCTGGCGGCCGCCCGCGACGGCAACGGTGCCGAGCTGGCCGCGCTCGTGACACCCGTGCTGACCAGTGACCACGGGCTGCCGGCACGCTTGGACCCCACCCTGGCCACCCACTGCAACGACACTCCCACCCGAGTGCCACCCGAGCGCGCACAACAGCTGGCACACCAGTGGCGGCAACGTTCCGCGCTGTTCGGGCCGCTGTTCGCCGCGCGGCTGCTTTGGTGCAGCGCATGGCCGGTGCCCTCGCCACCAGCACCGGGGCCGGCGGATCCAGCACTGCCCCCGGTGTTGGTGGTGGTTACCACCGGCGACCCGGTGACCCCGGCCGAAGGGGCCAAGAACGCCGCGCGGTCGCTGCCCTCAGCAACGCTGGTGAGCTGGCAGGGCCCGGCGCATGGCGCGCTGCCGCGCAGCCCCTGCATCGTCGACCTGGTCACCCGCTTCCTGATGGATGCCTCGATCCCCCAGCAAGGCACACTGTGTCCGCCGTAACTGTTCGTTTCTCGCGAGGAGGCGCACCGGTGTTATGTCGTTGACCTCGTCGGTCGATCAACCGCGGTCGATCGAGCTGTCCATCGGCGGCATGACGTGCGCGGCATGCGCGGCGCGGGTGCAGCGCTCGCTCAACAAACTCGACGGCGTGCACGCCAGCGTGAACTACGCGACGGAAAAAGCCAGCGTGGCGACCGACGCCGCGGTGGGGGTCGCGGAGCTGATCGCGCAGGTGGAGCGGGCCGGCTACCGCGCCGCGCCGATCGAGCCCGACCAGCCGGCCACCGAGGAGACCGCCAACGCCCCGGTCCGGTACCTGGTGCGGCGGCTGGTGGTGGCGCTGCTACTCGGGGTACCGCTGGGGGATCTGTCCATGACGGTGGTGTTCCTGCCCTCGTGGCGGTTCACCGGGTGGCAATGGGTGCTGCTGGCGATGACCTTGCCGGTGGTGACGTGGTGCGCCTGGCCGTTTCACCGCAAGGCCTTTCTCGCCGCGCGGCACGGTTCGACCTCGATGGACACTCTGGTGTCGTTGGGGATCACCGCGGCCACGTGCTGGTCGGTATACACCATGTTTGCCCACACTGGCGCGGGACAACGCTTCGACAGCGGCTGGGGACTGATCTTCCGGCCCGCCGGCTCCCTCTACCTAGACGTGGCCGTCGGTGTGACGATCTTCCTGCTCGGTGGGCGGTTGTTCGAGGCGCGGGCCAAGCGGCGGGCCGGCGGCGCGCTGAGCGGATTGGCCAAGATCGGTGCCCGGGACGTATCGGTGCGACGTGAGGACGGGAGCGAGCACCGCATCCCCGTCGCGCACCTGCGGGTCGGCGATCACTTCGTGGTGCGCCCCGGCGAGACCATCGCGACCGACGGCGAGGTGGTGTCAGGCCACAGCGGGGTGGACAACAGCGCGATGACCGGCGAATCGGCCCCGCTGGAGGTGGCCGAGGGCAGCGCGGTGCTCGGCGGCACCATCGCTCGCGGCGGCCGGCTGGTCGTGCGCGCCACCACGGTGGGCCACGACACCCAGTTGGCCCAGTTGGTGGCGCTGGTCGAGCGGGCGCAGAACGACAAGGCGGCCCTCCAGCGGCTCGCGGACCGCATCTGCGGGGTGTTCGTCCCGGCCGTGCTCACCTTGGCGGTGCTGACCTTCCTCGGCTGGCTGGTCCTCGACGGCCCGGTCGAGCACGCGGTCAGCTCGGCGCTGGCGGTGCTGATCATCGCTTGTCCGTGCGCGCTGGGCCTGGCCACGCCGACGGCTCTGCTGGTGGCCTCCGGGCGCGGCGCGGAACTGGGCATCTTCATCAAGGGTCACCAGGCGTTGGAATCGGCCAAGGCCATCGACACGGTGGTGTGGGACAAGACGGGCACCATCACCACCGGCCGGATGGCCGTGATCGACGTCACGCTGACCGAAGGAACCGAGCTGGACACGCTGCTGCGCCACGCTGGTGCCGTGGAGGACGCCTCCGAGCACGCCGTCGCCACCGCGATCAGCGCGCTGGCCCGCGCCGGGCTGGGCAAGATCCCCCCGGTCACGGATTTCACCAGCCTGTCCGGCCTCGGGGCCCGGGGCGTGGTCGACGGCCAGGAAGTGCTGGTCGGATCAGCCCGGCTACTGGCCGCGCGCGGCATCCCGGTACCGGCCGAGCTGGAGGCTCAGCGGATCCGCTGGGAACAACGGGGCGCTACGACCGTGCTCGTGGTCGCGGGTGGCGTGGTGGAAGGCGCCTTCGCGCTGACCGACACGGTGCGGCCCAGCGCGGCCGCGGCGGTCAGCGAGCTGCTCCGGCTCGGGCTGCGCATGGTGCTGCTCACCGGCGACAACGAAGCCACCGCCCGCGCGGTCGCCGCCCAAGTCGGCATCGAGGAGGTCATCGCCGAGGTGCTGCCGGCGGACAAAGCCGCCGTGATCGAGTCGCTACAAGCCCAGGGCCGCTCCGTGGCCATGGTCGGCGACGGCGTCAACGACGCACCCGCGCTGGCTCGTGCCGACCTCGGCCTGGCCCTCGTCACCGGCACCGACGTCGCGCTCGGCGCCGCCGACCTGATCCTGATGCGCAGCGACCTGACCGTGGTGCCCAGCGCGATCGCGCTGGCCCGCCGCACCCTGCGCACCATCCACAGCAACCTCGGCTGGGCGTTCAGCTACAACATCGCCGCGCTGCCGCTGGCGGCCCTCGGCCTGCTCAACCCCCTGATCGCCGGGGGCGCCATGACGCTGTCCTCACTGTTCGTCGTCTCGAACAGCCTCCGACTGCGGAGGTTCGCCCGGCACAAGACGCCGTAGTTTTTGGCGATCCGGGCCATCGCCGGCCCACCCAGGTCAACGACCTCATGGAGCGAAGCAGGCCGTTACCCGGAGAACGAGGAATCGTTCATGACTGTGGCGCCTCCAGTGTGCGGTGTACGCGGCGGGCGGCCCAGCTCGATTCGGCGACCAGGTGGTCGGGCCACTCGCTTAATAACAACCCTGTTGTTTCCACGTGCGGCGGAAATCGCACTCCCTTGGAGGGATGGTGGGGCGTCGTGAACGCTCTGTCGTTGCGGCGCTGGCCTGCCGTGCTCTCGGTTGTGCTCGCGATGGGTGCGCCGGCGGTACCGGCCGCAGCTGTCGCGGACCCGGCGGCACAGCTCGCCACCGGCTCCGCCGCGGGCCCGGTGGCGCCGCCTACGCCGAGCGATCCGCTGGCTGGGTCGCTGGCCGCGCCGGTGTGGCTGTGCCGGCCCGGCCAGCCGGGTAATCCGTGTGGCCAGGACATCACTGGGACGGCAACGGCGACGCCGTTTGCGCTCCGCTACCCGCAGTCTGGGCAGCGGGTAGTGCCAGACACCGTCTCTGCCGTCGACGGGACCCGCACCCCGTTCGTCCCACCGGACGCGCCCGGTGTCGACTGCTTCTACGTCTACCCGACCGTGGATTGGATGCCGAACCCCCCGGTGCGCGTCGGTGGGAACCCGCCGCAGCCGACCGACACCGAGATGGCGGTCACGCTGTTGCAGGTTAGCCCGCTGCTATCCAGATGCCGCCTGTTCGTGCCGCTCTACCGCCAGGAAACGCTGCCCGGGCTGATCACCGGCGCGCTCACCGACGACAACACCGACTACCGCCTCGGCTACCGCCTCGGCCAGACCGACATCGACCAGGCATGGCACACCTACTGGGCGCGGTACAACCGCGACCCCATCACCGGCCGACGCCGCGGCGTTGTGCTGCTCGGGCACTCCCAGGGCAGCGCTGTACTGGCTAAGCTGATCAGCAGCGAGATCGAGCTCGACGTCGAGCAGCGGTCACAGATCATCTCTGCGGTGCTGCTCGGAGGCAACATCAAGGTGCCGACCGACCGGCCGGTGGTGGGAGCGATCGGGACTCCACCTTCCAGTACCTCCCGGCCTGCGAACGCGGTTCGGCCAGCGCGCCGGTGCCGACGAGGTGCGTTGTCGCGTACTCCACCTTCCACCAACCCAACGGTGTGGCACCTCCACCCAACGCGGGGTTCGGCCGCGATACCACGCCAGGACACCGGATCCTCTGCACGAACCCGGCGGCGCTGCTGACCGGACAACCGAGGGAGGCGGCGACCCCGGCGGACACGCGATTGGGCACTACCCGGTTGGTCGGCGGAAACGCGGTGGTGCGCGGTGGACACCTCGCCGTGGTGTTCCTCGGCCACACCCCGCCGGACCTGCCAGCCGGCTTTGCGGCCTATCCCGGCCTGATCACCGCGCGGTGTGCGTCGGCCACGGACGAAGCCGGCACGGCCGACTGGCTGCAGGTCGACGGGCCCGATGACGTGCTCGGCAGTCCCAAGTCAAGCGTGGGGGGCCTGCACGTCCTCGACTACAACGTCACCCTCGGCGACATCACGGAGCTGGTCGCTGAGCAGTCGGCAGCCTGGACCGCTGCCAACGAGTAGGGCTAATCGACCCTCACGCCGCCGAGGTGGCGCGCTAACCGAGCACGCCATCCCACCCCCACACGCAGTCAGTCCGGAGCCCCGTCTCGGTCTTCGGCGGCCGGTCATCAGCGGTCAGACGAGCGGGAGGGGCCAGCGGTGCCAGCTATCGTCGTCGCCGAGCCAGGCGAACTGGGTGGTGTAGTTGGCGACGACACCAAAATGTCCGGGAGGCGGTCGGTCGAGGTCGAGCCAGAGGCGATGGGTGGCCTCGACGGTGTCCCAGAGGCGGCGGGGGCCGGACTGGACGACCCGGTGCGAGCCATCGGGGGCAGGCTGGGTGAATGCCTCGGCGCGGGAGCCGTCGGCGGCAGTGGCGATGACCGCGTCCCGCCGGTCGCGAGTGGCCGGGTCGAACGCCTGGCTCGCGTGGAGGGATGCCACGCCATGGAGTTGGAGTTGCAGCAGGAAACGGAACCCCTCGTTGCCGACCGGGATTGTCGCCGGGTCGGCTCTCGTCGTGGCGCGTCTGGTTGTGCCGCGCTGGATGGCAGGGGTGTGCTCATGGGGCCGGTGAGGATCACTCAGGTCGGGCCGCAACCACATGAAGTGCCCGCCAATCGGCAGGATCGGCCCGATCACCTCGTCATCATCGTCCTGTTTGGTCAGCAGGCAGAGGGTTCCGCCGGACAGGTCGCCGCGCAGGTTGGCCAGGATCTTCCCGCCGGGCTTGAGCTGCTGGACCCAGGCAAGAGGGATCTCGGGGACGGCGGCGGTGGCGATGATCCGGTCGTAGGGGCCGTGTTCGGCGGCCCCGGCCGCGCCGTCGCCGGCCACCACAGTCGGCTCATGCCCGAGTTGGGTGAGGTGTCGCGTTGCCTGGCCGACCAGGAAGGGGTCAATGTCGATGGAGACCACGTTGCGGTCGCCGAGGCGTTGACTGAGCAGGGCGGCGTTGTAGCCGGTGCCCGTCCCCACCTCCAGCACTCGCATTCCGTCGCCGATGTTGAGAGCTTCCAGCATGCGGGCCATGAGGCTGGGCATGGTCGATGAGCTGGTGGGGACCCGCAATAGCTCGCCCGAGGCAAGCCGGTGCCCCGCCGCGTGCGGCTTGTCTTGGGTGACAAGGGATTCATCGGAATAGACCACCGACAGCCACTCGTCCTGGGCGGCTGCGTCCTTGCTGGAGAGCAGGCGGTAGCCGTCCTCCGTGCCGATGATGGCCTCAGGCGTGAACAGGTGCCGGGGCGTGGCGGCGAACGCCTCGACCCACTTCTTG
>JBOHFJ010000166.1:0-10457 GCA_050699655.1 Pseudonocardiaceae bacterium
CGAGTGGGGTGTGTGCTGATGGGGGGATGGCGGAGCGTGCGGAGCGGTACATCATCACGTTGGTGGGGGCTGGTTTGGCGGGTTTGGGGGTGCCGTTCGCGCTGGATGTCGCGTTGTGGTTGCTGGCTGGGTTGCACGTGGTGACCGTGACCCAGCGGATGCTCGCCGTGCGGCGCGGCGCCGCGGATCCCGCGGCGAGCTGAGCGTGCGCCCGTTACCAGCGGTTGTGGTCAACCCCAGCATGGCCCATGACCTGGTGACGCTGCGGGCCCAGATCACTCGCGTGTGCGCGGAGTTCGGATGGGCGCCACCACTCTGGCTGCCGACCACCGTCGCGGACCCCGGTTGCGGTCAGGCCAGAGCGGCACTGGCCGCCGGCGCCGCGGTGGTGCTCGCCTGCGGCGGGGACGGCACGGTCCGCCACGTGGCGCAAGTCCTCGCCGGGTCGGGCACCGCGCTGGGCCTGCTGCCCATGGGTACCGCCAACCTGCTGGCCCGCAACCTCGCCATGGTGCTGAATGACCCGGCCCACGCCACCCGGATCGCGCTGTCCGGGAGTAACCGTGCGATCGACGTCGGCTGGGTGCGCATCGACAAGCACGCCGAGGAGCAGGTGTTTCTGGTGATGGCCGGGATAGGCTTCGCCGGGGAAATCATGGCCAGCACGTCCCACATGTCGAAGACCTGGCTGGGCTCACTAGCGTATTTCCTCTCCGGTGCGCGCGCGCTGGGGGCTCCGGTGGCCCCGATCACCCTCGCCGTGGATGGCCGCTCCGAGCCGCCCCGTCAAGTCCGCACTGTCGTGGTCGGCAACTGCGGCAAGCTTCTCGCCGGGCTGGTGCTGCTGCCCGCGGCCAAGGTGGACGACGGGCTGCTCGATGTGATGACCATCGGCCCGAAGAACATTCTCGAGTGGCTGGCGGTGGCCGCGCAGGTGCTGACTCGCCGCCGCCGAGACCACCGGATCGTGCGGCATTGGCAAGGCCGCACCATCATCCTCAGCGCCGAGACCCCACAACAGGCCCAACTCGACGGCGACCCGATGGGCGATGTGCAAGCGATGCGGGTCCGCATCTCCCCCGGCGCCTTGCTGGTGCGCGTCTAGCCTCCCACCCCAACCCTGACCCCTCCAACCACGCTGGGTTTCCCGAACTCAACAAGAGGGCTGTCGCGGGTGAATCCGAGAGCTCTCTCGTTGAGTTCGGGAACAGAAGCGCGGTACCCTTGCAGAGCTGCCTGCTCCGTAGCGGTTTGCAATCGCGTCCGCGGGTATGGCGCGGAACAGAGGACGGCGAACTCGCCCCGCTGCCGCGGTCTCGCCGGGGGGTTCCCTCGGGCAGCATCGCAGAGCCTCGGTGACGTCGTTGGCCACCTAATACGGCGTGCCACGCGGTAGGGCTGGCCACGATTTCCGACCCAATCACAGTTCTTGAAATGTGTCTGTACTGTCGTGCTGGGCACGTTTTTCGAACGCGAGATCGCGCCGCTGCCACCTCCTATCGTTGATCCGGAGTTCACTTCTTCGTCGGGTTCGTGAACTCGACATCAAGCCGTGAATCGCCGGTCGCGACCTGACGGAGCGGCAGCGGCGAGAGCTGTGCTCTTTCTGGTCATCCTGCTGCTCGTGCTGGTAAGCGTTGGCCTGGTCGCGGCGTCACCGTGGGCATTGAGCGCGCTAGACCATAACGGTAACAGGATCAACTGGAGCCGACTCAGCGAAATCGGCGCAACCTACGGCGCGGTGTCGGCGATCATTGCCGCCATCGTCTTACTCGGCGTGGCCGCCTCCCTTGTCATCCAGAGCCGTGAAGCAAAAGCCGCCCGCGGCAACGCGCAACGAGCGCATCAAGTCGACCTGCTACGCATGGCCACGGAGGACCCGCGCTACATGGAGTGCGGGGGTCCGTACCTGACGGAAAACTTTGATACCGAATGCCAATACGTTTACGTCAACTTGATCGTCACCCAGTGGCATTACGAGTACAAGATCGGCGAGATGACCGATGTCTTGCTTCGGGCGACCGCCATGAGCGTGTTTGCCAGCTCGCCGGGACGTCAATATTGGGAGGCGTCAGGGTCTTTTTGGCGGGACAATTACTCAGGTCGCCGCGCCAGACGCTTCTTTCGCATCCTTGACGAGGCGTACCAGGAAGCCGCGAAGAACCCATCACCCAGTCCGCCCCCTGCGGTCAACAGTAAGCCTCCGTCCTGTTCTGAAAGTCCCCAGGCCTCTCGATGGTGGTGGCTCCTTGCCGCCGGATGTGGGCCCGCGGTGACCATGACGCTGTACACCGCCCGTCAAATCTGGCGTCACGTACGCGCGCGCCGTCGCTGATAACAGCATATACGAACCGGGTCTAGCTCGGTCTTGCATGCGCTAGTGCTATTTACATACGGTGATTGTCAAGTCGGCCTCCGAGCGAAGACCGCAGATCGTGACTCGCGCCCATCATGGCCTCGGCCATTCCTCGTCATCCCGCACGGTCGGTCGCCGGGTCCGCGGCGGGCGCGAGGTCAGCGTGAGGCTCTTCCTGCTGCGCGCGGGCGGCGGCGAGGGCGTCAAGCGCGCTGGTGAACACCACGACGCAGTGGCGCAGGCCGTCCTCGGTCGTGTTCAGCGCCAGCTCCTCACGACCACCCAGCGTGAACTCGATGATGCCGTGCTCCGGAAAGACTAGATAGTTGATCTCGCAGCGGTCGTCCACCGCCACCCAGGCGCTGACCTCCAAAGAGCTCCTGCCGTAAGCCATGTCCCTCAAGCCTCCCCGTGACTGGCGCCGAGTACCATCACGGCGCTATAGACCTTCTGTACAGCAAGACAGTAAACTACGTACGCAACTGATGCAAGAGGGGGCATCCCGATGAGTCAGCGTCAGATGAACACCGAGCGGGTGCAGGTCGCGGCGACGCTGCGGCGGATGCGCGAGGATGCCGGCCGGACTCGGGAGCAGGCCGCCGGTGTGCTCGGCTGCACCGTCTCGAAGATCGGTGACGTAGAGACCGGCCGGTCCGGCGTGAAGCCCGTCGAGCTGGCCGCACTGCTGGACCACTACGGCATCACCGGCGACGAGCGCGACGACCTGATCGAGTTCGCCCGCACGTCCCAGACCCGCCGTTCCCGGGGCGGTCACTGGATCACGATTCCCAGCAGCCACCGCCGCTTCCTCGACCTGGAGCGCCAAGCCACCTCAGCGATCTTCTACTCCGGTGAGGTCATCCACGGCATGCTGCAGACCGAGGGCTACGCCCAGGCTCTGCTGCGCTGGAACAACCTGCGACCGCCGGAGGTGCTGGAGCGAATATTGAAATTGCGGATGGCACGCAGCGCCGCGTTGAGCCGCACCGACCGCCCGCCGCTGCGGTTGTGGTGCGTCCTCGGCGAGGCGGCGCTGCGCTCCGGCGTCGGCGGCGCGGCGGTGATGCGCGAGCAGCTCGAACACCTGATCACCATGGCTACCCTGCACGACAACGTGGTCATCCAAGTGCTGCCGCTGGGCTCCGGAGTGCATGGCTTCATGGGGCTGACCTCGACGCTCTACGACTTCCCAACCCCCGCGCCGCAGATGCTGCACTTGGAGGTCTACGGAGTTGGAGCATTTCAGGACCAAGAGGACGAGGTCACTTTCGCCGCGCATACAATGGATCTGCTGCGGGCCAAAGCCCTCGGCCACGAGGAAAGCACCGAGTTCATCCAGGCTATCGTCAGAGAACTGGAGGAGAGGTAGCCTCATGCCGCTCATCATCGGCGAGTGGTTCCTGCCGCGGCGAACGGACAACGGCGTCGCCTGTGCGGAAACCAAATTCACCAAAGACGCAGTTTACGTGCGCAATAACCGATGCCCGGACGCGGGGACCGCCGTCTTCGACCACACCGAGTGGGCCGTGTTCATCGCCGGTGTCAAAGACGGCGACTACGACCTGTAGTGCAGCTGGTCTTGCTCGGCCGCTGACGTACCTGAGGTCAGCACGCGCCGCGAGTCCGGGACCGGTAGCACCCTGGCCAACGTCAGCTCATCGACGGTGATCAGCGGCCCCACGCACACCTGATCCAGCAACTCGGCCTGCGTGGGCGCGAGATCAGTGAGCCGGCGCAGGACCGAGAGCAACTCACGCAGCTCGACGGTGTCCTCGCGCGACCAGCGATCCGCCACGATCAGATCCAGTGGGCTGGTGACCCGCCCACCCGGCTCACGTTTGCGGTAGGCGAACCACTGCCGCAGCACCGGCTTGCCGCCCACGTCGTAGCGCCACACCGCGGCGGGCACCGGCCGGAACCAGCTGGCGCCGACGACCAGCACATCGTCATCCTCGGTGTCCGGGTCGTCGCTGGAGTGCCCGATGGTGGTGGGCATGCCTTCCGGGGTGTGCGGGATGCCGTCCAGGCTCATCGGGCGCCGGCCATCCGGAAGGGTGATGTCATCGGCTGGCCGTCCGGCGGCGGGATCGGCGCAGCGCTGCCCGTAGGTCGAGGCCCACACCACCTCGCGGCCCAGCTCAACAGCCGTGGCGAACACCTCGGCGTCCGCCGTGAGCGGCACCCTGACCCCCGGCGTCTCCAACTGCTCCGCGAACCGTGCCGTGTAGCCCGGATGGGACACCACGGCAGCGACGTAACAAAGCAGGTCAAGCCCGCTGACCTCGACGCCCAAGCTCTCCGACAACGCGCCGAGAAGTTTCAAGTCACTGGTCGGCCGTCCATCCGGGTGGTACACGGGCAACACCCGACCACCCCGATTGTCGAAGCAGTGCTGATCTGGCAGCAAGCTGCTCACGACAACCCCAGGACCTGCGGAGATCACCTGCGAGTGCTGCTCGACGAGAAACAAATGCTCTGGATTCGTCGCGGCGCGCCACAGCTCTGGGCGTGGCCGGTCGATCACTCGGGGGTCTGCGATCAGCCACTTGCGGTCGAAGCTGCGGTGCAGCACCCGGCGAAGCGGCGGATCGAGATCAGTCTCGTCAGCCAACGCGGGCAGGCGGTCGCTATCGGGCAGTGCGGTTTGCCGACTCGTCATCGTGCGGTCGCCAGTCGCCTTCAACAGCTCCGCCTGCACGGTCGGATCGGGCTCGGTCAACAGCCGACGCCAGCGCTGCCGCAATACCTCCGGCCGCGGCGAGAAAACCCATGCTCGGTTCGCCTTGACACCCGGAACCCGCACCGGGAACAAGTCGTCCAGCGCGGGGTGCTCGTCCCAGCTCGCTTCGCCGGCCGGGGTAAAGGCGCGTCCCAGCCGTCGCGGACGTCCTGCCACACCGGATCTTCGAGCCCCAGCGCGCCGAGCGCGGCGAACTTCTCGGCCCGTTTCCCGTGCACAGCGGTGTAGTGAATACGCGCCGGTTCGTCGGTGTCGTCCTCGGCGCGGACGAAGATGCCGACCGCGAGCGGGTGCTGCACCTTCGGGAAGATCCGGGTCGCCACGTCGGGCCGCATGCCCTCGGGGCTCAGGTCGATGATCCAGCCCTCGTCACAGGTCCGGCGCAGGTACTTGCGCATCCCCTTGAACGCCGTGCCGCGCAGGTAAGCTGCGGTGGTCACGAACGCCACCACGCCACGGCCCCGGGCGCTCGGGCTGTCGAACACTTTCCAGGTGGCCCAGCGCCAGAAGTACCAGGCCATGTTCTTGAGCTTGTATTCGTTGCGCCCGTTGCCGGGCAGGCGAAAGTCGGACATCAGCGAGGCATCCTCATTGCGTCTGCGCCCGCCGTAGAAACCGCCCAGCTCCACCCACGAGCCGTCGCCGTTGGCCCGCTCGCGGTAAGGCGGGTTGCCGATCACCACCGTGACCGGCAGCTCGGCCTTAATCTGGTCCGCTCGGCGCGTCGAGTCGGCGATGGCCTTGAGGAAGCTGGCTAGCGGTGGCTGGGTACGAAAGGGATCATCGAGGGTGTTCGTGACGTGCAGCGGCATCCGGTCGGCCGCCGTCAACTCGACCCCGCGATGCGCGAGCAGGTCGGTCAGCCGCAGCTCGCTCACCGCGTACGGCCCCATCTGCAGCTCGAACCCGACCAACCGGCCAGCCAGGGAGCTGAGCACCTCACGCGCCTCGCCGGTACCGTCCGCGAGCTCGACACGGTCGAACACGGTGTCGAGGATGCGCAGCAGGAAGGTGCCGGTACCCGCCGCCGGGTCAACGACGCGCACTCCGTCGGCGCCCAGGCCGCGGGCTAGGCCCAGCCGGGTGCGCAGCGCATCATCGGTGAGGCGAACCATCGGCTCGACCAGCTCGACTGGTGTGTAGTAGACGCCGGATTCCTGGCGCAGCACCGGGTCGTACTCGGCGAGGAAGTGCTCATACAGGTAGAGGTAGGTGTCACGCCGCCCGGAACGGACCCGTTCCCAGTCCACCGCTCCGATGACGCGCAGCAGCGTGTCGAGGGTGACCTTGAACGGCCCGACCTGCTCCGACGAGCCACCGAACTGATCAGTGAGAACCTGCAAGGCCCGGCCCAGGCCGAAGGTCACCGTCTGGGCGTAACCGTCGGCGAACTCACCATCGTCGGCGGTGGGGAACAGCAGCTGGCGCCAGTCGGCGGCGAGTCCGCTGAACAGCTGCTTGGTGCGGCCCGATCCCGCTTTCTCGCGAGCGAGCTGGTCGGCGACCTCATCGCGAAGCAGCCGACAGGCCGGGGCGACCGCCCGGACCAGCGCATCGACGTTACGGATAGGCGAGGGCGCCCACCCAAGGAAGGTGACGAGCATCTGCTCGAAATCTGGACCCACCACTGCGAGGTCGCCGGCTCCCTCGGTGAGCGTGCCGCCGAGCTTGATGATCTCGCCCTGGCGGGCGCCCGTCTCGTACCGGGCCCAGGACGTCCCGTCGGTGTAGATCAGGTTCGGCAGGTTCGACAGCCGCTGCCACTGCCGGCGGTTGTGCCTGCCCGTCAGGGCCGGTGCGTCAGCGCCGAGCCCCGGCTTCTTGATCTCGATGTACCCGCAGATCGCACCGTTGACCTGCACCGCGTAGTCCGGCCGCACCAGGTCCGACAACATCGCTTCTCCCACCGGCACCACCCGCAGGCCGTGCCGTGACCCGATCTCCTTCACCAAGGCGACCAGGGGCGCGCGCAGCGCCTCCTCCGGCTCACCGGCGCCGGTGCTCAGCTGCTCCCGCGCAGAGCGATCGAAGGTGCCGACGGCCCGCGCCAGCCAGTCCGGTGGCTCGTAGGCCACGATCACTCCCCTCCTCGACAGCGACACCGAAGGGTACCGACCCATAGCGACAAAATCGGGCAAGCACGACGCTGCTCGCGTGATCGCCCGCATTGACCATCATCCAGCTCCGGTGAACGGATTGAGCAGCCGCGCTCCGGTGCCGTCCACGTCGCCGATGTTGCGGGTCACCAGCGTCCAGTCGTGCACCTTCGCCGTCGCGGCCAGTAGACCGTCGACCACGGGCACCGGATCGGGGACGTTGAGCCTGCCCCACTCCTGTGCTACCGCCGCGGTGACCGGCACGACACGGTCGGAGTAGGTGCGCACCACACCCGCGAGCCAACGGTCGAAGACCGCGGCCTGCGCCTGGTCACGCCGGTGCAGCCGGCAAATTCCCTGCCGGATCTCCCCGACGGTGAGCACGCTCAGATACAGCTGCCCGGAGTCGACCGAGTCGAACCAGGCGGCCACTCCCGCGTCGGGTGCACGCTTGCGCAGCTCCGACAGGACGTTGGTATCGAGCAGGAAGCTCACGACTCGTCCGTCCAGTGATCAGCCAGATCGACCAAGCGGGTAGGCTGACGCGGCCGGACGATCTCCAGAGCGTCGAGGTCCGGCGCTGACCTGAGGTAGTCCTTGAAGTCGACGTCGGCGCCCGTCATTCTCCGGTACTCGGCGATGTCCATCACCACAGCGACCTCCTCGCCATGCCGAGTAACAAACTGCGCACCCTCGGCGTGGGCCGCCCGCACCACCTCACTGAAGCGCTGTTTGGCTTCTTGGAGCTGCCACCTCATCATACTCTCCCTAGTCTGTCTAGACAGCCCAGGATACCGCAGGACAGGTCAACTCATGGGAGCAGCTCCCCCAACAGGGCCGTGTCCAGCGCACAGCGGGCGGCGTAGGTCTCGGCGGTGTTCGCCAGCGGGCTCCGCGACAGGCCGCTGCGGTCTGGACACTGGTCTGACCATCGGTCAGACTACGAGCATGACCGTGAAGGTGGGCATCTCACTTCCCGACGCGACTCACGCCCGAGCGCTGGAGCAGGCCCGCAGAGCGGGGACCACCCTCTCAGGCCTGGTCGATACCGCACTGAAGGCGGAGCTGACCCGCCGCGAGCTGGCCGAGCACATGGTGATGCTCGCCGAGGCCGACGATGCGAACCGGTTGCGTGCGCGTGCGCGTGCACGCAACCGCGCGCTGTCCGCCTGGAAGACCGGGCGGTGACGGCCCCCGCTCACGCCACACCAAGCCAGGGCGACGTCCTCATCTCCAACCCATCCCCGCTCACCGGGGAACGAGAGCTGTACACAGTGGTGTCGGCGGACATCTACAACTCCGCGGGCGGCCCCACTGTGCTGGTCGCCGAGATCGAGACCGGAACCCGCTACCGAGCCACCGCCTATGCCACCGAGACCGACTACGGCGTCGTGCTCGCCGACCGCGTGGTGTGGCTCCCCATCGACATGCTCGGCGAGCACTTCGGCCGCCTGACTGACACACAGCGCGACCGGGTCATCGACCAGATCGTCGCTGTCCTGCGGGGCCACTGAGACGGTTCCGCGGAACATCTCCTCACTCCTTCGGAGCGATTCACCTCACGCCAGCCAGCGAAGCCGGCCGCGAGCCGCCACACTAGAGCGAGACGAATCCGGGGAGGGCGTGCGGCGTGCACTCGACAGACCGGGCCACCTCGGCACCACCGACCGAGGAGCTGCGCCGGCTGCTGGACGGCGAGCACCACGACCCGCACTCGGTGCTCGGCGCGCACCCGCACGCCGAGGGCACCGTGGTCCGGGTGCTGCGCCCGCACGCCGATGCGGTGACGGTGCTCGCCGGGGAGGCGCAGTACCCGCTGGAGCGCTGCGCCGGGGGGCTTTTCCACGGCGTGACACCAGGTCCTGGCGACTACCGGCTGCGGGTGCGCCACGGCGAGCACACCGAGATCACCGATGACCCGTACCGCTGGCGGCCCACGCTGGGCGAGGTCGACCTGCACCTGATCCGGGAGGGCCGTCACGAGCGGCTGTGGGAGATGCTCGGCGCGCAGCCGCGGGCCTACGACACGCCGGGTGGGGTGGTCGCGGGAACCTCGTTCGCGGTGTGGGCACCACACGCCCGGGGAGTGCGGGTATGCGGCGACTTCGACGGCTGGTCCGGGGTGGCCACCCCGCTGCGCTCGCTGGGCTCCTCCGGGGTGTGGGAAGTGTTCCTGCCCGGCGTCGGCGCCGGCACCCGCTACAAGTTCCGCCTGCTGGGCCCTGACGGGACCTGGCATGAGCGGGCTGACCCGATGGCGCGGGCCACCGAGGTCCCGCCGGCCACCGCCTCGGTGGTGGCCGGCCCGCCGGCCCACGAATGGGGCGACACCCAGTGGCTCGCCGACCGGGCGCAGCGCAAGTCGTGGGCCGAGCCGATGAGCGTCTACGAGGTGCACCTGGGCTCCTGGAGGCAGGGCCTGGGATATCGCGAGCTGGCTCACCAGCTGGTCGAGCATCTGCGCGCGACCGGGTTCACCCACGTCGAGCTGATGCCGGTGGCCGAGCACCCCTTCGGTGGTTCCTGGGGTTACCAGATCACCTCCTACTACGCGCCGACGTCGCGGTATGGCACTCCCGACGACTTCCGCTATCTCGTCGACACGCTGCACGCGGCCGGGATCGGGGTGCTCATGGACTGGGTGCCCGCGCACTTCCCGCGCGATGAGTGGGCGCTGGCGCACTTCGACGGCGCGCCCTGCTACGAGCACCCCGACCCGCGCCAGGCCGCGCACCCCGAGTGGGGCACCCTGATCTTCGACTACGGGCGCAACGAGGTCCGCAACTTCCTGGTCGCCAACGCGCTGTACTGGCTGGAGGAGTTCCACCTCGACGGCCTGCGGGTGGACGCCGTGGCCTCGATGCTCTACCTCGACTATTCTCGCAAGACAGGTGAGTGGTCACCCAATGCGCACGGCGGGCGGGAGAACCTGGACGCGGTGGCCTTCTTGCAGGAGATGAACGCCACCGTTTACAAGCGGCATCCCGGCGTGGTGACGATCGCTGAGGAGTCCACCGCCTGGCCCGGCGTCACCCAGCCGACGCACGTGGGCGGCCTGGGCTTCGGCTTCAAATGGAACATGGGCTGGATGCACGACACCCTCGACTACGCCAGCCACGATCCGGTGCACCGCGGCTACCACCACAGCGAGCTGACCTTCTCTCTGATGTACGCCTGGAGCGAGAACTTTGTGCTGCCGCTCTCGCACGACGAGGTGGAATCGGATGCCGGGCGATGACTGGAACAAGGCCGCCAACCTGCGGTG
>JBOHFJ010000167.1:0-10385 GCA_050699655.1 Pseudonocardiaceae bacterium
AACAGCACAAACACGCCCAACACCACGAACCACGCCGAGCGTGCCACGCAACCGACACCAGTGGGCAGCCGGTCTGAACTCGATCAGGCGACGCCAGGCCAACCCCACAGGATCACCGAATACTTACGTCCCGACAATGAAAAGTGTCAACCACGCAACAGTGAGTTTGGCGACGTTGCTTCGCATACTACCTCCCGGAGCGTCCTGAGTGGGGGCTGCGCCGACCGTGCCCGTGCGCGGTGTCGGTGGGCAGCGATGGGCCAAGACGCCGCGGTAGGGTGGGTGCTCCTGGCGGCCTGGCTGAGTGCCACACCCGGGAAGACGAGACAGCGCGTCAACATGTGACTCCTGCCTGGTCAGGCGGTCCGCCGAAGGTGCAGGCCTCGGTAGTTGAGTCAAGATCACTTGCTGGTAGGTGTCTGGAGATCTTCGCGTGGAGAACACGCCACCAACGCTGGCTTGCCTGGTACCGTCGACACCGGCACGATCAACACCACCTGCGACCCGACTGGGACCTGACCGCGACCTGACCGCATTGGCTAGTAAAATGCGATTTTCTATCGTAAGTCAGACACGCGTCAGCGGGGGGATAGCCACCGGCGGTTGGAAGGGGTTACGCGCAGATGGCGGACGTTGTGCGGGCAGCGGAGTTGGCTGAGCATGGGGAGTTCCGGCGGTACCTGATAGGCGTGGCATACCGGCTGCTCGGCTCAGTCGCGGATGCCGAGGACGTCGTGCAGGAGGCGTTGGCCCGTTGGTACCAGGAAGACAAGACGAAAATCAATAATTCGCGAGGGTGGCTCACCGTGGTGGTGTCACGCATCGCCCTAGACCAATTGCGGTCGGCACGCCGGCGGCGGGAGGAGTATGTCGGACCCTGGTTGCCGGAGCCAATCGTTGAGACTGCGGGGGACACTGTGGATCCGGCGGAAAAGGTAATCTTCGAGGAGTCGGTGCACATGGCGATGCTGGTGGTGCTGGAATCGCTGTCGCCGGCTGAGCGCGCTGTCTTCGTGCTGCGCGAGGTATTCAACTTGCCCTACGAGCAGGTGGCCAAGGTGGTCGGCAGGTCTCGGGTGGCCTGTCGGCAGTTGGACGTGCGAGCACGCCGATATGTGCGCAGTAAAGTGTCGCGTTTCGAACCCGATCAGCACGCGCAGAAGGTAGCGTCGACCGCGTTTCGGGCGGCCTGCGCGAGTGGCGACCTGGTTTCGCTGATCCAGGTACTTGACCACGACGTCGTGGTGCACACCGACGGTGGCGGGGTAGTCACGGCAGCGCGGCGGCCTATCGTCGGAGCGGAACGGGTCGCCAACTATCTGTTGCGGGTGCTTCGGAAATGGCCCGTCACCCTGCGGCCGGCCACGGTCAACGGCACGGCTGGCATCGTTGCCGAATGCAAAGGGAAGACTGTAGCGGTCGCTAGCCTCGCCGTCGCGCAGGGCCGGATCGCCCAATTAGATCTTGTAGTCAATCCTGACAAATTCCGAACCGCGGCACCCAATCCGGACGGCACGCCAACCGTTACCGCTCTGCGCGCGCCGAATTCGGCACCAGAGCTGTCCGAAGTGCGGTGAACAATTCTGGTGTCGAACTTGGCGGACACGGGGAACGTGAGTGGCGGGTGACGGTTTCCGGTGGTCAGTGATACGGTTCTCCGGTGTTCTCCCATTGCGTGCACGCTTATCTGCGGGTTCTTGCTGGGCAGCGCGGCCACCGAGTCGGTCCGTTCCTGGCACGTTTTGACGACCATGACGCGGGTCTGTTCCGCAACTACGCTGTCCCGGACGACGGCGTCGATCCCACTCCGGATCAGGTCGCGGAGCTGATCGCGGTGTTCACTGACCGCGACCGCACGCCGCGGCTGGAGTACCTGCCGGCCCTCTGCCCGACCATGGAGCCCGCGCTGCTCGCCGCGGGGTTTGCGCCGGAGCGGCGGTTGCCGGTGATGACCTGCTCGCCCCGGGAGGCGGTGACACCGCCGGTCAGCGGAGAGATCGAACTCGATCTGGCCACCACCGACGAGCAGCTCCGTCAGGTCGCGCAGACGCAGAACGAGGCCTACGGGCAGCCCGAGACCACCGACCACGACCTCGCCCGCCTGCGCGGCACCGTAGCGGACGGCGGTCTGGTCGCCCTCGCCCGGGACCCGGCCACCGGCAGCGGCGTCGGCGGCGGGCTCTGCGCGCCACCGCACGGCGGTGTCAGCGAGCTCGCCGCCATCGGCGTACGAGCGCCCTACCGGCGACGCGGGATCGCCACAGCCCTGACCGCGCTGCTCACTCGGGCTTGTCCCACCGCCGGGATCACCACTCCGTTTTTGACCCCGGAGGGCGAGGCGGAGGAGCGTATCTTCCGGCGTATCGGTTACCGACCCGTGACCGAGATGCTCCACATCTCGCGGTGTGGCTAGAGGCGCTCGAAGGCTGGGGCGTAGCGAAAGGTTCCGCGCAACGAGTCGTCCCAGGCGTGCAGCGGCCGCACCTGGAAATGCGACACCCAGGCGGGGTCAGGGGGGAGGAGCCCGATGGGCTCGGCGAGCACGAAGCCAAACCGTTGATAGTAGGAGGGCTCACCGAGGAGCACCACCGCCGGCTCATTGAGGGCGTCGGCGGCCGCGAGCACCGCGTGCATGAGGGCACTCCCGACGTCGCGGCGCTGGTGAGCGGGCACTACGCCCAATGGGCACAACCCGGGCACGCTGTGGCCGGCGACCCTGCCGTGGCTGCACACGACGTGCCCGACAACCTTGCCATCGACGGTCGCGACGAGCGAGAGGCCAGGGATGACGTCTTTGTCGTCCCGCAGGTCGTCCACCAACCGAGCCTCGGCCGCGTCCTGCCTCCTGCAGGCCGCCGCGTGCACGGAGAAGATCGCGGCGCTGTCCTCGGGCAATTCCCGGCGCACCATCATCGTGCGACCCTATCCTTGTGCGTTTGCCCGTCATGCCGCCCGTCGCGCCTATGCTGGCCAAGACTGAGCGCGAGATTCCCGCTGGTCAGCACTATGAACCGAAATGGGATGGCTTCCGGTCCATCATCTTTCGGGACGGTGCCGAAGTCGAGATCGGCAGCCGTAACGAGCGGCCGCTGACCCGGTACTTCCCCGAGATCGCCGCCGCCGTCCAGGCGAGCTTCCCACCCCGCGCGGTGATCGACGGTGAGATCGTCATCGCCGATCAGGAACGCGGTACGCTCGATTTCGAGGCGCTGCAGCAGCGCATCCACCCCGCCGCCAGCCGGGTCGCGTTGCTGTCTGAACAGACCCCGGCCAGCTTCGTCGCGTTCGACCTGCTCGCGCTCGGTGACGAGGACCTCACCGGGCAGCCGTTCACGCGGCGGCGCGGCGCGTTGGAAGATGCGCTGGCCGGTGCCGCCGTACCGGTGTACCTCACGCCGACGACGCACGACCACGACCTCGCCCGCGTCTGGTTCGACGATTTCGAAGGCGCCGGGCTCGATGGGCTCATCGCCAAGCGGCTCGACCTGCGCTACCAGCCCGGCAAACGGGTGATGACAAAGATCAAGCACGAGCGCACCGCCGATTGCGTCGTCGCTGGTTACCGAGTGCACAAGTCCAGCCCGGGCGCCATTGGCTCGCTGCTGCTCGGCCTCTATGACGCCGGGGGCGCCCTGGTGTCGGTGGGCGTGGTCGGGGCGTTCTCGATGGCTCGGCGTCGGGAGCTGTTCACCGAGCTGGCGCCGCTGGTCACCACGCTCGAGGACCACCCGTGGGCCTGGGCGCGGCAGCGGGAGGGGCAGCGCACTCCGCGCGCGTCGCAGGCCAGCCGCTGGAACGCCGGCAAGGATCTGTCCTTCACCCCGCTGCGCCCCGAGCGCGTTATCGAGGTCCGCTACGACTACTTGGAAGGGGTGCGGTTCCGGCACACCACCCAGTTCGTTCGCTGGCGCACCGACCGCGAACCGTGTTCCTGTACCTACGAGCAGCTCGAACGGGCTCAGAGCCGCTTGGTTTTGCGGGCCTTCAGGTGGTGACCGATCAGCGCCACCACCAGGAGGCTGCCGAGGCCGATCAGGTAGGCGTCCCCAATGTGGCCGCCGTTGTTCCCGATGAGCATCATGAACAACGCGAACGCGGTGATCCACCCCGCGATGGGACCCGCCACCGGGAAGCCGCCGTGCCAGCCCCAGTTGGCCGAGGGTTCCCGGCCCGGATCGTGGTACGTCGAATGCTGGTCGGCCACGGAGACATCCTCGCACACCTTGCATGTGCTAACAGCACGGCTGTCGGGGACAATGACCGCAATGGACCCGTCGACCTCGCTGGACCTACCGAACCGCCCGCGTTCGGTGCTGCTGCTGGGCAGCACCGGGTCGGTCGGTGTGCAGGCGCTGGACGTGATGCGCCGCAACCCGCGGCGGTTCCAGGTGGCCGGGCTGGCCGCCGGCGGGGCTGACCCCGGGGCGCTGGCCGCGCAGGTGCTGGCGACCGGCGCGCCCGCCGTCGCGGTGGCGCGCGGCCGGGCCGCGCAGGATCTGCAGCTGGCGCTGTTCGCGCAGGCGCAGCGCTGCGGCTACGAGCGGGGGGGCTACCGGATGCCCCGGATCCTGGTCGGTCCCGAGGCCGTGACCGAGCTCATCGCGACCGCACCCGCCGATGTGGTGCTCAATGGGGTGACTGGTTCCCGGGGCCTGGCGCCGACGCTGGCCGCGCTGCGCAGCGGCGCCACCCTGGCGCTGGCCAACAAGGAGTCGCTGGTGGCTGGCGGCACCTTGGTCACCAGGGCCGCCGCGCCCGGCCAGATCGTGCCGGTGGACTCCGAGCACTCCGCGCTCGCCCAGTGCCTGCGCGCCGGCAGCCGGGCGGAGGTGTCCCGGTTGCTGCTCACCGCCTCCGGTGGGCCCTTCCGCGGCCGCCGCGCCGAGGAGCTGAATGGGGTCACGCCCGAGCAGGCCTTGGCGCACCCGACCTGGCGGATGGGGCCGGTGGTGACGGTGAACTCGGCCACCCTAGTGAACAAGGGCCTGGAGCTGATCGAGACACACCTGCTGTTCGGCGTGCCCTACGACCGCATCGACGTCGTGGTGCACCCGCAGTCGGTGATTCACTCGATGGTCACTTTCACCGATGGCTCGACGATCGCCCAGGCCAGCCCGCCGGACATGCGACTGCCGATCGCGCTGGCGCTGGGCTGGCCGGACCGGGTCGCCGACGCGGCCCCGGCCTGCGACTTCACCAGCCCGGTGGCCTGGACCTTTGAACCGCTGGACGCCGAGACCTTCCCCGCCGTCGAGCTGGCCAAGGCGGCGGGTGCGGCCGGCGGGTGCGTGCCCGCGGTGTTCAATGCGGCCAACGAAGAGGCGGTGGCCGCCTTCCTCGAGCGCCGGGTCTCCTTCTGTGGGATTGTCGAGGCGGTGGCGACCGTGCTGGGTGAGGCGCATGGGTGGCGAGCCGACCCGACTACGGTGGACGACGTGCTGGCCGCCGAGAACTGGGCTCGGCGCAGGGCCACAGAGCTGTTGGGCGGGCAACCCGCCGAGGCGCAGAGGAGTGAAGCGTGACGTTTGTGCTGGGTGTGGTGCTGTTCGCGATGGGCATCGGGATCTCCATCGCGCTGCACGAGGCCGGCCACATGTACAGCGCGAAGGCCTTCGGGATGAAGGTGCGCCGGTACTTCATTGGTTTCGGGCCCACCCTGTTCTCCTTCCGCCGGGGCGAGACCGAGTACGGCCTCAAGCTGATCCCGGCCGGTGGCTTCTGCGACATCGCCGGGATGACCGCGCTGGATGAGCTGCCCGACGCCGAGGACCGCAGGCGGGCGTTCTTCCGTTTTCCCACCTGGCAGCGGGTGGTGGTGCTCTCGGCTGGCTCGCTGACCCACTTCGCCGTGGGCATCGTACTGATCTACGTGATGGCGGTCTCGACCGGCCTGCCGAACCTGAATCCGCAACCGGCCGCCTCGGTGGTGTCCGCGGTCAGCCCGTGTATCTCGGCGCGGGCCGACGGCTCGTGCCAGCCGGGTTCCCCGGCACCGGCCCGGGAGGCGGGACTGCGGCCGGGTGACCGGATACTGGCCGTGGCGGGTACCCCAGTGCGCGACTTCGATGAGCTGGTCAAGGCCATCCAGAGCCGCTCCGGCCCGACCGAGTTCCGGCTCGAGCGCGCCGGGCGGCAGCGGACCGCGCTGATCGATGTCGCCCGGGTGCCGATCTCAGAGCTCGGTGGCCAGGGCGACCAGCTGGTCGGCGCGATCGGGGTGGCGCCGCAACGTCAGGGTCCGGCGCGGTTGCACTACGGTCCGCTGGACGCGGTGGTGCACACCGTCACCTTCACCGGCTCCATGTTCGTCAACACCTGGCAGGGGCTCAAGCAGTTCCCGAACAAGATTCCGGCGCTGCTGGATCGGATCCACGGGGAGAACCGACCGGACTCCCCGGTCAGCGTGGTCGGGGCCAGCGTGCTTGGTGGCGATGCTGTGGGCTTCGGCGCGTGGTGGTTCTTCCTGTACCTGCTCGCCGCGCTGAACCTGTTCGTCGGGGTGTTCAATCTGATGCCGCTGCTTCCGCTGGACGGCGGGCACATCGCGGTCAACCTCTACGAGGGCCTGCGCAACGCCGTCCGCCGCGCCACCGGCCGCGCCAACGGCCCCCCGGTGGACTACACCCGGCTGATGCCGCTGACCTACGCGGTGATGCTCGTCTTCATCGGGGTGAGCGCGTTGACCATCACCGCTGACATCATCAATCCCATTCGCCTACCACACTGATTCGCCTAACAGACGACGGGGGCTCCCATGATGCTTGGCATGCCGGCTCTGCCGCCACCGGTGCTCGCCGAACGCCGCAAGACCCGCCAGCTGCGGGTCGGCTCGGTGGGCGTGGGCAGCGAACACCCGGTGTCCGTGCAGTCGATGACCACCACGCTCACCGCTGACGTCGACGCCACCCTGCAGCAGATCGCCGAGCTCACCGCGGCTGGGTGCGACATCGTGCGGGTCGCCGTCCCCAGCGCCGATGACGCCGAGGCGCTGCCGACCATCGTGCGCAAATCGCGGATCCCGGTGATCGCCGACATTCATTTCCAGCCCAAGTACGTCTTCGCCGCGATCAACGCGGGGTGCGCCGCCGTGCGGGTCAACCCCGGCAACATCAAGCGCTTCGACGACCGGGTCGGCGAGATCGCCCAGGCCGCGACGGACGCGGGCACCTCGATCCGGATCGGTGTCAACGCCGGGTCGTTGGATCCCAAGATCCTCACCAAGTACGGCAAGGCGACGCCGGAGGCACTGGTCGCCTCGGCGCTGTGGGAGGCGAGCCTGTTCGCCGAGCACGACTTCCACGACTTCAAGATCTCGGTGAAGCACCACGACCCGGTGATCATGGTTCGGGCCTACGAGCAGCTCGCGGCGCGGTGCGACTACCCGCTGCACCTCGGGGTCACCGAGGCGGGCCCGGCGTTCCAGGGCACTATCAAGTCCGCCACCGCGTTTGGGGCGTTGCTCAGCCAGGGCATCGGGGACACCATCCGGGTCTCGCTGTCCGCGCCGCCGGTCGAGGAGGTCAAAGTCGGGTTGCAGATCTTGGAGTCGCTGAACCTGCGGGCCCGCCGGTTGGAGATCGTGTCCTGCCCGTCCTGCGGGCGGGCTCAGGTCGACGTCTACAAGCTCGCTGAGGAGGTCACCGCGGGCCTTGAAGGCATGGAGGTGCCGCTGCGGGTGGCCGTGATGGGTTGTGTGGTCAACGGGCCCGGTGAGGCCCGCGAAGCCGACCTCGGGGTGGCCTCGGGCAACGGCAAAGGCCAGATCTTCGTCCGCGGCAAGGTGATCAAGACTGTCTCTGAGGCGAAGATCGTGGAGACGCTCATCGAGGAGGCCTTCCGCTTGGCTGAGGAGTCTTAGCGTCGGGGGCCCTCCAGTGGCGCTCACGTCTTTTCTGGCACGCTAGGTGGTGTGCTCAAGCACGCGGGCGCCCGCCTGCTGGATGACCGGGACGTGCGAGGTGTCCGGGCCGCGCTGGCCGCTGACCCCGTGATGTCCTGCATGGTGGCGGCCCGGGTCGAAAACAGTGGGCTGGATCCGTGGCGGCTCGGCGGGGAGCTGTGGGGTTTCCCGGGCGCTCCAGTGGCGAGCGACCTCGGTGCGGACCTGGAGGGGCTGTGCTTCTCGGGCGCCAATCTCGTCCCGCTGCGCGGGGGACGCCCGGCGATCCGGGCTTTCGCCGAGCGGGCGGCGCGGCGGGCCCGGTGTTGCTCGTCGCTGGTGGGGCCGGCTGAGCAGGTGCTGGGGCTGTGGTCGGAGCTGTGTGAAAGCTGGGGCCCGGCCCGTGATGAGCGGCCGAACCAACCGCTGCTGATGCTCGCCGAACAGCCCCTGGTGTCCTGCGATCCGCTGGTGCGCCGGGTGCATCCCGACGAGCTGGACCGCTACTTGCCGGCCGCGGTGGCGATGTTCACCGAGGAGGTGGGGGTCGATCCTCGGCTGCCCGACGGTGGTGGCGGCTACCGGGCCCGGGTCGCGGAGTTGCTCGCGGCTGGTCGGGCCTTCGCCCGGTTCGACCACGGTGAGGTGGTGTTCAAGGCCGAGATCGGGGCGATGTCAGCCACCGTGGGTCAGATCCAAGGAGTGTGGGTGCACCCGGATTGGCGCGGCCAGGGCCTCGCGGCGGGCGCGACCGCCGCCGTGGCGGGCCGGCTGCAGCGGATGGGCCGAGTCGCCAGCTTGTACGTCAACGCCTACAACCTGCCGGCCCGTGCCACGTACCGCCGAGTTGGTTTCACCCAAGTGGGCTGCTTCGCCACGGTGTTGTTCTGAACCGTCGCTGTGCTGAGTTGTCACGGTTCTGAGTGGTAACGGGGCCGTGACGGTGCATACTCTCGCCCGTGCGTCGACGACGTCTAGTAACCGCCCTGCTGGTGGTCCTGCTGGGAGCTGCCCTGGGACCGCAGCTGGCCGGCTGCGGGATCTTTGGGGCTGACCCGCGAGACGCGGCGACCGCTTTCCTGGCCGCGCTGGCCCGGGGTGACGCCGTCGGAGCTGGGCGGCTCACCGACGATCCGGTCGCCGCCACCGAGCTGATCCGCCAGGTCCGCGGCGCCTTGAAGCCGCGGCGTGTGGCGCTCACGCTGGGCGAGATCCGCTCCGGTGACAACATCGCCTCGGCCTCCTTCACCGCGGTCTGGGATCTCGGCCGGGGTCGGCGGTGGCGTTACCCGGGCGCTTTCGATCTGGTCCCCGGCGCGAGCACGCGAGGCTGGTCGGTGCGCTGGAGCCCCGCGGTGCTGCACCCGCGGCTGGGCGCGCAGCAACAGCTGATGCTGCTCGAGGTGCCGGCTGACCCGGCTCCGGTGCTCGACCGGGCCGGGGCTCCGCTGCTCACCTCGGGCACCGTGGTCACCGTCGCGCTGAACCGAGCCAAGACTCCGAACTTGCCCCGGGTAGCCGCCGCGCTGGCCGCCGCGCTGGGACGCTTCGACCCTCAGCTCACCCAGAAGTCCATCATCGCGGGAGCCTTGGCGGCTCCGGTGGGCGTGCCCAGCGCGGTGGCGGTGCTTCGCGAGCCGGACTACCAAGTAGCGCGGGATCAGATCTACGAGCTGCCCGGGGTGAGCTTCCCCACCCAGCAGCGACTGCTCGGACCGGACCGGGACTTCGCTTCGCAGCTGGTGCCGGGCATCCGCGCGGTGGCTGAGAAGCAGCTCGAGAACGCCGCGGGGTGGCGCATTGTCACGGTGGACGCGTTGGGCAACGAGGTCGAGACCCTCGCCGCCGAACAGTCACGCCCGGTGCCGGCCCTGACCACCACGATCGACCCCGCGGTGCAGACCGCTGGCGAGCGCGCGCTCGCCGCGGTGCCCAATCCGGCGATGATCGTGGCGATCCAGCCCTCCACGGGGGAGATCCTCGGTGTCGCGCAGAACCACGCGGCCGACGCGCAAGGAGCGCTGGCGCTCACCGGGCGCTACCCACCGGGCTCCACTTTCAAGATTGTCACCGCGGTGGCCGCGCTGGAGTCCAACCAGGTCACGCTCGACTCGCCGGTGGCCTGCCCGGCGACCACCGTGGTCGGGGAGCGGGTGGTGCCCAATGACCAGTTCGTCGACCTGGGGACGGTGCCGCTGCGCACCGCGTTCGCGCGCTCCTGCAACACCACGTTCGCGCAGCTGGCGTCCCGGCTGGGAGCTGGTGGGCTGACGGACGCGGCGCACCAAATGGGCATCGGGATGGACTACGACATTGCCGGTGCCACGACCGTCACCGGCCAGGTTCCACCCACGGAGTCGCTGGTGCGGCGAGCGGAGAACGGCTTCGGGCAGGGTCGGGTGCTCGCCAGCCCGTTCGGCATGGCGCTGGTGGCCGCGACGGTCGCGGAGCACGGGCAGCTGCCCACCCCGGTGCTGATCAGGGGAATGCCGACGCACACCGCGCT
>JBOHFJ010000168.1:0-10369 GCA_050699655.1 Pseudonocardiaceae bacterium
TAACTGGACAATACGGAGGAGCCAGGGTGAGCACTCGGGAGCGTTCACGGTGGTATCGCCAGGTTGATGCGGCCATGATCCGCGCAACCGCGCACACAGGTGATCTGGCTCCCCGGTCCTGGCCAAAATCGGAGGACGCTGCCGACGTTGAGCAGTGGTGCGCCTGGATCACTCAGGTCTGGGCAAAGGAACCCGTAGCGGATGCCGTAACGCTGGCCAGCTCGGCGTTGTCAGAGCGCGTTGAGGCAGTCTGCCGGGGGCACCGGCCTCGTCCGGGTCAAGTGTGGCGCATGGCGATGTCGCTGGCCCGCTACCTGGTGCGGATGCGCGGTCGGGCGACACCGTTCGGAGTGTTCGCGGGTGTGGCTCCGCTGCGTTTCGGCCAGGAGGCGTCCGCCATGTGGAACGGCGACCAGTACGCGCGGATCAGAGCTGATGCGGTCTGGCTGGCCGGAGTGATCGCCCGGTTGGAGTCGTGCCCTTCCCTGCGGCGTCGTCTACCAGTCACTGTGAATGATCTTGTGTTCGTACGGGGCGAGCGACTGGTGGTGTCCTGGCAGCCGCATTCCGGTGACCCCGGCCGCAGTGTCCTGGCGCAGGTGTCGGTGCGGCACAGCCCAGCGGTCCAAGCAATCATGCGCGCGGCCCGGTTGCCCATCCTGTTCGATGACCTGCTGACCGAGCTGGCCTTCGAGATCCCCTGCGCTCCTGCTGCGGCGATCGAGAGCATGCTGGCCGATCTCGTGTCCTGCGGCGTCCTGATAACCGGCTTGCGCCCACCGTCGACCAGCACGGATAGGCTCGCCCACGTGCTGGACCGGATCCAGGAGGTGGAGGCCGGCGTACTGGAGGAGGTCGCGCCGCTGGTCGAGGAGCTCCGCATGATCCGGGCGCAGCTGGAGGCGGCCAGCTGCGGGGCGACCTCGGCAGTGGTGCAGACCGGGCGGGTTACGGGTGGCCGGATGAGGGCACTGTCGAGTGGTGCCCCGCAACCGTTGATGGTGGATCTACGGCTCAGCTGTACCGTGGTGCTGCCTTCGCAGGTCGCGGCCGAAGCTGAAGCCGCCGCAGGAGCGCTGCTGAGGCTGACCGCGACCCCGGCGGGGAGTCCGGCCTGGCGCGATTACCACACCAGGTTCCTTTTCCGAACTACGCGGGCCTGGGTCTCCGCAGTTCGGAATTCCTTGGCCTTGGAGGGTTTCTTGGGTCGGAGGGTCGGGCGGTTGATGTCATGGTCGGGACAGGTTCGGGCTTGGGTGATCGGATCGTTGAGCGGTTGTGCGGTGAATAGTGAGTTGATGGCCGGAGCGGTTGGAACCAAACTGATGGTGACGAGGACCAGGTTGGGTTCTGCTGACAAGATCGCGTGATTGCTGAGGGTGCTGGTCTCTCGGTCGAAGTAGGCTTCGGTGCCCTTGGCGTTCGGGTGGACATGGGCGAACAGCATTCGGCGGGGGACATGGAAGGCGTCAGCGCCGTAGGCGAGGTGGAGTTCCTCGAAGTTCTTGACCTTGTCTTCGTCTGGAGTGCTGGGTGGGACTGGGGCGGGTGGCTCCGTCTGGGATAGTCCATCCGGTCCCGTCGAGGGGCGGCGAAGGGCAGGCGTCTGTTTTTACTCGCGCGGGCCGCGGCAGCGGCCATCGCGTCGTCGCCGACCTCGAGGACCCATTGCGTGACCAGGTGTGTTCGAGGATCGAGCGGACACTCGGGTTGGTCTCATGGCCCAGGTCCGCGTCATGCGCCAGGATCACGAGTTGACTGTTGTGGTTGATCCAGGCGCCGGCCACCCGACCACGGGCTCGGCCAGGCGTTGCTGGTCCACGCCGACAGGCATCGACCCCGACTCGGTGATCTCTTGGAACTCTTGGGTCAGGATCAGGATGGTGTCGCGGGCTTGACTGGTGGTGATCTTGTGGCTGGGTGTCGACGTGTCTGGCGTGCCGGTCCCATGGGGTGGCCTCCTCCGTCCCTCACGTTTCCGTTGTCCCTGGTGAGGGCGCCGCTGTGAGCCGGGCTTCCCAGGAGAGAGATCCGCTGCGCGGGGATGTCACCGGCTGGGGGTATCGTTGCTGGCGAGGAGCCTTCGTCTGGGTTCGGCCAGGCCTGTGATTCGTGATCACGAGAAGGCGCGCAGCCATGATGGACTTCCCGGATCCGATAACCGGGACGTCGCCGGTCGATGATTCATGATCGTCGAGCCCGGTTTCATGTGCTGCGGTGAAGCCGCCCCGATAGTGCGGAGGACTGACGCGCTATCGGAGACGACGTGGTTCTTGCATCGTGGCTCCCGGGCCTTTCCGGTGTTGCCGCGACCGGCGGTGTTGCCGGGACGGCCTACCTGTTGTTGGTCAGCGTCGCGGCGCTGACGGCGATCTTCTCGAAGAAAAAGGTCCGCCGTGACGCCGCGAAAGAGGTGTTGTGGATGTTGTGGTGGTGCCGTCGTGACCGGTGAACCAGCGCGACGGTGGGTCACCGGGCCCGTTCCTTGATCATGGGGATGCCCAGCTCGGTGATCCGGGGAGGGCTGCCGGCGCGGCCGTGCATCCGGTCGAGGCTGACGAGTTTGGCCGCAACGGCATCGAGGTTGATTCGCAGGCCCTCGACCTCGCCGGTCCAGCCGTTGGCGCGGGCCTCGGCGATGCGATCGCGCAGGTTGGCGGCGATCTCGATCAGCCGTGGCCGCGCGCGCGGGTCGACTCGGAGACTGGGGCAGCGGATGCAGGCGTGCTCATGCTTGCAGGACGTCTCGTAGGCCCGGCCGCACTCGCCCAACTCCAGCTTGCGAGCGTGGAAGTGCCGCTGGAACTCACGCCATTCTTCCTCGGTCGGCTCGCGGTACTCGGCCTCCGGTCGCAGCGCCCGCCGACGGTCGAGGAAGGACCTGTAGACACGAACGAGATGCTCGTCGAAGACAGCCGCGTATGCCTGAGTGGTGTTGATGTTGGCATGTCCCAGGATTCGGGCAACGATGTGCACCGGCAGCCCGCTGGTGACCGCCTCGGTGGCGAACATCCTGCGGAAGTCGTGCGCGGTGTAGCGCAAAGGCCGACCCGCGGCATCGCGGATCCCGGTGAGGGCCAGTGTCTGGGTCAGCAGTTTCTTGATCGTGCTTGGGTTCAGCACTGCCCACGGTGCTCCGCGCTTGTGCTGGAACAGATGCGGAAGCGGTGGCCCCATCACTCGCTCGTGGCCGTCGTAGCGGGCGGTCAGAGGGACGGAACCACCGTTCTCACTCCTCAAGCGGGTGATAACGGTGGCCAGGACGCTGGCCAGCTCCGGGCCGACCAGCGGCAGCCGTTCCTCGTTGGCCTTCGACGGCACGATCTGCAGCATCGGCACGACCTCGCCGGTGTCAGGCAGCTTGTAGGAGATCAGCCCGAGGTGCGTGATCTCCATCAGCTCCTCGACGCGGACACCGGTGTGCCGCAGCACTTCGATGACCGCCCACGCGGTGAACGACTCGTTCTCACTCTTGGTGACATCGGTTTCCTCGCCAGTGACGGCGTCCCGGACGAGGACAGGGGGCGTGACGTGGTGATACCGGGGCTCGGAGTAGCACTTCGGCATGATCCGCTGGTATTCGCGCCCACCATGGTGGAAGGCCTGCCCGGCGACGGCCGCGCCGGCGACCGCGAGCAGCGCGGCTTGCTCGGTTCTGTGACGATCCGCGGTGTCCACCAAGGTCGGCAGATGCGGCAGTCTGTCCCGGGTGCGCTGGTGCATCTCCGCCGTGGTCTTCTTTTTGATCTTCATCTGTCCGGCCGTCTCGCCCTTGCGGACAGGGCTGGGAACAGACCATTGTGCCCATGAGGGGTCATCCAGAGCCCACTCCCGCAGGTCGAGGTAGAAACCGCGGACACGGATGAGGATCTGCAGATGGTCCTTGCGTGGGCGGATGGTGCCGTCCTTGTTATTGATGGTCCGCAATCGTTGTTTCCACGCGCTGGCCACGTCCTCGGGCAGGTGCAGTGTGTCGATGCCGGGGTTGTGGTGCTCGATGTCCGTCCAGAACCTTCCCACCAGAACACCGATCAGCCCAGTGAAGCTGCTGTAGTCAAGGCTCGGCCGGCGTTCGTCGAGGTACCGGATCAGAACATCACGGATCGGCTTGCACTGGGGTCGGTAAGCGTCCACCAGCTCAGCCGTGGGGCGCTGCCCATGCCGAACCGCGTCTCGGATAGCGAGATGCTCGCCTAGGTCGACGACGCTGCGCATCAACGTCCACGCGAGGATCAAACCGTCATCGACATGGCCCAGGCGCCGCATCCTCCAGGCGCGATACGTGAGTAGATCACCGGCCGTGAGGTGGTCGACGTCGCGCCCCGTGTGCAGCACGATCTTGCTGATGACAGTGAGGGCGTTGGGGAGTTGCCGGCCGCGGGTGTCGAGTTCGAGCCCGTGCGTGTGGAGTTTCGCGAACAGGTCCGGACAGAACACCCGCTGTGCATAGGAGAAGAGCCGCACGGCCTGATACTTGGCCAGGAAGTGATAGCTGGGCAGCACGATCCGGCAGAGCAGCAGGCTGCCCATGCCAGCCACCAACTCCTGACGTTGCGTTTGCGCCGTAGCCCTGGCACCAGGGACGATTAGTTCGTTGACCCAGTCGCGACCGTCGTCCGCGCCGGACGCCAGCCAGCGGTCTTGCCATCCCTCGCCGGGCTGGGCGCTCAACCACTCCAGGATCCGGCGGGCCTTGTTGACGAGCCTGCTTCGTCTTCCCGCGCCATCCGTAGCCGGCCAGGTCGGCAACGACGGAAAAAGGTCCAGGACCTCACTGATAGACCAATCGTCCCGGTCGGTGTTCCCGCCATGGGCGACCAGCAGCTCGTCATGCCGCTCGAAGCGGTGGGGAAAGCGTGCCCGCGGTCGATCAGCCGGAGTCACCGCGAGCTGTGCGGATGACGTGGTCCTCACAGGTTTCCTCCGAACAGGACGGTGAGATCGCCGGCGTCGTAGCCGGCGGCGACGGGCGGGGGTGGCCGCTGGGCGCGGATCTCCCGTTCGGCGAGGTGCTTCTGGACACGGCGGATCACCTCCACCTGGTCCTCAACCAGATAGACCTCCGTGGTGGACAGGTGGGCATGGCCGAGGATCTCCTGAACATCCTTCAGCGTCAGCTCCTCATCACGGGCCATGCGCAGGGCGGCGGTGTGCCGAAGGTCGTGCATCGACCAGTTCGTGCCCAACAAGGCGTTGACCCGCCGGAACACCGCCCTCAGGGCGCCATACTCCAGAGGCTGCCGTTGCATGCCCTTGCCATGGTCACGGCGGCGCAAGGTCCGCCAGACACGATCATTCGGCTTCAGCGGGTCGCCGAGTTCGGCCAGGTAAAGGCGCAACCAGACAAAGGAGTCCGGGCTGGCGGGAAGCCACTGCTCGGCCTGGGTTCCTTTACGAACGACCCGCACCAGCTGGTCGCCCCAATCCAAGTCAACCGATCGCATGCCGAGCAGCTCCGAGGCACGGGCGCCGTTGCTGACCGCGAAGGCCAGGATCGCCCGGTCCCGGTTGGACCGCAACGCCGCGAATAGATCCCGCCACCTCTCCTCGGACATTGCCCGCGGCTGCCGCTTGGGGATCCTCGGATTGTAACGGATCTTGCCCTCAGCTTTGTGGGGCTGTAACGGGTTGTGGTGCGCGTTCGGGCGCCGATGCCGGTGACCTCGGTCAAGCCGAACAGGGTTGATCAGCGGGCCCTGGCCCCTGTCTTCAATCCAAAACTCGTAGAAGGCACGCACCACCGCGTTCGAGTGCCAGACAGTGGTCGCCTCGTACTCGTCGCCGAGGTACTTCTTGCGAGTGACCGGGTTGATCGTTCCAGCCGTCGCCACCGACGCCGTACGCGCCGACCGACGCAGCTTGACAGCCTGCTTCAGCCACAAGACCAGATCCCGCGCCTCACCGGGGGTGGCCTTGTCCCACTCCACACCCACAGCGCGCAGCCACCGCCACCACCGCAGCAAGTCATAGGCGTAACTACGTACCGACCCAGCTCGGTTGTCCCGCGCGACGAAGTCCACCAAGTACCACCGGATCGGCTCCACCACCACACCAGCTGGATCGACGACCAGCCAGGGCACCACTCCCTCGGCGGGGACGACACGACCCCAGCGAGGCAACTCGATAGACCCGATGTCCCGCTCCACATCGTCGAACACCCTCATCGCCACCTTCCTCAAAGTGCGTGAGGTCTACCGAACCCCTGCCTCCCAACCGGCCTACCGTGTCGGCGTGTCGCAAGTTAGTCCGGTCAACACACCTGCAGCGGTACTCGCGCCACGCCGGGTTCCCGGCGGGAGCTGGGGTCAGCCTCAGCAACGCCTCGGCGGCCGATGCGGCTTCGATGGCCACCAGCGGGGGCAGCGTCACCGCGCACCCGAGCCGGAGATCCATCATCAAGGGCTGCCCGACGGCGTTCGACAGTACCCGCATCCGCGCGGCCGTCGCACGCCTGCCCTGTCCATCGACCCAGGTCGTCGCGCGGTTGGCCGCCTGTAACTGCGCGTGGATCGCGCGCAGTTCCCCGACCAGCGGCTTCGCCTCCTGCACCGAGTCCGCGTCCACCTCCCGCAGCCGAGCCAGGACGTGAGCGAGCCCGTCGGTGATGGTCGAGGGCGGACGCAGGCTCGTGATCAGCACGCCATGCGCCACCAGCTGCGCCACCATGGCGTCGAGCGCCGGGATCGGAGCGTTGGCGAACTCGGCGGCCAGTTTGTCGACCAGGTCACCGACCTGGATGGGCGAGCGCGCCACGTGCATGATCGTCTGGACGAGCGGGATGTGCCGTACCGACACTTCACCCGACGAACCGCGTCCAGAGTCGCCAGCGTGCGGCTGCCAGGACACCACCAGCCGCTCACCACGCATCAGCACAAGATTGTTCACCATGACTGGCAGGCGACGTCGTAGCGCACAGCATGATTCGAGTCGGGTGATCACGCCGGCCAGCCACACCCCGTCGGCCCGAGTCCGCGCCTGATGGCGGTCGGTCCACCGCACCGATACTTCCTGAGTGAAACGCAGCGGGGTCACACCGGCGAACGCCCCGAACGGCGTGGCACGACCGCGCATCCGGACGAGATACCGGGCCAGCGCCAGCACCAGGCGCCGTACCTGCCCAGCACCGGGCCGTAGCCCTGCGCACACCGCCTCAACGCGGTCGGCCAGCACCGGACTCGCCACCGCGACGGCTTCCGCCACGGGCCGTTGTGCCCAGACCTGAGCGAGCCACTCACACCCCTGCTCGATCCCGACATCACCGTCCAGGTCGGGCCACCACCGGGGAATCACGTCGCCGGTATGCGCACTCGCCCGCAGCATCGCCGCATCAATGTGCCGGTACCACATCACACGCTCCGGTGCCTTCATCTTGAGGCCTCCCGTCGGTCACAACAACTGTCATCGAAAAAGCTCTGTGGCCGTCTCCGGCGGGAAGTCTCGCTGGAGACGGCCACACGGGCACCTCAGCAGTCGCTGCCCCGCACGGTGTTGCATCCGTTGTCGGTGCTGCTCAGCAGCGCCGCCGCCACGGGGCCGGCGGTGACGATCTTGACGTCCAGTTCGAGGTCGACGGTGCCCGCAGTGACGGGCCGCTCCAGCGGCTCGGCAGTCATGGCAGAACCTCCTGTCGTTGCGGATAGAGATCGTGGCCAAGTGGCCCTTTCAGCGGGCAGGGCACCCACCGAAACGCAACATAGGAGCGGCGCGAGATCGCCTTCTAGGACTTTGCGGAAACTTGCAGATTGACCGGCGTCACACTGAGCGCGAGAATGACGTCACCGCAAGTTGGCGCAAAATCCTACCCAGGAGGCTGGCGTGGAACTTACCTTCGTTGCCAAAGACCCCAGTTCAGAGCCCAGCGGCTCGCCGACGCTCTACCGCACTGACCGGCGATCGTGGGTGGTGCAGGGCTCGGTGGTCACCGACCCGGACGCGCTGGCGACAATGGCCATCCCGGAAGGCGAGACATGCGTGGAGATCCCCGATCGGCTGGTCACGTTCTTCCAACTGCACCAGTGATGCGTCCGGCCAGCTACGGCGAGCTCAACGACCTGTGCTGGGGCATCAAGAAGTCGTTCGTGCACCTGGAAACCCGAGACGCGTACGGCACCGAGGTCGAGCTGCCGCACATGGCTAAGTGGCGTCGCGGCGAGCCCGACGATTTTGCGTGGCTGGGCTGGTGGCTGGAGATGCTCCGCGGTCACCGCGCCGCCGGTCGAACGTGCCGCCGCGCCCGGGTCGTGTCCGAGCCATTGAGCGACTACCAGCGATGGACGCGAAGCCACGCTACGATGTTCATCGACGCGGGCGAGGACATCCGCTATCTCCCCCGGCCCCACCTGGCCTCTGTCGCTTTGCCCGGTAGCGGAGATTTCTACGTCTTCGACGACGAGCTTGTACTGTTCCTGCACTATGCCGGCAACGGCACTAATTCCTCATTTCAGATCACCGAGAACCCGCGGACGGTGCGAACCTGCCTGGAGGCGTTTGAGACCGTCTGGGACCTCGCTAAGCCGTTTGGTGAATACCAACCCAAGTAGCTCCGTCGCCCAAGCCCGCAGGGAACTCGGAGCCCGACTGCGCCAGCTGCGCAAGTCCGCGGAGCTGACAGGCCAGGCTCTAGCTGATGCCACCGGTCAGCACTTCACCCGTGTCAGCCGTATCGAGAACGGCGCCCAGGCACCCACCGAGCGCAACATCCGCGACTGGTGCGCCGCCTGCGACGCCGAAGACCAGATCCCTGATCTGATCGCGACCGCCCAGTCGGTCGAGACTGCCTACCTGG
Source organism: Pseudonocardiaceae bacterium (assembly GCA_050699655.1). Taxonomy (GTDB): domain Bacteria; phylum Actinomycetota; class Actinomycetes; order Mycobacteriales; family Pseudonocardiaceae. Next base: position 8,786 of record JBOHFJ010000168.1, read on the forward strand.
AGTGGGCTCGGCAATCCCGGGCCGGCATGAAACGGCTGGGCGACCTGCACTCAATCGCCACCTATCAACGCACCACGACCTTCCGCATCCACGAACCGATCGTGCTACCCGGCATCTTCCAAACCGAGGCCTACATCCGGCGGATGCTCACCTTCTGGTACGTATTCCTCGACGCCCCCAACGACGCAGACGCCACTGTGGCCATGAAAAACGAACGCACCGCCATCGCGCTGCGCCCAGCCAAACGCATTGCTGTCGTCCTCGGCGAACAAGCCCTCCACACCCGCCGGGGCACACCCTCTGAACACACCGATCAGCTCATCCACTTGCTGTCGCTCATGCGCCTGCCCTTCGTATCCGTCGGTGTCATCCCAGCCGATGTCCAGCGACACGCCATCGCCACCATCGGATTTTGGATCTTTGACAACAACGCTGTTGCTCTAGAAACCCCTACTGCGGCGATCAAAGTGACCCGACCGCAGGAAATCGCGCTCTACGTGGCGATGTTCAAACAACTGCAAGACCAAGCCATCTATGGCCATGCCGCACGCCAGCTTATCGCCAGAGTCCTCGCGAGCCTATGAAACCTTCGATGAGAAACCGTTGGTCACTCCTCCGCGAACAGGTGATGCAGGCATCGACTCGGATTGGAGAGGAACGATCGGTGCAGCCGCGCCGCTTCGGTATCGTCAGGTACAACACGTTCAGCCCGAACCGGTGCACGGCCAGGGCCAGGAACGACTCGCCGTGGGAACGCTCATGCGGCGACCGGCCGCCGTAGGAGGAGGCGATCAGGCCGGAGTCGACCGCTTCGAGGTTCTCCGACCTCGCCGTGTCGCTACACCGACGCACCCGCGCCATCCTCGCCAGCTACTTCCCCGTGGACACCTGAGAGCCGCCCCGGCGTGGGTGATCGGGAGGTGGGGTGGTGTGCTGGTCGGCGTGCCGCCGATGAGCCGTCCGCCGTCAGGCACGACAGCGGCGCTGTCGGGTCGATCGTTGGCGCACGCGTCGGGGTCGATGGCCGTGGCCACGGTCATCAGCCGGCTGACGGGGCTGGTGGCCAGGCTGCTGCTGGCCGCGGCGCTGGGGTTCGGAGTGCTCAACGACTCGTACAACATCGCCAACGAGTTGCCGAACATGGTCTATGAGCTGCTGCTGGGCGGGGTGCTGTCCAGCGTGGCGATCCCGGTGCTGGTCCGCGCCCAGCGCACCGATCCCGACGGCGGGCACGCCTACACCCAGCGGCTGCTCACGATGGGCACCGTCGCCCTGGTGGTGGGCACGATCGGTGCGGTGGCCGCGGCGCCGCTGCTGACCCGACTGTCGGTGACCGGCTCCGCGCACGCCAGCCCCGCGCTGGCCACGGCGTTCGCCTACCTGCTGCTGCCGGAGATCCTTTTCTACGGGCTGGCCGCGCTGGTGGGCGCGGTACTCAACAGCCGTGGCGTGTTCGGCCCGCCGGCCTGGGCGCCGGTGGCCAACAACCTGGTGGTCATCGGGGTGATCGGGGCTTACGCGATCACCCCCGGCCAGATCAGCCTACACCCAGCTCTGATGGGGCAGGCCAAGCTGTGGGTGCTC
>JBOHFJ010000169.1:0-10289 GCA_050699655.1 Pseudonocardiaceae bacterium
ACCATGAGATGAAGCAGCTTCCGATCGTCAAGCACGAATTTCACGGCGACTGGAACTACACCCTAAAGAAGTCACCGGAAGAATCTGGACAATAAAGTGAGTAATTTAAATACGAGCACTTACCGCCAGGCCAAACGGCACTGTGCCATTACTCCACATTCTGATCGTGGAGGCCGACCGCTGGCTAACCCTCGGGCAGCAAGTAGGTTATTTCACTGAAGCCTCCCCCGCGACCTACCCATTATCACTTGTCGATTCCCCGGAATTGCGGTGGTTATCGGACGAAATCCGTTCAACAGAGCTGCCGCCCGGGTTCGGCGTCCGAGAATTCGCACGAGCCCTCAGTGAGGCCCGAGACGACCTCACTGAGAAGCGACGAGAATTTCTGCGATTAGTCTGCTTTGCGAAAGAAGGAGAATGGCTCGAACGCCTGAACGAGATTCGGGCGCTTGCCCAGGAGCTCGCAGATCAGCCAGAAGAATTCCCCTCACTCGAAGTAGTAGACAGGATCGCCTGGGGCCTCGACGAATTCGAATGGGAGACCAGCGCCCACCCCACGAATCATCCCTCAGAGTCGGAAGCGGCGACTTCCGAAGCGTCGACTGGAATTGAATTTCAGCGACATCTCCCAGCCGCGTGGCGCTCCGGGCCGTTAGCACTGCTTGCTAAAAAATCGCCCGTCGCCGCAAGAAGGCTGGCGGCCTTAACGGAGACGCGAGCCTCAATCGCAACCACAGTCCACAAGATTGTTCAAATTGAACACGAGGCCATTCCAATCGTAGGAGCGGCTAGGATAGTAGCGAACAATTCTCAGAGTAAAATGCTTCTAGGCCGGTCGGGGGAGCTCACGAAGCTCAAAGACTTGTTGCTCGCCGCAAGCCAGGGACACAGCGCTGCCGTGGTGATCAGCGGTGAGGCGGGGATCGGGAAGTCCGCACTCGCGCAGTCCATGGCGAGTGCCGCGAGCGCCACATCCAACACCGCCATCCTGCGCACCCGCGGCATTGAGGCTGAGTATGCCATCCCGTTCGCCGGCCTGGCCGACTTGCTGCGGCCGGTCCAGCACTTGCTCCCGGAATTGCCGCAGTCACAGGCCGCCGCGCTCGCGGGCGCCCTGGCGCTGGGGCCACCGGTAGCGGGCGACCGGTTCGCGGTGGCGGCAGCGACGCTGAACCTTCTGGCCACGGCGGCCCAGGGCGGATCCCTGCTCTGCATTGTCGACGACGCGCACTGGCTCGATCCATCCTCGGCCGAGGCCCTGGTCTTCGCGGCCCGCCGGATGGAGGCCGCGGGGTCTGTCCTCGTCTTCACCGTGCGCGGCAGCGAGCCCGGAGCCGGCCGGTTCGATGTCCTGGAGCACGTGCGACTGGGGGGTCTGGACGCGGAATCGGCCACCGCACTGCTGGCGCGCGCTACTGGGCACCCGATGCCACCACAGGTTGTCCAGCGACTTCTGGCCGACACTGGCGGCAATCCGCTGGCGCTGCTGGAGCTGCCCGGCCAGCTCACCGAGGACCAGCTCAGCGGCCGGACTCCCATCCTGGAGCCCTTGCCGATCAGCTCGCTGCTGCGGGAAAGCATCGTGCGCCGCGTCAACGGGCTGCCGCCGGGTGCCCGCACCGCCCTGCTGCTGGTCGCGACGAGCGACCTGGATGCCACCGACCTGGTGGAGCGGGCGCTGCGGCAGGCTGGCGGGTGCCTGGCCGATCTGGAGGCAGCCGAGGAAGCGGGGTTGATCAGCATCGCGAATGGCCGGCTGGCCTTCCGGCACCCGCTGATCCGCCTCGCGGTCTTCCACTCGGCTTCGCCGTCGCAGCGCCGCGCGGCGCATCGCCAGCTGGCGCTCGCCTTGGACAGCGTGGCCACCGCCCAGGCCCAGGAGCGCCGGGCGTGGCACCTCGCGGCGGCGACACTGAGCGCGGACGAGGCGGTGGCGGCCGCTCTGGAGCGGGTGGGCACGACCGCGAGCCGTAGATCGAGCCACGCCCTCGCCGCCCGCGCCTTCGAGCGGGCCGCTGGTCTGAGCCCGAGTGGCACCGAGCGCGCCCGCCGGTTGCTCGCGGCCGCTTCCTCGGCGGTCTTGGCGGGTTCGGTGCAGGAGGCGATCCAGCTGCTGGAGCAGGCCCGCGCCTGGACCGACGACCCCGCAATCGCCGCAGTCGCTGAGTGCGAGCAGTACCGGTTGGCCGTGTGGGGTTCAACGCCCGAGGTGAGCCGCTCCCGGCTGTTCGCTTTCGCCGAGCGGATTGAAGCGCACCTCCCGGAGGTGGCGGCTCGGGCGTATCTGGCTGGAGCCCAGGCCAGCCTGGCCAGCTATGACGCTCCCGCGCTCGCCACGGGGATCGAGCGCGCGGCTCAGCTGGCGGGCTCCGACGAGCATGTCGCGCTGCGCTGTGACATCCTCGGCGCGCTCGCGGCCACCCAAGCCGGTGCGGCGGATCGCGCTGCGGGTCTCTTGCGCGGGCGCCAAGCTCAGCTCGCGGTGGAGGATACGTTCGACATCGACCAGCTCGTCACCGCCAGCGCGACGTGCTACCTGGCGCTGGGGCGGACCGCCGAGGCCCGGCCGTTGCTCACCCGCGCCGTGGACGCCAGCCGCCGGGCGAATGCGCCCGGGCTGCTCACGCACCAGCTGTCACCGATGGCCCAGCTGGAGTGGATGGATGGGAACTGGACCTCCGCGCTCGCCCTAGCCTATGAGGCGGTCGAGCTTGCCGCGCAGACCGGTTGGCTGGCCCAGATACCCAACAGCGTGAGTGTTCTGGCCAGGGTCGAAGCGGGGTTCGGGATGGCCAGCTGCCGCGAGCACGCCGCCCAGGCCATCGCCGCCGCGCGATCCGGCGGCCACGCCGGCACCACGGTGCACGCGCTGGCCGCGCTGGGGCTGCTGGAGCTCGGCCTGGACCGTCCGCACGACGCGGCCGACGCGCTCCAAGATGCCTGGGACGCGGCCTCGCCGGTGGCGCCGAACCTGCAACTGCAGATCCTGCCCGATCTCGTGGAGGCCTACGTCGGGACCGGCCAGTTCGAGCAGGCAACCGAGAAGCTGGCGCAGCTCGACGACCTGGCCGCGCGCACCGGGCACATGTGGGCGCAGGCCACCGCCGCCCACTGCCACGGACTGCTGGAACACCGAGACTTCGCAAAGTTCTTCGAACAGGCCTTGCGCCTGCACCCAGAGAACACCACTTCATTCGCCCGCGCCAGAACTCACTTCGCCTACGGCATCCGCCTGCACCGCAGCCGGAATAGAGCCGGCGCGCGGGTCCAGTTGAACAGCGCATTGGAATTGTTCGAGCGCCTCGGCGCCGCACCCTGGGTGGAACGATGCCGCGACAAGCTGGTCGCCAGTGGCGGGTCGGCACCCGCCACTGGCGACATCATCGAGCTGCGGCTCACCCCGCAGGAGCTCAACATCTCCCTCGCGGTCCAGCGCGGCCTCACCAACGCGGGCGCGGCCGCCGAGCTTTTCCTCAGTGTCAAGACAGTCGAATATCACCTCAGCAACATCTACCGCAAACTCGGGATCAGCTCCAAGGCCGAGCTGATCCGCGTCCTGGACAAGCGCCACCCGACCCAGTCGCCGCTGCCAACCCAAGCGCGAAGTCAAGTAGACACAGAGCAGAGAACCGGAGTTGATGTCGCATCTGGTGACACCCCTGGCTGGGTCGGGCTAGACAAGCTAGTTTTGCCTTGTTCACTCTGATGGTGCTGCGTTCTTTCGAAGGCGCACCATCAGGGAACGGGGGTGGGAAGGGGTAGGTCCCATCGGAGGTGGGTGTGGTCGGGTTGGTCGTAGTACACCCATTGGCTGGTAGGGGTCACTGTGATCCCGAAGGCGTCCCAGCGTGGTTGGTTCAGTGCGCTCCAGTGGTGGTGTGCGCGTTCGAGCAGGTCAGCCAGGCGGCGAGGCCCGGCCTGGCTGGTGGGATAGCAGCCGTCGCGGGGATCGTGCCAGATGACGGCCCAGGATTGGTCCGGGGTGGCGATCTCGGTTCCCAGGCTTGTGTCATCGTCGTTGGCGGTGACCAGGCGGAAGGCGGCGTCGGCCAGGCAGGTTTGGACAAATGGGTCAAACCAGACCCGTTCCAGTGGGACTACCGGACCTTCGCGCGGCCGAATAGCCCGACCCCGAAACCTGATCATGTGATCGACATGTTGATCGAGAAATGCAACGCCGCGAACGATGGCTTCAACGTCTGGCCACGAATGGAATCCCATTCTCCATGAATACGAACAATCCAGTGCTCCAGATCGAGCGTGATAAACGCTACCGACTGCGTCTGCGTAACGCCACTGACGACATACACCCCATGCACCTGCACCGCCACACCTTCGAGGTCACCAACATCGCGGGCTCGCCCACCTCCGGCCTGAAAAAAGACGTTGTGATGCTCGGCGGCTACCAAATGATGGAGATCGATTTCATCAGCGACCAGCCAGGCTTGTCACTCCTGCACTGCCACATGCAACTCCACATGGGCTACGGGTTCATGACCCTATTTCACTGCCCGTGACCACCCTCACGGTGCCCGGCCCGACATGGAGACATATCGGGGTTATGCGGCCTCCCAGAGCCCAATATGTCTCCATATCGGGCCGAGAGGCCTCGGTCGAGAGGCCTCGGTCGAGGGCGCTCGGGCTAGAAGCCTAGGCGGCGGAGTTGTTTGGGGTCGCGCTGCCAGTCTTTGGCGATTTTCACGTGCAGGTCCAGGTACACCGAGGTGCCCAGCAGGGCCTCGATGTGCGCCCGCGCGCGGCTGCCGACCTCCTTGAGCCGCTGGCCGCCGCGTCCGATCACGATCGCCTTCTGGCTGTCGCGCTCGACGTAGAGGTTCACGTAGATGTCGAGCAGGCCCTCCCGTCCCTCTCTTGGGCTCATCTCCTCCACCACGACGGCCAGCGAGTGCGGCAACTCCTCGCGCACGCCCTCCAGCGCCGCCTCCCGGACCAGCTCGGCGACCAGGGTCTGCTCCGGTTCGTCGGTAAGTTTCCCACTGGGGTACAGCGGCGGCGACGGAGGCATCCGGGCCAGCAGCAGCTCAGCGAGCAGCTCCACCTGGAAGCCATCGACCGCGGACACCGGCACGACCTCAGCGAACTCGAAGCCGACCGAGCGCGCCAGCTCAGCCAGCCCAGCGAGCTGCTCGACCACTCGCCCGGGGAGCACCAGATCGGTTTTGGTCACGACGGCGAACACCGGGGTGCGCTCGGCCAGCGCGGCCAGCTCAGCGGCGATGAACCGGTCCCCGGCCCCGATCGCGGCATCGGCGGGCACGCAGAAGCCGATCGTGTCCACCTCCGACCAGGTCGCGCGCACCAGGCTGTTGAGCCGCTCGCCGAGCAGCGTGCGGGGCCGGTGCAGGCCGGGGGTGTCCACCAGCACGAGCTGCCCATGCGGCTGGTGCACGATGCCCCGGATGGTGTGCCGGGTGGTCTGCGGCCGGCTGGAGGTGATCGCCACCTTCTGGCCCACCAGTGCGTTGGTCAACGTCGATTTGCCCACGTTGGGCCGCCCCACCAGGCAGGCGAACCCGGCCCGGTGGGGCCCGTCGGAATCCTGAGTCACGGCTGGAGTCATGGCTGGCCCACCACGCGCAGCACGTCGCGGACGTTGCCGCGCTGATCCGCCAGCAGCACCGGAGCCGCTGGCCCGAGCTCGCGGACCGCGGCCAGCGAGGCGGCGTCCACCGACTCCGACCCGGACACCACCGCTGCAGCTTCCAGGCCGGTCGCCCCGCTGGCCACCGCCGCGGCCACCGCCGCCTGCAGCGCGGTCAGCGCCAGAGACGGCAGCGCGACCGTGACGCCGGTGTAGGCGCGCCCGTCGGTGTCCCGTACCGCGGCACCCTCGTGGGCGCCGGTGTGGGCCAGCGCTGAGCGCGCCAGCGTCACGATCTTGGCGTCCTCGGGGTCGAGGTCCGCGGTCTCAGGCACGGGTGTCACTCGCTTCCTGCGGCGGGTCGGCCGCGGCGGGGTGAACTTGGGGTTTGCGGACTCGGGACACGGCGACGGTGGTGATGCGCAGCCGCCCCCGACGGTCGTTGCCGCCCTCGGCGAGCAGCCGCAACCCGGCCACCTCGGCCACGGCACCGGGCACCGGCACCCGGCCCAACCGCTGCGCCAGCAGCCCACCGACGGTTTCCACGTCGGTGTCCGAGAGGTCCACCGCGAACAACTCGCCCAGGTCGATCACCGGCAGCCGGCTGAGCACCCGCACTGTACCGTCCCCGAGGTGCTCGATCGGCGGCCGCTGGTCAGTGTCGGACTCGTCGGTGATCTCACCGACGATCTCCTCGAGGATGTCCTCGATCGTCAAGAGGCCGGCGGTGCCACCGTACTCGTCGACGACGACGGCCATGTGGTCATGCGAGACCTGCATTTCCTTGAGCAGCCCGGTGAGTAGCTTGGAGTCGGGAACGAACGTCGCCGAGCGCATCACCGCACCGACCGGGCCGCCTTGCTGCTCGGCCCCCACCAGATCCTTGAGGTGCACGACACCGACGATGTCATCGACGCTGTCGCCGATCACCGGGATCCGGGAGAACCCGGAACGCAGGCACAGCGCCACCGCCTGGCGCACCGACGTGTCCCGCTCGGTCCAGACGATCTCGGTCCGGGGCACCATCACCTCCCGGGCTGCGGTGTCCCCCAGCTCGAACACGGAGTGGATCATCTCGGCTTCGCCGGCCTCGACCACGCCGCGCTGACCCGCCATGTCCACCAGCTCGCGCAGCTCGACCTCGGAGCTGAACGGCCCCTCCGGGAAACCCCGGCCGGGCGTGATCGCATTGCCCACCACGATGAGCAGCCGCGACAGCGGGCCCAGGATCCGGCCCAGCACCCGGACCGGTCCCGCCACCAGGAGACCGACGCGGTAAGGGTGCTGGCGCCCGATGGTGCGCGGACCGACCCCGACGACCACGTAGGTCACCACGACCATCCCCACCCCGGCGGCCAGGACCGCCAGCCAGGTTGGCGAGAGCGTCCGCACCGCCGCGACGGTGACCAGCACGGTAGCGGTCAGCTCGCAGCTCAGCCGCAGCAACAGCAACAAGTTCACGTGCCGGGGCCGGTCGGCGACGACGAGCGCAAGCGCCCCGGCGCCGAACCGGCCGGCGCGCACCAGCTCCTCGACCCGGGCCCGCGACACCGTGCCCAGCGCGGAGTCGGCCGCGGCGAAGCCGCCCGCGGCCACCACGAGGGTGGCGGCCAGCACGAGCAGCGCAATCGTGGGCGTCAGCACTGTCACGACCGGTGGTCACTGCGCGGGGGTTACCCCTGCGGGCCGGACTCCCCCGGCCCGTCCAGACCGACCACCCCCAGCAGCCGGGTGTCCGCGTCCCGCTGGGCGATCCGGCGCCGGCTGGCCCGGTCGGCACGCTGGAACTCATCGAGGATCCGGCCCTGCAGGGCGAACATCTCGCGCTCCTCCTCGGGCTCGGCGTGGTCGTAACCCAGCAGGTGCAGCACCCCGTGCACGGTGAGCAGGTGCAGCTCATCGAGCGCTGAGTGACCCGCCGCGGCGGCCTGTTCCCGCGCGACCTCTGGGCACAGCACGATGTCACCGAGCAGCGCGGGGCCACCGGAGGGGCTGTCCGGCTTGCCACCCGCCAGCAGCCCGCCCTCCTCCGCGTCGTCCATCGGGAAGGCCATCACATCGGTGGGGCCTGGCAGGTCCATCCAGCGCTCATGCAGATCGGTCATCACCGCGCCGCTGACCAGCAACACGGACAGCTCGGCCAACGGACTGACACCCATCCGGCCCATCACGAAGCGCGCCACCGCCGCGATCGACGCCTCGGGGATGTCGGTGCCGGATTCGTTGCGGATCTCGATGCCCACTTCTCGGCTCACCGCCTCCGACGGCGGCCGGCACGATGCGACAGCGAGGACGCGCCGGTGGCCTCTTGAAGAGCGTCCCACCGTCCGTAGGCGTCCACGATATCGGTGACCAACCGGTGACGAACCACGTCGGCACTGGACAGCCGCGCGAAGTGCACATCGGGCACACCATCAAGGACGGTCTGCACGATCCGCAGCCCGGAGGGCTGGCCGCCGGGCAGGTCGACCTGGGTGACGTCACCGGTGACCACGACCTGGGAGCCGAAGCCGAGCCGGGTGAGGAACATCTTCATCTGCTCCTGGGTGGTGTTCTGCGCCTCGTCGAGGATGATGAAGGCCTCGTTGAGGGTGCGACCGCGCATGTAGGCCAGCGGCGCGACCTCAATGGTCCCGGCGGCCATCAGCTTGGGAATCGACTCCGGGTCGAGCATGTCGTGCAGCGCATCGTACAGCGGGCGCAGGTACGGGTCGATCTTCTCATACAGGGTGCCGGGCAGGAAGCCCAACCGCTCCCCCGCCTCGACCGCCGGCCGGGTCAGGATGATCCGGTTGACCTGCTTGGCCTGCAGCGCCCGCACCGCCTTGGCCATCGCCAGGTACGTCTTGCCGGTACCGGCGGGCCCGATGCCGAACACGATCGTGTAGCGGTCGATGGCGTCGACGTAACGCTTCTGGTTCAGCGTCTTGGGCCGGATCGTGCGACCGCGCCGGGACAGAATGTCCAGGCTGAGCACCTCGGCGGGCGATTCCGCGTTCCCCTGGGCGAGCATCGTCAGGGTCTCCCGGACCGCGTCCGGGCGCAGCTGCTGGCCGCGGCAGGCCAGGGTGACCAACTCGGCGAAGGCGCGCTCGGCGAAGGCGACGTCCGCCGGGGCACCAGAAAGGGTGACCTCGTTGCCCCGCACGTGCACGTCAGCGGCGAGCAGGTCCTCAGTCACCTTCAGGTTCTCGTCGCGGGATCCCAGCAGGGCCAGCGTTGCGGAGCCGGGGATCACGATCTTCGACTGGACCGGTTCAGGCGGGGGCACGTCGGGGTGGGTCCTGCTTCCTGCGCGCTCGCGCGTCTGGTGTTCAACCGGCAGGACTGATGCTAGCCGGACGCTCCAGCCCGCAGGGCTCGGATTCGGCACTTTTCGCGGGAGCTGCGGTCGATGCGCGGCAGAGATGCCGCGCCGCGGCGGGAACTGGGGGCTGTCCCGCCGTGGCGCGGCGCCGCCGGACCGAGGGGGGAGGTGCCCGGCGGGGCTTTTCTGGGCTTGTGAGCCCCAACCGACTTTGCACTCCGACCGACTTTTGTACTCGATCAGGTTGTCTTCATCGGTTGTTCCTACTTAAGGTAACTCTTTTCGCGCCAAAGTGTGCCATATTTCACTCTAATAGCTTAGCGCCACCGCTGAGAGAGAGCCCCTATTGCACCGAGAGCAACAGCCCCGGCACTCGAAGACCGTAAAACCCCCGGACCCAGTCGCACCGGCCGGCCTCCCGCGGCGGTGAGCGCGGCCAATTCGGCGTCGGTGATGCCACCTTCGGGCCCGACCACCAGCAGGAGCTCTCCCGCGCCGGGCAACGCCACCGTGGGCAGCGGATCGGTCGCGCTCTCGTGCAGCACCAGGCACCCCGCCGCGGCGGCGGCGCGCTGCCCGAGCACGGCGGTGCCGACTGGCTCGGCCACCTCGGGGAACCATCCCCGGCGGGACTGCTTGGCCGCCTCCCGAGCCGCCTCGCGCCACCGGGACAGCGCCTTCGCCCCGCGCGGTCCGGGGTCCCAGCGAGCCACGCAGCGGTCAGCTCGCCAGGGCAACACCGCATCCACCCCGGCCTCGGTGGCCAGCTCCACCGCCAGCTCCCCGCGCTGGCCCTTGACCAGCGCCTGAGCCAGCGTCACCCGCAGCGCCGGAGCTGACTCGTTGCTCCGGCGCAGCACCCGCAGCCAAAGCTGATCCCGACCCGCATCGCGCACCTCACACAGGGCCAGCTCACCACAGCCGTCCGTGAGCACCAGACGCTCGCCGACGCGCAACCTCCGCACCGCCGCGGCATGCCTGCCCTCAGGCCCGGCGAGCATCGTCTCGGCACCCTCGGCGGGCAGCGGCTCGGCGAAAAAAACCGGCGGGCTGCTCACCACGAACCCGTACCAGCGCCTGTCAGCGTCCGCCCAAGGAATCCCGCAGCCGGGAGAACAGGCCGCCGGCCCGGCCGTTCGCGGTGAGCTCGGCCTGCTCCTCACCGCGCAGCAGGGCAAGCTCGCGCAGCAGCTCGACCTGCCGGGGGTCCAGCCGTGTCGGGGTCACGACGTCGAGGTGGACGAACAGGTCTCCCCGACCCTCGGCGCGGCCGGTGCTGCGCAGCCGCGGCATCCCCCGCCCCCGCAGGGTCAGCACGGTCGCGCACTGGGTGCCTGGTTCGACCCTGACCTCCTCAATGCCATCGAGGGTCTCCAGCGC
>JBOHFJ010000170.1:0-10288 GCA_050699655.1 Pseudonocardiaceae bacterium
CCACGGCCGGGGTCGGGCTGATCACCGACGGCCTGACCCTGGGCGTGGCCACCGCGCGCCCCGGCGACGTGGTGATCGTCTCTGGCCCGGTGGGCGATCACGGCATGACCATCATGCTGGCGCGCGGTGAGCTCGACCTTGAAGCCGACCTGGTCTCCGACACCGCACCGGTGCACGACATGGTGCGGGGTTTGCTCGACGCGGTGGGCCCGGATGTCCGGGCGATGCGTGACGCCACCCGTGGCGGGGTCGCGACGATCCTCAACGAGGTGGCCAAGGCAGCTGGCGTGGCCGTGGCGGTCGAGGAGGAAGCCGTTCCGGTGCGCCCGGAGGTGCGCGGCGCCTGCGAGTTGCTGGGCATCGACCCGCTCTACGTCGCCTGTGAGGGACGTATTGTGGTTATCGTTGCCCCTGGCGCGGCTGACGCCGCGGTGGCCGCGTTGCGGGCGCATCCGCTGGGCGCCGGAGCCACCGTGGTGGGCCGGGTCGTTGAGGATCCACCCGGACTGGTTCTGCTCAAGACCGGGTTCGGCGGCACCCGCATCATTGACCTTCTCGTCGGCGACCCGCTGCCGCGGATCTGCTGACACGACCCAAGGAGGTTCGCTGAATCAGAACGAGTTAATCACCGAGATCCTGGCCGACTGGCCCGAACCTGGTGAGATGGTCTACATCGAGCGCCGAGGCGACAGTTACGCGATTCGCCGCCTCGGCGCCGATGGAGGCTTCCCCACGCCAGCGCCGGGTGAGTCGATACCCGATTCCTGGATCTACTACGGCGGGTGGCAGCCGCACCATCGCGACAACGCGTCGGCGTTCTTCGATGACCTGTTCGCCGAGATGGACGCGGCGGCCGGTGGTCATGATCGTTGCCGCTGGTCGGTGGATGACCCGTGGCCGCACGCGCATTGAACCACAGGCACTGAATCATCACGGACGCTGAGGGTCGGCACAGGCACTGAGTCGAGGCGCGATGGCATACCGGATCAGCCCTTCAGAGCGGACGGCGTTCAAGCGCTGCCGCCGGGAATGGGACCTGAGCGCGCGTAACCGGCGCAACTTCGAACCGATCCCCCGCCCGGGCCCGATCGACCTGGCTCAGGCACTGCGCGATGCGCTTGCGGTGTACTACTTCCCTGGGATGTGGGAGTGGGACAGGTCTATAGTGACACCCTTAGTGCATCAGGCGCTGGACCGTTCGCTGCGCGGCCAAACCCAGCCCAATGACCCAGCCCAGCCCAATTACCCAGCCCAGCCGGACCATCAAAGTCTGCGTGAGACCCTGGACCGGGGCCATGCGCTGCTCGACGCCTACGCCGCCTGGGCACCGACGGTTGACCACTTCACTCCGTTGCGCGTCAACACCGACTTCGAGGTGAACATTCCCGACCCGGCCGCGCCCGGTGCCTACCTCGTGACCCCGGACGGTGCGGAGATCCGGTACAGCGACCGTGTCGACCTGCTCGCCATCGACGATGACGACGCCTACTGGGTCATCCAGCACCGGCTGGTCACCGGCTCCTGGGCCGATCACGACGCGCTCCAGCTAGATGAGCGGACAATCGCCTGGTCCTGGGCGTGGCCACAGTTCTACTTGGGGATGCAGATCACGGGCACGGTGTACAACGAGGTTCGTGCCGACGCTGGCGAGCTCGGCGAGAGTGCCCCGCAGCCAACGGAGCGCCTGACGGCGCGGCACCGCCGGATGTACGCCCGCAGCGGCACCGTCGCTGGTGAACGCTTGGATGCCGAGGGCACCGACGCGTTTCACCGCACCCGGATCCGGCGCGGTGAGGCCGAGCTGGCGGCGGCTGGCGTGGACCTGGCCGCCGAGGCCCGCACCGCCACCAGGCCGGACCTCGAGATCTACCCGAGCCCGGAGCCAGCCGTGTGCGCGCGCTGCGCCTACCGTCCCCCGTGCCTGATCCTGAACGAGGGCGGTGACCTCAGCGCCGAACTGTCACGCTCGTATCAGCAGCGCGCGCCGGAGCCCATCCAGGAAGGGCGGCTCGGCGGCGTGACCTGGTCGATGAATCGCGGTGCCGCACCACCCCGGTGGCCGAGCCAATCATGACGCCAGGTCCATGCCGTGATCTCCCACACCGAACTCGGTGTCGTGCCACCACCGATACAAGCAGCTGGGGCACTGGAGAAACACGAGCCGCGCCTCGTTCTTGGGTCAGCTCGACCGCAGTAGATCCCGGGTGAGCTCCATGTGGCCGCGGTGTTGAGCGAGTTCTTCGTAGATGTGCATCAGAGCGCCACCCTGAGTCCTGCCCAGTGGCAACTCGACGTCCTCGGGCCGTGGTGCGCCGCGGGGCGGCGCGAACGGCTCGACGTTCGCGGTATCCGCCCGCAGCTGCTGGCGTGCGCGGCCGGCCCGCTCAACCAGAGCGCCGACCGGGCCGGCCGCCCGGAACTCCGCGGCTCGGTCCCGCGTGATAGGACGCCCAGCGACGAGGTGACCGCCCCAGTACTCCATCACGCCCAGGCAGTGGGTGAGGATGACATAGGGTGAGTTGGCGCCCGGGATGTCGAGACGGCGATTGGCGTGGTCATCGCCGAGCTCGCTGACGATGCTCACCATGCCATCGAGCGCATCGTCCACGAAGGCGAAGTAGTCGTCGATCGAGATCATCCTGACAGCCTGGCCGAAAGCCCCGCGCACCGCCAGCCCTCGAGATCGTCGCGGTAGAGCGTGTACGCGTCCTGATACTCCATGACTCTGGCGACCTCAGCGATCAGATCCTCAGCGTAACCAGCTCGGCGCAGCAGGTGGAAGCCCAGCTCCATGCCCGCCGTGATGCCGCCCGCAGTGACGATTCGGCCGGCGTCGACGACCCGGGCGCGGCTGATCCGGCACGCTGGCGCGAGGTCGGCAAGCCGGTCGATCGGCACCTTACCCGGAGGGTTGGCCTCGATTCGGTCGGGTTCCTTGCGACTGGTAGCGGCGATGTCGTCGAGCAGCCCCATTTTCGCGTAGATCCAGGAGCCGGTGCACACGCTGGTCAGCAGCGTCTCGGCCGGCTGGTGGCGGATGAACTGGTGCAGCCGGCCGTTGCGGATCTCCTGGCGGGTGCCGAAGCCGCCGGGGATGAGGAAGGCGTCCATCGCGGGCTGGTCGGCGAAGGAGTAGTTGGGCAGCACGGTGAACCCGGCCTGGGCCTGCACCGGCCGCAGCGCGTCCGCGACGAGGAACGCCTCAAGTTCGGGATCGAACCGCCGGGCCACCGAGAACACCCCGTGCGGAGCCGCGAAGTCGATGATCTCGACGTCCTTGAACACGTAGATCCCCAACCTGAACCCACTGGTGGCCATCGCGCGCTCCTCACTCGCCCTGCGGAAAACGATCGTTCTCCACATCCTCGACCACGACGCCACGTGCCGGCCGATCGGCGGGCTCGGCGGTGCTCAATCTCGACCGGCTGGCCGCCGCAGCCGATTCTCCCGCAGCACGCGGCGGTGGCAGGCCAGCAGACCATGTCTTGCGCTAGTGGCTCTCCGCTGATATGGTCTCGGACCCAGTAGGCGACCATCGGGGAAGCTGTCGTGTCGCACTGATAATTAGTGGATGCCGTGCTGGTTCGTCGCGTTCCCTGGGGGAAGTCATGAGATCTGCCATCCGTTGCGTTGCCGCACCACTAGTCGCGTTCGCGGTTCTCACCGCAGGAGCATCGGTCGCTTCGATGGCCGGGATAGGTGAGCCGCACACTGTGGCGGCGAAAACGCTGCTCCTCAGCGACTCGGTTTACTACATGGCACCGCAACCACCTGGTCTGTCCAATGACGAAAAGCGTGCGATTGCGGACAAGGAAGCTGGGCAACGTTACGACCCGCGAGCCTACAATTCAGCGAGACAAAAGATGATTCAGGCCGAAAAATACAACAAGGAGCGAAACAAGCAGAAGAGAAAGAAATAAGAGCTATAGACCTAAACAGGGGTTGATGAGATGTCGTCAGATGAGCGATTTAGCACTTTTTATTTTGCGCAAGCAAATCCACGGGGCAACGGGCAGAGTAATGTCCCGGCGCTTCTGCGGCGTGTCGCCGATACAATCGACGAACTCGGAGATGTCGAAATCGGTGACCTCGTTCTGCATTCCGAGATAACCTCTGACGGCGAGAAATGGCCGTCAATAACCGTGTACTATGATGATCGTTCCAACTCCGGGGAATAAGCTCGTTGGCGATCCACCGCGTGTCGGAGTTGACGAGGAGACCTTTTCACGCTGATCACGCACCGCGGTCTTGAATCAACCGGTTCAGAATGACGTGACATTCGATGAGGTTGGCTGCGGTGTGTGGCGCGCCAGCGTCTCGCAGCTCCTGCGTGCTTGTCTTGCCGGTGGCCACCCCGATCACTAGCACGCCGGCCGCCAAGGCCGCTTCAACGTCTTTCGGCGTGTCGCCGATCAGCACTGTGGCGTCGTTGCCGAACATCACGCCAGTCCGTTCGGCGGCTCGCCGCTGGGCGATCGCGACCAGCTTGCACCGCTCGGGATGGTCATCGCCGTAGGCTCCGGCGTCGAGGTCGAGGTAGTGGTCCAGGTCGAAGACTTCGAGCTTGATGCGGGCCACGTCGCGCAGGTTGCCGGTCAGCACGCTCTGGTGGACGGTTGGGTTGCGCGCCAGGCTGGCGAGCGTGTCGTGCGCGCCAGGAAGTGCTCGGCCCACCGTGCGAAGCTCGTCTCGCGCATCCTGGTAACCCCGCATCAAGGCTCGCATCAACCGGGCAAGCATGTCGTCGGTTGGCGTGATGTCGTTGAGCAGCAAGCTTTCGGCCATGATGTCCAGCTCAGTCCGACCGGACATCGACGCCACCGCGGTAGCGAGCGGTGTGCCGGTGGCGGTGGGAAAGGCTCGCTCGTAGATGGCGCGGCCGACGCCCCGTGCAGCGATCAGCGTGTGGTCGAGGTCCCACAGCACGAGCAGGCGCGGCGCGGACTGTGGGATGAATGCGGCCGACATGAGCGCAGTCTGCCATCGTTCGCCACTGGTGACAGGGGCGTGGGATCTGGGCCGCTCACGCCGCCGGGGAGAGCATCGGGGATTGGTTGGGACTGTGTGCGG
Organism: Pseudonocardiaceae bacterium; assembly: GCA_050699655.1. Taxonomy (GTDB): domain Bacteria; phylum Actinomycetota; class Actinomycetes; order Mycobacteriales; family Pseudonocardiaceae. Next base: position 5,071 of record JBOHFJ010000170.1, read on the forward strand.
CGTTGGTGCTTATACGGGCGTACTCACTGCCGCGATCGTGGAACGGAAGTGGTCCTCGACCTCTTGGACGCTCGGGCGCCCAGCGTGTGCGGCCAGTGCGCGGCGGACGGAGTTGACCATTTTGAGGGCGCTGGTGCTGCGGAGCGAGCCGAGGGACGGGATCGCCTGGCCCAGCAGGTCGCATGCCCGGTCGATGTCGCTGTGCGGGTTGTTCCGCGAGGGTAGATAGGAGCTGGCGAGGATAGTCGTGCAGATGACGTGGCGGCGTAGCCTGCCACCCGCCGATGCCGAGGCCAGCAGTCCGGGGGCCAGCCGCTGGACGTCATCGTGTCTGCCGAGGTCGCTGGCATTCCGCAGCGTTTCGGCGGTCAGGTGTCCGGGGGTGAAGAGTTTGAACCACACCCGTTGGTCGGCCGGGGTTGCTCGGTCGAGCGCTCGGTGCGCGACCGAGCACGCCTGCTCGCAAGCTCGCTGATCACCGCGCAAGGCGTACGCTCGGCCCTGCGCTGCGGCGCAGCGAGCCTGTGCCGCTGGTGAGCCGCGATCAAGTCCGGCACTGGCCAGGTCCAGTGCCTGGGCGGTATCGCCCATGCCGCGCGCCTGGGTGGACATGTCAGCCAGGATGTGCGCGCCCAGCGCGCGGTTTCCACTGGCCTGGGCCAGCCGCAGGGCCTGGATGAAATAGCGCTGAGCGAGTCCTTGCTTACCGGAGTCAAGGCTCATAAATCCACACAGATCACACAGCCGCGCCGTCGCGGCCATCAGTTCCCGCCCAATAGTGTCGTTGTAGCTGCCCTGGAGCAGCGGGAGCACAACCTGGTTGGTGTAGTGCAGCAGCGTGGAACGGGCATACCCACCGCCGAGCCGCTGTTCGGCGGTGGCGAAGGCATCGCACATCTCCCCCACCGCGTCGATGTCGCTCTGCCCGACGCGCCGAGCGGCCCAGCCCTGGGCAACTTCATCCTCACGGTTCAGCAGCCACTCGCGGGTCGGTCCAGCGAACGCCGAGGCGACCCACGGCGCTGACGCGAGAACCACCCGCCGGTCCAAGTCCAACCTCCACAGTTGTGCGACCACCTCCACCGTAGCGCGCGGCGTGGCGCACCACGCGAGACCCAGCTCACCCGGGACGGGTGCGTCACCGCTGGTCGCCGGGTAACCGGGTGCCTCACGGGTCGCTCGTTCGTGGTCGACCCGCGGCCAGAGCCGCTCCAGCGCCGCATCAGTATCCAGAACGGTATCCAGTCGCCGGGTCAGCGCGAGGCTGGGGAACCGTTCACCTTTCTCGATCTTGCCGATCAAGGCGCCACTGTCATGAGTCCGCCGCCCGAGCGCGGCTTGCGACAGCTCGCGCACAGTTCGCCAATACCGCAGCTCAGCTCCGAAGAAATGCAACGCCGACTCCAGCGGAGTCAACTCCCTCGGCACCTGCCCCACAACGCCTCACCCTCCCCCCGACCAGTGACTCGCCCCACCCTGCCCCTGAGCGGCATGGCTTTACAACATGCCAGGAATGTCGGATGCGGACAGCCATCCTGTCCACACCCACGCGCCATCGTTCACCGCTGGTGACCGGGACGTAGAATTTGGGCCGCTCACGCCGACGGGGAGGGCATGAGGGATTGGTTGTGGTGCTCATACGGGCGTACTCACGGCCGCGATCGTGGAACGGAAGTGGTCCTCGACTTCCTGGACGCTTGGGCGCCCAGCGTGTGCGGCCAGCGCGCGGCGGACGGAGTTGACACCTTCTAGGGCGCGGGTGCTGCTAAGCGAGCCGAGGGACGGGATCACCTGGCTGAGCAGCTCACAGGCCCGGTCGATGTCACTGTGCGGGTCACCGTCGGAGGGCAGGTAGGAGCTGGCGAGGACGGTCGTGCTCATGACGTGGCGGCGCAGCCTGCCACCCGCCGATGCCGAGGCCAGCAGTCCGGGGGCCAGCCGCTGGACTTCCTCGTGCCTGCCGAGGTCGCTGGCCATCCACATCGTTTCGTAAGTCATCTGTTCGAACGTGTAGAGCTTGAACCACACCCGATCACCGGTCGGGGTTGTTCGGTCGAGCGCTCGGTGTGCGACCGAGCACGCTTGCGCACAGGCCCGCTGGTCACCGCGCAAGGCATGCGCGCGGCCCTGCAAAGCGGCGCAGCGGGCCTCCGTCACCGGCGAGCCGCAGTCGAGTCCGGCACTAGCCAGATCCAGTGCGCTGGCGGCGTCGCCGAGAGAGTGCGCCTGCGTCGCCATGTCCGCCAGGATGCGCGCGCCCAGCGCGCGGTTCCCGCTGGCCTGGGCCAGCCGCAGTGCCTGGATGTAGTAGCGCTGGGCAAGCCCCTGCCTACCGGAATCCCAGCTCATCCACCCGCATAGATCGCACAGCAGCGCCGTCGCGGCCATCAGTTCCCGGCCGATCACGTCGTCGTAGCTGCCCCGGAGCAGCGGGAGCACAACCTGGTTGGTGTAGTGCAGGAGCGTGGAACGGGCATACCCACCGCCGAGCCGCCGGCTGACGTCGGTGAACGCCTCACACATTTCCCGCAACGCGTCGATGTCGCTCCGGCTGACGTGTCGAGCGGCCCAGCCCTGGGCGACCTCATCCTCGCGGTTGCGCAGCCATTCCCGCGTCGGTCCAGCAAACGCCGAGGCGACCCACGGAGCCGACACCAGAATTGACCGCCGGTCCAAGGCCGACCTCCACAGTTGTGCGACCACCTCCACCGTAGCGCGCGGCGTGGCGCACCAGGCAAGACCCAGCTCACCCGAGACTGGTGCGTCACCGCTGGTCGCCGCGTCGCCGGATGCCTCACGGGTCGCTCGTTCGTGGTCGACTTGCGGCCAGAGCCGCTCCAGCGCCCCATCGGTGTCCAGAACGGCATCCAGTCGCCGGGTCAGCGCGAGACTGGGGAACCGCTCACCTTTCTCGATCTTGCCGATCAAGGCGCCACTGTCATGGGTCCGCCGCCCGAGCGCGGCTTGCGACAGCTCGCGCAGCGTTCGCCAATACCGCAGCTCAGCTCCGAAGAAATGCAACGCCGACTCCAACGGAGTCAACTCCCGCGGCACCTGCCCCATGACGCCTCGCCTCCCCACGATCAATGACTCGCCCCACCTTGCCCTGGACGGCATGGCTCCACAACGTGCCCGGAATGTCGGATGCGGACAAAGCCACCCTGTCCGCATCCACCCCCTGGCCAGCCGAACGCTCGACCAGCATTGTGTACGCAGAGCGACTCGCCCGGAACCCAATCAGCGACCAGGAGGTGACCACCGTGATCAACGATGACCGGATTCAGGGCGGCGTTGACATGCTCGCTGTCGACCTCGAGCAGGAGTGCCCACTGTGGGCCTGGACCGCGCGGGGAGACGGCTGATGAGATCGAACGTGTCTCAAGTGGGTCAAGAAGATCCGCTTCGCGCGGCGTTGCGGGGTGTTCTGCGGGCCGCGACGGAGTCCCCGGGCGGCACGGGCGGGATCGGCTCCGTGGAGTGTCGGGCGGTGCTCACCCTGTACTCGCTGCTGCTGGAGCACCCGGTTGACCAGTGGGGTCGGTGTCGGTCCTGCCGCCGGCCCGGGTCGGTGTTCGGGGCGCGGTGGCGCCAGTGCCAGGTGCGCGGCAAGGCGACGCTGTACGTGCACCAGCTCGACGAGGTGCTGCTGCTGAGCCTGCTGGCCAACACGCTGCCACCCGCCGTGCCCGGATCGGCCCGCGCCGGTGATCCCTGACGACACCCGCACGCTAGCCACAATCACGACTGATCCACCTACCCAGTTAATCCAGCTAATACAGACCCCGGCTGTCCCGCCCCCGCCTCCCCCCAGGTCCCCCCGGGCGGGGCAGCCGGACCCTGACCGCGGCGAGGCCGGAGATGATCCCTTGAGGCCTCCGCCCCGCCGCGTTCCACCGACAATCCCGCACCTGCCCGCGACTCAAGCGCCTCGCTGTAGGTGACGACGCGGTCCACCTACCGGCCGAGCCGCTCCTGGAGCAGGGCACTGACTTCCTCTGCTGACACACTGCCGGGAGGAGCTTCACCAGTTCGAAGAGCGTGCTCGACGTGATCCAGCATCCGCCGGTGCGCCTCCGGGCCTTGCCGCTGGGTGCGCCACGCGATCCGGTGGTAGTTGCGTAGCACGTCCAAGACCCTGGTCAGATCCAGTGTGTGGGCGGCCTCGGTCATGGCTTCCTGATAGGCGCGCTCGAACTCGGCGCGCTCCTCGTCGATCAGCGCGTCACGGATCGCCATCGGCGTGGTGTCTGACGGCAGGGCCGGTATCGGCGAGACAACGAAAGGATTGGCGGCCGCGGCGGTCACACCGACACCATAGCGGCCAGCGCCGCCGACTCGCGCCGACTCCGATGCAGCACCGAGTTGATCCTTCGGGTTTCGTTCTGCCGGTCCGCCGACCGGGTCGGTCGGGTCACCTGGCGCAGCCGGACCGATCGCGGTAGGTGTCACGCCACCATCGACTCCAGTTCGCGGACACGGGCGAGCGATTACTCGACCAACGCCTCCGACCTCCGACGACCCCGGAACTCGACACGTCAAAATCATCTCAAGGCTACGGCCCTCAGCGATGGTTACGGCACGTCGCAACCATCAACCAACTGAACAGCTACCCTGGTGCAACGTCACCGGCTCAAGGGAAGCAACCGATGAGCTACAACGAGTACTCCCGTCACGCCATGGATGACCTACTTGGAAGGCGCAAAGCGACTAGAGACGAACTGGAAATAGCCAGGGCACAGGTGTGAGCGACGCTCGCACCTGCCGCGGCGATCCGTGAGGGTATCGCCTCTCTCAATCGGGCATAACCGCACCACAGGTAGAGTGCAAGGTTGCTCCTTCGTCGGGCCATGACCAGCGATGACGTTAACGATCTCACCGTACCGACGGCTCACATCGCGTTGCCCCGGCAAGAAGATCACGGTTTGTGTGCCTACGACGACAGCATGTGTCACCGTTGGCACATAAACCGTGATCAACCGGGGGATCTGGCGGCCAAAGACCGAAGGATGTACCGTCTGGTAACCCCTGCCACGCGGGTCATCCAGCTTGCTTCTCAGCGATTGACCGAGATAGGGAATTAGTGTGCGGTAGGTGTGCTGTGGAAGCCCGCTAGTGTAGATAGATGTGTTCAGCTTTACATTGGTGGCATAAAGTGGAATAATCTGTCCATGAAACTTACGAGTCAGGATCGTGCTGAGCTTCAAGCGGCGGTGGGATC
>JBOHFJ010000171.1:0-10273 GCA_050699655.1 Pseudonocardiaceae bacterium
GCGTGAGGTCGGTGTCGCCGCGCTCCTCCAGAGCCCGCACGTAGCTGGCGACCTCGTCGTCCTCCTCGGCCATCTCGCTGACCATCGCCTCCCACTCCTCGGACTCCTCGGGCAGCGCGCCGAGCGTGACCTCGAGGTCGAGCGCTTCCTCCACCCGGTGCAGCAGCGCCAGGGTGGCCTTGGGGGAAGGCGGGGCGGAGACGTAGTGCGGCACCGCCGCCCAGAACGCGATGGCCGGCACCCCAGCCTGCACGCAGACATCCTGGAAGATCCCCACGATCCCGGTGGGGCCCTCGTACTTGGACCGCTCCAGCTTGAACCGGGCGGCTGAGGCGGCGTCGTAGGCGGTCCCGGTGACCGGCACCGGCCGGGTGTGCGGGGTGTCGGCGAGCAGGGCACCCAGGATGACCACGGTGACGATCTCCAGGTCCATGACGTAGCGCAGCAGCTCAGCGCAGAACGACCGCCAGCGCATGTTCGGCTCGATGCCGTGCACCAGCACCACGTCGTAGTCGGCACCGGGCGGGCGGCATACCGACAGCCTGGTGGTGGGCCACTCGATGCGCCGGGTGATCCCGTCGACCAGTTTGGTGGTCGGCCTGGTGACCTGGAAGTCGTAGTAGTCCTCGGGGTCGAGCTCGGCCAGCGGCGTCGCGTCCCAACTGAGTTGCAGGTGCTCGATCGCGGTGCTCGCGGCGTCCCCGGCGTCGTTCCAGCCCTCGAACGCGGCGACCAACACCGGGGAGCTGAGCTGAGGCAGCGTTGATCCGCGGTTGGCCGAGCCGCTGCCGGAGGTGTCCGGATGGGTCACCGCGCTAGCCTACGGCTCCTGGGTTGCGCCGGCCTGCGCGCGATACCGTGAAGGCCCGATATCGCTGCTCTACGCTGCATCTCATGGCCCTACCCTCGCTGCTCGATGTCCTGGCGCGTCGTGTCCTGGTCGCTGACGGGGCGATGGGCACAATGTTGCAGTCCGCCCCGCTGAGCCTGGATGACTTCGCTGGCTTGGAGGGCTGCAACGAGATCCTCAACGTTACCCGCCCGGACGTGGTGCGCGCCGTGCACCGAGGGTACCTGGAAGCTGGTGCCGACGCGGTGGAGTCCAACACCTTCGGCGCCAACCTGGCCAACCTCGCTGAGTACGGGATCGCTGATCGGATCCGGGAGCTCGCCCAGGCGGGTGCCGCGCTGGCCCGCGAGGTGGCCGATGAGTTCACCGAGCCGAACCGGCCGCGGTTCGTGCTCGGCTCGGTCGGCCCGGGCACCAAGCTGCCCACCCTGGGCCACATCCACTTCGCTGAGCTGCGCGACGCCTACCTCGAGCAGGTCTGCGGCCTGCTCGACGGCGGAGCCGACGCGATCCTGGTGGAGACCAGCCAGGATCTGCTGCAGTGCAAGGCCGCGGTGATCGCCGCCCGCCGCGCGATGGCGGCGCGGGGCCGGCACGTCCCAATCATCACCCAGGTCACCCTGGAGACTACCGGGACGATGCTGCTGGGCACCGAGATCGGCGCGGCGCTGGCCGCGCTGGAGTCGCTGGGCATCGATCTGATCGGGCTGAACTGCGCCACCGGCCCGGCCGAGATGAGCGAGCACCTGCGCCAGCTGGCCAAGCATTCCCGGATCCCGCTGTCGGTGATGCCCAACGCCGGGCTGCCCCAGCTCAGCAGGGGCGGCGCGGTCTACCCGCTGACCCCCGACGAACTGGCCACCGCGCTGGCCGGCTTCGTCACCGAGTTCGGGGTCCGGCTGGTCGGTGGGTGCTGCGGCACGACCAGCGAGCACATCGCGGCGGTGGTGCGGGCCATCGCGGGGCTGCAACCCCGCCACCGGCGTCCGCGCCCCGAGCCCGGGGTGTCCTCGCTGTACACCGCGGTGCCGTTCCGCCAGGACGCCAGCGTGCTGATGATTGGCGAGCGGACCAACGCCAACGGGTCCAAGGCGTTCCGCGACGCCATGCTCGCCGAGCGCTTCGAGGACTGCGTGCAGATCGCCCGCGCGCAGACCCGCGATGGCGCGCACCTGATCGACCTGTGCATTGACTACGTCGGTCGCGACGGCGCCACCGACATGGCGCAGCTGGCCGGGCGACTGGCCACCGCGTCGACCCTGCCGATCATGCTGGACTCCACCGAGCCGGCGGTGCTGCGCGCCGGTCTGGAACGCCTCGGCGGGCGGTGCACGGTCAACTCGGTGAACTTCGAGGACGGCGACGGGCCCGACTCTCGATACCAGCGCGTCATGGAGCTGGTCCGCGAGCATGGCGCTGCCGTGGTGGCGCTGTGCATCGATGAGCAGGGACAGGCCCGCACCGCCGAGTGGAAGGTGCGGGTGGCGTCGCGGCTGATCGATGACCTGACTACCCGCTGGGGCATGCGCACCTGCGACATCATCGTCGACTGCCTCACCTTCCCGATCTCCACCGGCCAGGAGGAGACCCGCCGCGACGCACTCGAGACCATTGAGGCGATCCGTGAGCTCAAGCGGCGCTACCCGGAGGCGCAGACCACGCTCGGGGTGTCCAACGTGTCCTTCGGCCTCAACCCGGCGGCCCGCCAGGTGCTCAACTCGGTGTTCCTGCACGAATGCGTGCAGGCCGGGCTGGACACCGCGATCGTGCACGCCTCGAAGATCCTCCCGATGGCCCGGATCCCGGACGAGCAGCGGGCCGTGGCGCTGGACCTGGTCTACGATCGGCGGCGCTCGGGCCCGGAAGAAGACTATGACCCTCTGCAGGCGCTGATGGCGCTGTTCGAGGGCGTCACGACCTCGTCATCGAAGCAGTCCCGAGCGGCTGAGCTCGCCGCGCTGCCGCTGTTCGAGCGCCTCGAGCGGCGGATCGTCGAGGGGGAGCGCACCGGGCTGGCCGAGGATCTGGACGCCGCCCTGGAGCGGCGGCCCGCGCTGCAGATCATCAACGACACCCTGCTGTCCGGGATGCGGACCGTCGGCGAGCTGTTCGGCTCGGGCCAGATGCAACTGCCGTTCGTGCTGCAGTCAGCCGAGGTGATGAAGGCGTCGGTCACGCACCTCGAACCGCACATGGAGCGGTCGGGGGACGACAGCGGCAAGGGTCGGCTGGTGCTGGCCACCGTCAAGGGTGACGTGCACGACATCGGCAAGAACCTGGTGGACATCATCCTGTCCAACAACGGCTACGAGGTGATCAACCTCGGGATCAAGCAGCCCATCAGCGCGATCCTGCAGGCCGCCACGGAGCACCGCGCGGACGCCATCGGGATGTCCGGGCTCCTGGTCAAGTCGACGGTGATCATGAAGGAGAACCTGCAGGAGATGAACTCCCGGGGCCTGTCCGACACGCCGGTGCTGCTCGGCGGGGCGGCGCTGACCCGGGCCTACGTGGAGGACGACCTCGCCGAGCTGTATCCGGGCGAGGTCCGCTACGCCCGGGACGCCTTCGAGGGCCTGCGGCTGATGGACTCGATCATGACCCGGAAGCGGGGCGGCGCGGTGGCCGCCGACCAGCGGGAGGAGACCAAGGCGACTGAGCGCAAGGCCCGCCGGGAGCGCTCACTGCGCATCGCGCAAGCCCGTCGGGCCCGGGAAATCGACGCCCAGGGGCCGGTGCCGGCGCGCTCGGAGGTGTCCACCGACGTGCCGATCCCGATCCCACCGTTCTGGGGCTCCCGGGTGGTCAAGGGTATCCCGGCGGCCGAGTTCACCGCGATGCTCGACGAGCGGGCCACCTTCCTGGGCCAGTGGGGCCTGCGCGGGTCCCGCGGCGGCGCGGGCGCCTCCTACGAGGAACTGGTGGAGACCGAGGGCCGGCCCCGGCTGCGCTACTGGCTGGACCGGCTGACCACCGAGGGGGTGCTCGCGCACGCCGCGGTGGTTTACGGGTACTTCCCAGCGGTTGCCGAGGGCGACTCGCTGAGCGTGCTCACCGAGCCCCATCCGGAGGCGGCCGAGCGGTTCCGCTTCACCTTCCCGCGCCAGCGCCGCGACCGCCGACTGTGCCTTGCGGACTTCTACCGGCCTCGGGCGGTGGCACTGGCGCTCGGCGGGGTTGATGTGCTGCCGTTGCACCTGGTGACGATGGGCCAGGCGATCGCCGACTACGCGGCCGAGCTGTTCGCCAAGGACGCCTACCGCGACTACCTCGAGGTGCATGGCCTGGGCGTGCAGCTGACCGAGGCGCTGGCCGAGTACTGGCACCAGCGGATCCGGGAGGAGCTGACCTTCGCCTCCGGGGCCGCGGTGGCCGAGGAGGATCCCGATGAGGTGGAGCAGTTCTTCAAGCTCGGGTACCGGGGTGCTCGGTACTCACTCGGCTACGGGGCCTGCCCCGAGCTCGAGGACCGCGCGAAGATCGTCGCGCTGCTGGCGCCGGAGCGGATCGGGGTGACGCTGTCCGAGGAGTTCCAGCTGCACCCGGAGCAGTCCACCGACGCCATCGTCGCCCACCACCCGGAAGCGAAGTACTTCAATGCGTGAGGATCGTGGGTGAAGACGTTCGACGAGTTGTTCGCCGAGCTCACCGAGCGGGCCCGAACCCGGCCGGCGGGGTCAGGCACGGTCACGGCGCTCGATGCTGGGGTGCACGCGCAGGGCAAGAAGGTGCTCGAGGAGGCCGGCGAGGTGTGGATCGCCGCCGAGCACGAGTCCGGCGAGCGGTTGGCGGAGGAGATCTCACAACTGCTCTACCGGGTGCAGGTGCTCATGCTTGGCCGGGGGATCAGCATTACCGACGTCTACCGCCACCTGTAGGTTCGGCCAGCCCGGGTACGGGGGCACGGTGCCGCCAAACTCCGGGCAGCGCGCTTTGTGGTCGCACCAGTCGCACATCCGGCTCGGGCTGGGGCGGAAGTCACCACTGCGGGCGGCCCGCCGGATCGCGGACCAGATCGCGATGAGCGTGCGCTCGAAGCGGATCAGTTCCGCCTCATCAGGGGTGTAGCTCAACGCTTGCCGATCAGCCAGGTACAGCAGCCGCAGTTGGCGCGGCACCACGCCGCGGACCCGGAACAGCACCAGCGCGTAGAACTTCATCTGGAACAGCGCCTTGGCTTCGAAGACTTCCCGTGGCGCGGCGCCGGACTTGTAGTCCACCACCCGGATTTCCCCGGTGGGGGCGACGTCGAGCCGGTCGATGTATCCCCGCAGCAGCAGCAACCCGCCGTCCTCGGGATCACTAGTCGCCAGCTCCGCTTCGACCAGCAGCTCGCAGGCCTCGGGCTGGACCAACCGAGGGTCCTCCAGCGCGAAGTAGGCGTCGATGAGCCCGCGCGCCGAGTCGAGCCACTCGGCCAGCTCCGGGTCCCCCGGGCCGGCGAACAGCTCGGCCAGCTCCGGGCTGCCCGCCAGGACGCCGCGCCAAGCGGGGTCCACCAGGTCCCGCCCGGCCTCGGCGTCCCGCCGGTCGGGCGGCAGCGCGAACAGCCGCTCCAGCGCTGCGTGCACCACGGTGCCGCGGACCTGCGGCCGACTTGGCGTCTCAGGCAGCCGATCGACCGCCCGGAACCGGTACAGCAGCGGGCACTGCTTGAAATCCGCCGCTCGTGAGGGTGACAGGGCCGGGCGCCTGCGCGCGGCGGGGCCGCTTTGGGGTGTGATGGCCGGGTCGGTGCCCAGGAGCTCCGTCATGGCTCGCAGAGTAGGCGAGCCCCCTGACAGTGTCACCGCACCGTGGTTTGTCCGACAGCTGTGCGACGCCGCGCGGGAGTTGATGCACCGTTAACTCACGGTTTCGGCGCGTTGTCCCGTACCGTTAATGGTCTCCAGAACCACGCGGGAGGAGGTGCCTCGTGCCGCACGACTATTCCGGCGATCGAGCCGCTGAGGGTCGAGACCGCATCGACCCCGCGCTCGCCGCCCAGATCAGGGTCCTCGAGGATGAGGTGGCGCTGCTGCGCCGCCGAGTGACCGATTCTCCTCGGCACGTCCGGTTGCTCGAGGAGCGCCTCGCCGAGGCTTCCGCGTCGGTGGCCCAGCTCACCGAGCGCAACGCCAAGCTGGTGGAGACGCTGCGGGAGGCCCGCGGCCAGCTGCTCGCGCTGCGCGAAGAGGTCGATCGGCTGGCCCAGCCGCCCAGCGGCTACGGCGTGTTCCTCGTCTGCTTCGACGACGGTTCGGTGGATGTGTTCACCTCAGGGCGCCGGATGCGGGTGGCGGTGTCACCGTCGGTCGAGATCCCGCGGCTGCGCCGCGGCCAGAGCGTGCGGCTCAACGAGGCGCTGACCGTGGTGGAGGCGGGCACCTTCGAGTCGACGGGTGAGGTCTGCGCGCTGCGCGAAGTGCTCGACTGCGGCCTGCGGGCGCTGGTCGTCGGGCACGCCGACGAGGAGCGCGTGGTGTGGCTGGCCGATCCGCTGCTGCCCGGACCGGACAATCCCGATGCCGTGCCGCTCAAGCCGGGCGACTCGCTGCTGGTGGACACCAAGGCCGCGTACGCCTATGAGCGGGTGCCCAAGGCGGAGGTCGAGGATCTCGTCTTGGAGGAGGTGCCCGACATCGGGTACGAGGACATCGGCGGCCTGGCCAGCCAGATCGAGCAGATCCGCGACGCCGTCGAGCTGCCCTTCCTGCATGCTGAGCTGTTCCGCACCTATGAGCTGCGCCCGCCTAAGGGTGTGCTGCTCTACGGCCCGCCCGGATGCGGCAAGACCCTGATCGCCAAGGCGGTGGCCAACTCGCTGGCTAAGAAAATAGCGCAGGTCCGGGGAGACTCCGAGGCCAAGAGTTACTTTCTCAACATCAAGGGCCCCGAGCTGCTCAACAAGTACGTCGGGGAAACCGAGCGGCACATCCGGTTGATCTTCCAGCGGGCCCGGGAGAAGGCGTCGGAGGGCACCCCGGTCATCGTGTTCTTCGACGAGATGGATTCAATCTTCCGTACTCGCGGCTCGGGGGTTTCCTCCGACGTCGAGACCACGATCGTGCCGCAGCTGCTCAGCGAGATCGACGGCGTGGAGGGATTGGAAAACGTCATCGTCATCGGCGCCTCCAACCGCGAGGACATGATCGATCCGGCGATCCTGCGCCCCGGGCGGCTTGACGTCAAGATCAAGATCGAGCGCCCGGACGCGGAGGCGGCCAGGGACGTCTTCTCCAAGTACCTGACGACGACGCTCCCGCTGCACGCCGACGACCTCGCCGAATTCGGGAATGACCGGCCGGCCTGCATTCAGGCGATGATCCAGGCTACCGTCGAACGGATGTACGCCGAGAGCGAGGAGAACCGTTTCCTGGAGGTCACCTACGCCAACGGTGACAAGGAGGTTCTGTACTTCCGGGACTTCAACTCCGGCGCGATGATCCAGAACATTGTCGACCGGGCGAAGAAGAAGGCTATCAAGTCGGTACTGGAGACTGCCCAGCCGGGGTTGCGGATGACCCATCTGCTCGACTCGATCGTTGACGAGTTCGCCGAGAACGAGGACCTGCCTAACACCACCAACCCGGACGACTGGGCGCGGATCTCGGGCAAGAAGGGCGAGCGGATCGTCTACATCCGCACCCTGGTGACTGGCAAGAACGCCGACTCCGGTCGCGCCATCGACACCGCCACCAACACCGGCCAGTACTTGTAGCAACCAACTCCCGTCGACTGGTGACACCCTCCTCTCATGACACACAACGCGTCACCGCTGATCGCTTCGTGACTCGTACCATCCCGATGCCGTGGCGCGCTCGGTCGAGACCCACCCGGGCGGAGAGTGCGCCGAGACCTTTGCGGCACTCAAGTCCCTAGCAACCTGCGACCCCGATCGACAACATCCTAGGTCAGAGGGCCATCGGTTCATATCCGCCGGTTGTCCGGCAGTACTACCAGGACCTCCGGCCGGGCAGCGGCACCTCCGCAGTCTGTTCGGCTGGGCAGCGGGTCCTCGGGAGGGACCTGATGTCCACTTGTGTCGGCGCTCACCGCGCTCACCGTCAACGTCCTTCACCTCAACGTCGCAACGGTCAGGTGTATCACGGTGGCGGTGTCCGGCCTCTGTTCATCGACGGAGAAGACACGCCGAACACCACGAAGATCGCCTCTGAAGCCTCACCTCGTCCCCGGAAATTTCGGTAGGTCTGCGAACCGGGCCGCAGTCGAGGCCCCCTGAGACCACCCTGACCACAGCACCATTGTTCCAAAGGAGACGTTCATCCATGCTCAACACTGAACTCATTCCAGCAACCAGCGACCGCGTGTTCCGCGCGACGGCGGTGCGTTCGGAGACGACCGCCGCCGACGCTTTCGTCTCCGCTCCCGCACAAGTCGACAACGGCGACGAGGCACGCTATCCCGATAGATCAGGGACGTACACAAAAGGTGTCCTGCAAAGCGGTATCGGCATAGTCGACCCGGCCGCCTACGAAACGTTCAAAAATGCTCTGAGCACCGGCGCTCAGGCGGACTTCAATAACATCATCCTAGGCGGCCCGCGCACCCTGAATGGACCGCAGGGAGGTTTGGCGTTCTACCTGGACTGTCTTGACGCCAGCCAATACGCGGTGCCTCCCGCGCCGGCTCTAGAAAGCGAATCCTACGCAACCGAACTGGTTGAGCTGTACTGGGCTTCGCTGCTCCGTGACGTAGCATTCACCAACTACGCCGGAAACAGCACGGCAGCCGATGCGGCGGCCGAGCTCACAGCGCTGGATCAATACGCTGGCCCGCGAGACGCCACAGGCAAGGTCACCCCGGATCTGCTATTCCGCGGACCTTTCGCGGGAGAGACCGATGGCCCATACATCTCACAGTTCCTGCTGCAGCCCACCACATTGGGCGCACTACAGATCGACCAGAAGTACTTCACCTACCCCGCCAACACTGACTTCGTGACAACAGATAACGACTTCCAAAAGGTGCAGAACGGGCAAGTTCTTCCAAGCGGCCCTGCATCCGGCACGCCCCTTCACCTTCATAACGGGCGCGGCTCAGCGGCCTTCACTCACGATGACGTGCTGTATCAGGCATACTTCATCGCCTATCTGGTGCTCAACACGCTCAAGACTCCACTGAACCCGGGAAACCCTTATGTAGGTTCCAAGATCGAGAACGGGTTCGCCACGCTGGGGCAGCCAGACATCGCAGCGACGCTCGCCACGGTCGCCAATGAAGCACTCAAGGCAGTCTGGTATCAGAAATGGTTCGTCCACCTGCGCCACCGCCCCGAGTCCGGTGGTGCGATCGTCGCGCTGATCAAGACCGGGCGAGGCGCCACCATCGACGGACACGTCAGTCCCACCGTTCTTGACTCAAATGCTGTGAAGGCCAGCTTCGCCGCCAACAACAGCTACTACCTGTCACAAGCCTTCCCCGAAGGTTCGCCCACCCATCCCGCCTATCCGACCGGCCACGGTACCGTGGCCGGCGCCTGCATCACTGCCCTGAAGTTCTTCTTCGACGGTAGTTCCACCATCTCAGCACCAGTCATGCCAACGGCCGACGGGAAGAGCCTATCGCCCTACACTGCTCCAGCCGGTCACGAACTAACAGTCAACGGTGAATTGAACAAACTGGCCCACAACATCAGCTTTGGCCATGGCATCCACGCCGGGATCCACTGGCGCAGCGACACCGACACATCGATCCAGCTTGGAGAAGCGGTCGCTCTGAGCTTCCTGCAGGATCGAGCGCGCACTTACAATGAGAAGTTCGAGGTGTCCCTCCAGAAGGTAGACGGGACAACCGCCACGATCTCTCATTACTAACACAGCGTGCTGGCACGTGACGAGATCACCGTCTTGTCACGTGCCGGAACTGTCCGTCTGGCTGCGCAGCATGGTCGCGTTCATCGAATGAGGCCACTCAGCTCCACAGGTCACTGGCCGGCAGTGCCATGAGACGGTCACCGAACGGCAGCCGTCGCTGACCGGTATGGAGCACGAGCCCGCCGGTGAAGTGGCCGCCGGCACGATCGAGCCGGTCGCGCATCTGGGCCAGCCACCGAAAATCGTCCGACCGCGGCGTTGAGGTCGCTTTGACCTCGATTCCCAGCACCCGGCCGTCGTCCGCCTCAAGCACGAGATCGACTTCAGCGCCGTCACTGTCGCGGAAATGGTACAAGCGGGCTGGAGTCGTGCTCCAGGTCAGTTGTTTCGACAGTTCGTTGGCGATGAACGTCTCGAACAGGGCACCGGTCGCCGGTTCCGTGGGTCGCATCAGTGCCGTCGAGTCCTTGGCCAGCAGGGGAGCAATAGTCAATACCTGTGGATGAAGATCTTTTAGGCGGCTTCGGGTTGGTGGTCTTCGGTGGGTCGTTCGACGAGCTTGCCGGCCTCGAAGAGGGCGCCGGCGCGGACCAGCGCGACCAGGTGC
>JBOHFJ010000172.1:0-10266 GCA_050699655.1 Pseudonocardiaceae bacterium
CTGCGGTGCCGGCGAGCCCGGCTTGGTGGCATTGCTCAGCTTGTTTCCGAACCACCCGCAGGGACGCAGCCCCGGATTTGGTCGACGATCAGCGATCGCTTATCATGGACCGGTTGCTCGGTGGCTCGCCTGGTATGACTGCTCCAGGTTCACTGGGACACAGATGTTCACTGGGACACAGGCTTTTCACGCTTGACAGGGTATGAAGCATGACAGGGCATGGCGTTTTTCTTGCGTGTTGACCTTGGAACACCGCACTTGGCGATCAACCTCGCTGGGTGTCCAGCGCGACACACCCGACTGCGGGGACCGGTGCCAGTACCACGAGACCAGCGGTACGAGACTGACAGGACGGCAAGCCACCATGGCGGGACAGAAGATCCGCATCCGGCTCAAAGCCTACGACCACGAGGCGATCGACGCTTCCGCCCGGAAGATCGTCGAGACCGTGACGCGCACTGGCGCTCGGGTCGTCGGGCCGGTGCCACTGCCGACCGAGAAGAATGTGTACTGCGTTATTCGCTCGCCGCACAAGTACAAGGATTCGCGGGAGCACTTCGAGATGCGCACGCACAAACGGCTGATCGACATTCTCGATCCGACGCCGAAGACGGTGGACGCGCTGATGCGCATCGACCTTCCGGCCAGCGTCGACGTCAACATCCAGTAAGGCCGGGAGAATGACAGCGACTGATTCTGAGCATCAGGGTAGTGTGGCCGGAAAGGCCATCAAAGGGATACTGGGCACCAAGCTCGGGATGACTCAGGTGTTCGACGAGGACAACAGGATCGTCCCGGTCACCGTGGTTGCGGCTGGCCCTTGCGTAGTGACCCGCATCCGTACTTCGGAGAAGGATGGATATCCCGCCGTCCAGCTCGCGTACGGCTCCATCGACCCGCGCAAAGTGACCAAGCCAGTGGCTGGGCACTTCGCTGCGGCGGGTGTCACACCGCGGCGGCACCTGGTCGAAGTGCGCACCGTCGACGCGGCTGACTATCACGTCGGTCAGGAGCTGACCGTCGAGGTGTTCACCGCCGGATCCATGGTCGATGTGGTTGGTACCAGCAAGGGCAAAGGCACTGCCGGAGTGATGAAGCGGCACGGCTTTTCGGGCCTGAGTGCAAGCCACGGAACTCAGCGTAAGCACCGCTCGCCGGGCGCTATCGGCGGCTGTGCCACTCCGAGCCGGGTTTTCAAGGGCACCCGGATGGCGGGCCGGATGGGCAATGTCCGGGTGAGCACTCAGAACCTCACCGTGCACCAGGTTGACGCGGAGTCGGGGCTATTGTTGATCAAAGGTGCGTTGCCCGGTCCGAAGGGCGGCCTGGTGCTGGTCAAGACGGCGGCGAAGGGTGGTGTGCAGCAGTGAGCCCAGAAATGAAAACAGAAGTGATAACAGTCGACATCCGTACCCCGAATGGCGTAAGCGCGGGAGTCGCGGAGCTGCCCGCCGAGGTCTTCGACGTGCCGGTGAACATCCCGTTGATGCATCAGGTGGTTATCGCCCAGCTTGCTGCGGCTCGACAGGGCACACACAGCACCAAGACCCGAGGCGAAGTCAGCGGTGGGGGTAGCAAGCCTTACCGGCAAAAAGGCACCGGGCGAGCTCGCCAGGGCTCGATGCGAGCACCCCAGTTCACCGGTGGTGGCATCGTGCACGGCCCCACGCCGAGGGACTACAGCCAGCGCACCCCGAAGAAGATGAAGGCTGCCGCACTGCGCGGTGCGCTGTCGGACCGGGCCCGCGACGGACGAGTGCATGTGATCTCTGAGCTGGTTTGCGGTGACGCTCCGTCCACCAAGGCTGCTCGTACGTTTCTTGGAGCACTGGCCAGCCAAACCGCCAAGCTGCTAGTGGTGATTAGCCGCGCTGACCAGATCGGCCGCCGCAGTGTCCGCAACCTCCCGTCGGTTCACGTGCTGACCGCGGACCAGCTCAATACGTACGACGTGTTGTGCAACGACGACGTAGTGTTCACCACAGACGCCCTGCGGGCTTTCCTGTCCGGTTCCAGCTCTACCGTGGTGCAGGAGGCAGTCTGATGATTCCCGATCCCCGTGACGTGATTCGCAAACCGGTTGTCTCGGAGAAGAGCTACGGGCTGCTGGACCAGCACAAGTACACTTTCATCGTCGCGCCAGACGCCAACAAGACCGAGATCAAAATTGCTGTCGAAAAGGTCTTCGGTGTACGGGTGGTGAGCGTTAACACTCTCAACCGCCCGGGCAAGCGCAAGCGCGGCAAGCTCGGGTACGGCAAGCGCAAGGACACCAAGCGGGCGATCGTGACGCTGTCCGCGCAAAGCAAGCCGATCGAGATCTTCGGCGGACCGGCCGCATGAGCGAGGACGGATAGACATGGGCATCCGCAAGTACAAGCCGACGACTCCGGGTCGTCGCGGCGCCAGCGTGTCCGATTTTGCCGAGATCACTCGGGATCACCCGGAGAAGTCGCTGGTCCGGCCGCTGCACAGCAAGGGTGGCCGCAACTCCTACGGTCGGATCACCACCCGGCATCAGGGCGGAGGTCACAAGCGTGCCTACCGACTGATTGATTTCCGGCGCGCGGACAAAGATGGGGTACCGGCCAAGGTCGCGCACATTGAGTACGACCCGAACCGCACCGCACGGATTGCCCTGCTGCACTACGCCGACGGTGAGAAGCGCTACATCATCGCGCCGGAGAAGCTGCGCCAGGGCGACACGGTGGAGAATGGGCCAAAAGCCGACATTAAGCCAGGCAACAGTCTGCCGTTGCGTAATATCCCCGTCGGCACGGTGGTACACGCGATCGAACTCCGTCCAGGTGGCGGGGCGAAGATTGCTCGCTCGGCTGGTGCGCGAGTTCAGCTAGTGGCCAAGGACGGCCCTTACGGCCAGCTGAGGATGCCCTCAGGCGAGATTCGCAATGTCGATGTGCGGTGCCGTGCCACGGTCGGTGAGGTCGGCAACTCCGACCAAAGCAACATCAACTGGGGTAAAGCGGGTCGTATGCGCTGGAAGGGCAAGCGTCCCACGGTTCGCGGTGTGGTGATGAACCCGGTTGACCACCCACATGGCGGTGGTGAAGGCAAGACTTCCGGTGGGCGACACCCGGTGAACCCGGCTGGCAAGCCCGAAGGCCGTACCCGGCGCCACAAGGCCAGCGACGCGATGATCGTGCGTCGCCGCCGGACCGGCAAGAAGCGCTGACCAGGAGGGGTGTAAGCATGCCACGCAGCCTGAAGAAGGGCCCGTTCGTTGATGACCACCTGCTCAAGAAGGTGGATGCACACAACGAAGCCGGCTCCAAGCAGGTCATCAGAACCTGGTCGCGCCGTTCGACGATCATTCCTGACATGATTGGTCACACCATCGCGGTGCATGACGGGCGAAAGCACGTTCCGGTGTTCGTCTCCGAGGCGATGGTTGGTCACAAGCTCGGCGAGTTCGCACCCACTCGTACGTTCCGGGGTCATATCAAGGATGACCGCAGGGCGCGGCGACGCTGAGCTGGCGAGAACTGATCATGTTGCGGTGGGGCCCGTCGGCGGTGCATATTTGGGGCACATCTGGGCACATAAGGGAGTATCGATGACGAGCAAGGGGATATGATGGCCAGCGGAGACTCGGCCGTCACGCCCGAGAGGCAGCTACGCGCCGTTGCCCATGCGCGGAACATTCGCGTGACGCCCATGAAGGCGCGCCGGGTGATCGACCTCATTCGAGGCCGTGGCGCACGAGACGCACTCGCGGTGCTTGAGTTCGCCCCGCAGGCAGCCTCGAGCCCAGTGTCGAAAGTGTTGGCCAGCGCGATGGCCAACGCGCAGAACAATCTTTCGCTGGATCCTGACACGCTGGTGGTGTCTAAGGCATACGTGGATGAAGGCCCGACGTTAAAGCGTTTTCGCGAGCGCGCCCAGGGCCGGGCGTACCGGATCCGCAAGCGCACCAGCCACATCACGGTGGAGGTCGAGTCACTGCCGGAGCGTCGCTCCGGTGGCCGGCAGGCGGCGACGGGTCGACAACCTTCGGGCCGACAGACTTCGGGCCGACAGTCAGGCAGCAGTAAGAAGGCCACTCAGACAAGGAGTGCCCGCTAGTGGGTCAGAAGATCAACCCGCACGGCTTTCGGCTCGGCATCTCGACCGACTGGAAGTCCCGTTGGTACGCGGACAAGCAGTATGCGGAGTACGTCAAGGAGGACGTCGCGATCCGCAGGTTGCTGTCTAAGGGCATGGAGCGGGCGGGTATCGCCAAGGTGGAGATCGAGCGTACTCGTGACCGGGTGCGAGTGGACATCCACACCGCCCGCCCGGGAATCGTGATCGGCCGTCGTGGCGCGGAGGCCGACCGAATCCGTAGTGAGCTCGAGAAGCTGTCGGGCAAACAGGTGCAACTCAACATTCTTGAGGTCAAGAATCCCGAGGCGGAGGCTCAGCTCGTCGCGCAGGGGGTCGCCGAGCAGTTGTCCAACCGAGTTGCCTTCCGGCGGGCGATGCGTAAGGCCATCCAGTCCGCGATGCGTTCTCCCCAAGTCAAAGGGATCCGGGTGCAGTGCTCGGGGCGTCTGGGTGGCGCTGAGATGTCGCGCTCGGAGTTCTACCGGGAAGGTCGAGTTCCCCTGCACACGCTGCGCGCCGACATTGACTACGGACTTTTTGAGGCGCGCACCACTTTCGGCCGGATCGGTGTGAAAGTCTGGATCTACAAGGGTGACGTGGTCGGCGGGCGACGTGAGCGCGACGCCGAGAGTGCCGCTGCGGCGGCGGCCCGGGCGCCCCGGCGGGAACGCCCCGCACGGCGTCGTTCTGGGGCTGCGGGGACAACTGGGACTTCGACCGAGGCGGGTCGCGCCGCGGCGGCGGAGCTGGCTGCGGAGTCTGTCGAGGGTTCGTGGAGTACCCCGAGTGAGCCCGTCAACAGTGACCAGTCGGCCACCACAGGGCATGGGGAGGGCTGAGACATGCTCGTTCCACGCAAGGTCAAGCACCGGAAGCAGCATTCTCCCGGTCGGTCGGGTATGGCTACCGGCGGAACCCAGGTCACTTTCGGTGATTTCGGGATTCAGGCTCTGGAACCGGCTTACGTGACCAACCGACAGATCGAATCTGCCCGGATCGCGATCAACCGGCACATCCGTCGAGGCGGCAAAGTCTGGATCACCATCTTTCCCGATCGGCCGTTGACCAAGAAGCCAGCGGAGACCCGAATGGGATCAGGCAAGGGTTCGCCCGAGTACTGGGTGGCCAACGTCAAGCCAGGTCGGGTCATGTTCGAGATGGCTTACCCGAATGCGTCGGTGGCTCGCGAGGCGTTGCGCCGCGCGATGCATAAGCTGCCGATGAAGTGCCGGATCGTGACTCGCGAGGGGGTGGATTTCTGATGGCGGCGATCACCACCGCGAGTGAGCTGCGGGAGTTCACTGATGACGAGCTCGTGCTGCGGCTGCGGGAGTCCAAAGAGGAGCTGTTCAACCTGCGCTTCCAAATGGCCACCGGGCAGATGGACAACAACCGCCGGCTGCGTACGGTCCGGCGTGACATCGCTCGCATCTACACCGTGATGCACGAACGTGAGCTGGGTCTTTCGGTGTCTCCGGACGCCGTTGCGGGAAGTGAGGGTGCGGCATGAGTGACACCGAGCAGGATAAGCTTGCTCAGCCCGAAGGGCGAAACACGTCGGCCCAGCCCGACGGGCGAAACATGCGAAAGGTCCGGGAGGGTTACGTCGTCTCGGACAAAATGGATAAGACGGTCGTGGTGGCCTTGGAGTCCCGGAAGAAGCATGCGCTGTACGGCAAGGTTTTGCGGTCCACCACCAAGGTGAAGGCGCATGATGAGGCCAACATCGCGGGGGTCGGTGACCGGGTGCTGTTGATGGAGACTCGTCCACTGTCGGCCACCAAGCGCTGGCGGCTGGTTCAGATCCTCGAGAAGGCCAAGTGAGCTACCGTACCGCTTGTGGGGCCGCGCTCGAGTGTGAGAAGGAGTTGACGTGATCCAGCAGGAGTCGCGACTGCGGGTCGCTGACAACACCGGTGCCAAGGAGATCCTGTGTATTCGGGTGCTTGGCGGTAGCGCGCGCCGTTACGCCGGCATCGGGGACATCATCGTGGCGACCGTCAAGGAGGCCATCCCCGGCGCCAACGTCAAGCGGGGTGACGTGGTCAAGGCTGTCATCGTGCGCACCGTGAAGGAGAAGCGTCGTCCGGACGGTTCCTACATCCGGTTCGACGAGAACGCCGCTGTCCTCATCAAGCCGGATGGCGAGCCACGCGGCACCCGGATCTTCGGTCCGGTCGGCCGGGAGCTCCGAGACAAGCGGTTCATGAAAATCATCTCGCTGGCTCCGGAGGTGCTCTAGATGAGGGTGCGGAAGGGCGACACGGTCCTGGTCATCGCAGGCAAGGACAAGGGCGCCAAAGGCAAGGTGATCCAGGCCTACCCAGACACCGGCCGGGTGCTGGTGGAAGGTGTCAATCGGATCAAGAAGCATACCCGGGTCAGCCGCACTCAGCGTGGTGCGCAAAGCGGTGGGATTGTCACGCAGGAGGCCTCGATCAACGTGTCGAACGTCATGGTCGTCGACTCCAGCGGTAAGCCGGCTAGGATGGGCTACCGCACTGATGACGACGGCAGGCGCGTGCGCGTGTCGCGGCGCACCGGCAAGGACATCTGACCATGACCCCAGATATGGCCCCCGATATGCCCACAGTGGATGGTGACCGTGTTGTGGCGGTGCCGAGGTTGAAGGCCCGGTACCGTGAGGAGATCGCCACCGCGTTGCGTGAGCAGTTCAACTACTCCAACGTGATGCAGATACCCGGAATTGTTAAGGTCGTGGTGAACATGGGCGTCGGGGAGGCTGCTCGGGACGCCAAGCTCATGGATGGTGCCGTACGGGACCTGGCGACGATCACTGGCCAGAAGCCTCAGGTCAAGCGTGCTCGCAAGTCCGTCGCGCAGTTCAAGTTGCGTGAGGGGATGCCGATCGGTGCCAAGGTGACCTTGCGTTCGAACCGGATGTGGGAGTTTCTGGACCGGCTGTTGACGATCGCCCTGCCCCGTATTCGGGATTTCCGCGGCCTGTCGCCGGCCCAGTTCGACGGTCATGGCAACTACACCTTCGGGCTCACTGAGCAGTCGATGTTCCACGAGATCAATCCGGATAACATTGACCGTCAGCGTGGCATGGATATCACTGTGGTCACCTCCGCGACCACCGACGAGGAGGGCCGGGCGCTGCTGCGTCGTCTGGGCTTTCCCTTCAAGGAGAGCTGATGGCGAAGAAGGCGCTGGTTGTCAAGGCTGCCCGTAAACCCAAGTTCGCGGTGCGGGGCTACACCCGTTGCCAGCGTTGTGGTCGGCCCAAGGCGGTCTACCGGAAATTTGGGCTGTGCAGGATTTGCTTGCGGCAGATGGCTCATCGGGGCGAGCTGCCAGGTGTGAGCAAGTCCTCATGGTGAGGAGCTTCGCGCGCCGCGTAGCCAATAATCGTCGTAGGCCCGCGAGGGAACCACGGCGGGAAGGGATCAGGAGGTCGCCATGACGATGACCGACCCGATCGCAGACATGCTGACCCGTCTGCGGAACGCCAACTCTGCCTATCATGACCGGGTTGTGATGCCGCATTCCAAGATTAAAGTGAATATCGCTGAGATCCTCCAACGAGAGGGTTACATTTCAGGTTTTCACGCTGAGGACGCGCCCGTTGGCAAGTCTCTGGTGGTTGATTTGAAGTTTGGTCCGAACCGGGAACGCAGCATCGCTGGCTTGCGCCGGGTGTCCAAGCCCGGTCTGCGGGTCTACGCCAAGTCGACCGGACTGCCCAAGGTGCTGGGTGGTCTGGGCGTGGCGATCATCTCCACGTCCACTGGGCTGCTCACCGACCGGCAGGCAGCGAAAAAGGGCGTGGGCGGGGAAGTCCTCGCCTTCGTCTGGTGAGAGGAGAGTAGGCGAGATGTCGCGCATCGGGAAGCAACCGATCATCGTTCCGGCCGGTGTTGATGTGGTTATCGACGGGCGCACCGTGACAGTGCGGGGGCCCAAAGGCGCGCTGTCGCACACCGTGCCCGAGCCCATCACCATGGATCGAGCGCAGGACGGTACCTTGCTGGTTTTGCGACCGGACGATGAGCGGCGCAGCAAGTCGCTGCATGGCTTGTCCCGGACCCTGGTGAACAACATGGTTCTCGGCGTGAGCCAGGGCTACGAGAAACGGATGGAGATCCATGGCGTCGGTTATCGGGTGCTGGCCAAGGGCTCAGATCTAGAGTTCTCGCTGGGTTTTAGCCACCCGGTACCGATCAAGGCGCCCGAAGGCATCAGCTTTCGGGTGGAGAGTCCGACGCGTTTCTCCGTGGCAGGTATTGACAAGCAGGCGGTGGGCGAGGTCGCGGCGACCATCCGTAAATTGCGGCGCCCTGATCCCTACAAGGGCAAGGGCGTGCGCTATGCGGGCGAGAAGATCCGGCGCAAGGTCGGGAAGACGGGTAAATGATCATGGTTGAGGCAGCGAGTGATACGAAGCGAGCGCGGGTTGGCACAGACGTGTCGACCCAGCGTCGGCTGGCCCGGTCGCGGCGCCATTTCCGACTGCGCAAGAAGGTCAGCGGGTCACCGGAGCGTCCCCGACTGGTGGTCAACCGCTCGTCGCGACACATCGCCGTGCAGGTGGTTGACGACCTGGCCGGCCACACTCTGGCTGCGGCATCGAGCATCGAGCCGGACGTTCGCGCCCTTGACGGCGACAAGAAGGCCAGGGCAGTCAAGGTCGGCGAGCTGATCGCGGCTCGAGCCAAGGCGGCGGGTGTGGACCGGGTGGTCTTCGACCGCGGCGGCTACGTCTATCACGGTCGGATCGCGGCGCTGGCTGATGCCGCCCGCAAATCCGGCTTGGAGTTCTGACTGATGTTCGACACCACACAGCACACAAGACAGCAGCAGTCCGCGAGCAACGGAAGGAACGCCTGATGCCTGGACGCATGCGGCGGGAAGGCGGAGCCGGAGGCGAGCGCACTGATCGTCGGGACCGCCGCGACGGTGGTCGTGGCGGTCCGCCCCAGCCGGAGAAGAGTCCGCACCTGGAGCGGGTGGTCGCGATCAACCGGGTGGCCAAGGTGGTCAAGGGTGGTCGGCGCTTCAGCTTCACCGCGTTGGTCGTGGTGGGCGACGGCGACGGGATGGTCGGCGTCGGTTACGGAAAAGCCAAGGAGGTGCCAGCGGCGATCCAGAAGGGCGTGGAGGAAGCGAAGAAGAGTTTCTTCCGAGTTCCCCGGATCGCTGGCACCATCCCGCATCCAATCACCGGCGAGGCTGCGGCTGGCGTTGTGTTGCTCCGTCCCGCTTCGCCAGGTACCGGGGTCATCGCAGGCGGTCCAGTGCGCGCGGTGCTGGAGTGCGCTGGCGTGCACGACGTTCTCTCCAAGTCACTGGGCAGTGACAATGCGATCAATATCGTGCATGCCACAGTGGCGGCGCTGAAGGGATTGCAGCGTCCCGAGGAGGTCGCCGCACGCCGCGGTTTGCCACTGGAAGACGTGGCCCCGGCCGGTATGTTGCGGGCGCGCGCCAGGCAGGGGGCATGATTGTGTCTGGACCATCGCTGCGGATCACCCAGGTCCGGAGCAGCATCGGCAGCCTGCGTAATCACCGTGAAACCCTTCGCTCGCTGGGACTGCGGAAGATCCGGCAGGTTGTGCTCAAAGAAGACAACGCCCAGGTCCGTGGCATGATTTCCACCGTCCGTCATTTGGTGGCGGTGGAGGAAGTCCCGAACGAGGTGACCACGAAGTGAGCATCAAGATCCACCACCTGCGCCCGGCCGTCGGCGCGAAGACCGCCAAGACCAGGGTGGGCCGCGGCGAAGGTTCCAAAGGCAAGACCGCCGGTCGCGGTACCAAGGGAACCAAGGCCCGCAAGAACGTGCCGGCCGCTTTTGAGGGTGGGCAGATGCCGATCCACATGCGGCTGCCCAAACTCAAGGGTTTCCGCAACCGGTTCCGTACCGAGTACCAGGTGGTCAACATCGGTGATCTGGCTCGACTGTTTCCGGCCGGGGGCAGGGTGGGGCCGGATGAGTTGGTCGCCGTTGGCGCGGTGCGCAAAGGTTTGCCGGTGAAGGTGCTCGGCGACGGTGACCTCGGCGAGGTGGTACTGCAGGTCAGCGCGCAGGCTTTTTCCGGTTCCGCGAGGGACAAGATTGTGGCGGCCGGCGGTAGTGGGATCGTGCTGTAGATAGCACCGCCAGCAAGAGCCCTCAGAAGTGCCTTCTGAGGGCTCTTG
>JBOHFJ010000173.1:0-10259 GCA_050699655.1 Pseudonocardiaceae bacterium
ACTCGTCCATGCGCACTGCCTGAAGCGGCAAAAGCAGCCGCCCACGCAAACGCGGACTTCACCACCCGGACGCCAGTAGGACTTGCTTGAGCCGTGTGCCGCGACGAGTGGCACGCACGGTTCTGAGACGTGAGTAGGTTCCAGTGAGGCTGAAGTGGCCGGTGTAACCGATGTGGTACCTACTCTCATCTACCCGTGGGCGCTCCGCCCGGCCCATGAAATCTGAGGGGGGACCGCCCCAGCAATGCGGCGGTCCTACCCGCCACCGGTTACAACGCCGCGCTGTTGAGCCATCGGCTCGGCGCGGCCAACGTCACGAGCATCGACCTTGACCCGAGCTTGGTCGCCGACGCGCGAGAGCGGCTCGCCAGCATCGGCTACCGGCCACACCTGGTCGCCGGCGACGGGACACACGGCGTACGCGAGCACGCGCCGTACGACAGCATCATCGCAACTTGCGCTGTGCCCGCCATCCCCGCCGCCTGGATCACCCAGATAGTGGTGGGTGGGACGATCCTGACCGACGTCCGGGGCGAGGTGTCGGGCGCGCTGATGCTGCTGCGCAAGACCTTCCCGGACACTGTGACGGGACGCGTCCTGGCACGTCCCGGTTCTTTCATGTGGCTGCGGGCACGAGTCGACAACCCGCTTCGCAACGGCGGTCGCTACACCACCGTCTTCAGCCTGGACGGCGCGGAGTCCCGCGCCACCGACGTCGACCCAGAACTCCTCAACAACCGGGACTTCCGCTTCGTCCTGCAACACTACGTCCCCAATCTCCAGTCGATCACCTGGACACGCCGCGACGACGCGGCGGTGCTGGCGCTTCGCGCACAAGACGCATCGTGGGTCGAGGTCGTGGTGGACGAAGCTCAACCAGGGCGGTATCCGATCACGCAGGGTGGTCCTGGCCGGATCTGGGACGACGTGGAACGGGCGGCATCGATGTGGACATCGCTTGGTCGACCAGTTCGGGAACGGTTCGGTGTAACGGCCACTGCTGAGGGAAAGCACCGCTACTGGCTCGATAGCCCGGACGGCCCGCCCTGGGAATAGTTTCGATGGCTATGAGCCCAGATCCTGCCGCCGACCAGATCAGCGCCTACCTCGACTGGTACTTCGACCAGCACCCGCTACGGGCCGACGCGCTCGGCGCGCCCGGTTGCGCCCACCGGCTCGGCGACTTCAGCGCCGCCGCCTTCGAGCGCCGCGAGCGTGACGCCACCGGATGGCTGGCCCGGTTCGAAGACGAGCCAGGCGGGATCGACCGGGACCTTGTCATGTTCCGCGCTGCGCGGGGACCTGCTGATGGCCGACTGGCCCGCCTGGCGGCGCGACCCGTCGGTGTATCTCACCCCGGTGTTCACCGGGGTGCTACTGCCGTTCCTGCACCGGCTGCACCCCGAGCCGGATTTAGTGGACGGGGTGGTGGCCCGGCTGGCGGAGGTGCCCGGGGTACTCACGGCGTGCCGGGACAACCTGGACCCCGGGTTGTCCGCTGACGCCAGTCTCGCAGCGCTCCGCCCGGGCAGGATGCTCGCAGTCAGCGGGCCGGTGCCCCCGGTGACCCTCAGCAGCGCCCGCCGGAGCAGGCCGAGCGCGTCGGGGTGCACCCGGCAGTCCACATGCATGGATGAACCAGAGGATGTCACCGGTGCTCACCGCCGCCCCGGCATTCATCTGGGTCGCACGGCCAGCGGCGCCGGCAGCTCCACTTGACAGTGCCGCCTGAAGAGCGTTCGGGACATACAAGCCTTCTTACCGCAAACCTCCATGGCCTCGGGTGGGACGCTCAAGCAATCGATCCCGATGCGTTGTCAACCATGCGGATGGAGGCTATGATCCGATCTGGGGAGATTTTTGCCTAAGCGCAACTCGAAGGGCGAACACGTGGCTGGTGACGCACATCATCCCAACATGGCCGAAGAAAATCCCACCGAAGACCTCGTATCCGAGATCGGCGCCTCAATCCACGCAGTACGGACTGAAGCGAGAAACGTCGTCCTCACCTACGACGACGGCCCGCAACCCGGGGGAACCAAGCAAGTCCTCGAAGCGCTTGCGGAATACGGCGCCACCGCAACGTTTTTCGTCCTGCTGACAAGGGTTCGACGTTACCGCCGGTTGTTCGCAAATGTGGCAAAGGCAGGGCACGAAATCGGCCTGCACGGCATGGATCACCGAAGACTTCCCGAACTCGATCCAGCAGACATCGAGTCCCGAACGAACGACGCCCGATGCGAGCTTCAGGATTTGCTCGGACGGGCTGTCATCTGGTTCCGCTCGCCTTACGGAGCCCAGTCCCTTGATACGTGGCATGCTGTCGCCAGGACAGGAATGACCCACGTTCTCTGGTCGCACTCCCTGAAGGACTGGATGGACGTCCCGGCGGGCACACGCCACGACATCGCGCTGGACAGCGCACGCCCGGGCTCGATCATACTGGCGCATGACGGTTATGCGAGTCGTGAAGACGGGGCCTACGACGGAAAACCGCCGAAAATCGACCGTGGCGAGCTGACCCGTAATCTGCTGCAGGTCTACCAGGAGCGCGATCTTTCAGGCTGCTCTCTGACAAGAGCACTCAAGGAAGGCGATCCTGTCATGAGAGTGCGGCTGACACATTGATGCAGCCGGAGGACCGGACGGATGTAAGTTCGGTACTGGTTTCGGATCTGCCGCAAATCGCAATCCTTTGTGATCGAGAGCTCGAACTCGATCACTGCGCAGCTCAGTATCCTAGACTCTTGACGCGGCAGCCACACATCGGACTCGCCATGACTCGTGGCACCGAAGTGCTCGGAGCGGCTTTCGGCTCCATTATGCAGGACTCAGACGGGGGGTCAATCAACCTTATCGCCGTTGACCGCGCCTTTCGGCGACAGGGGATCGGTCGTCGTCTCGTTGAGCAGCTCGAACGGGAGTTTTCTCGCAGAGCGTGTGACAAAATCAACGCGCGCGGAAACCCGCCCTGAACGCGCCGCTGGAGACCGCAGCCCAGGAGAGCCGACTGAGCGCTGCGGGAATTCAGATCCGGCGGACGGAGCCTGAGGACAGGGACACCTTCACACATGGGTCTCCTCAGGACTCGCCTGGCCGGGAATATGGGCCCGAGAAGTCGACCTGGTATTGGACAACCCGCAGGCAGGCTGTTATCTGGCGATGCTCGGCAGAGAAATCATCGGCTTCTGCGTTTACGGTGCCAATCAACTCCACATCATTCGGACCCGCAGCGGTCGTCCCGGCCGGGCGCAGACTCGGGCTCGGAACCGTACTCGCCAGACGTTGCCTCGCGGAACAAAGGGACCGTCACGCCTCTTGGCCGCCGAGTTCGGCTGTGTCGGGTGGCCACTCGCACTCTGTTCGGACAGATTCGAGGTGCGCATCGAAAGAGCCTTCTGGCAGTACACGAAGCCGATCGAGGGATGCATTGCCGGAGGACGGACCCTGGGATGAGCAGGCTCACATCGCGGCGGAAGGGAAAGACTGACCCACAGAGACCGTACCGAGTCGCTGAGTCGCGTGATGGGTACGTCCCTTGGATCGGGTAGGCAGCACCTGGTTTACCAGAGGCACAACCAGAAGCCGTCTCGTCGTTGTGAGTCCGAAAAGCGGCGCAGGGCGCTGGTCGAGGCGGTCGCAACCGTCGATTTTGGCGGTGGTGACCGCAAGTTGGCATCGCGGAGCACGGTGATGACCTCGCCGACCAATTTATGCAGCCCTACAGCCTCAACTCAGCGTTCTCCACCTCCAGCGTCTCCACCCGAGCCACCAACCCCACCACCAGCGCGGCAAGCTCCTCATACAAGGGCTCAGACACACCGGACGCGGACACAAGTCAGATGATCAACGACCACAGACCCGAGATCGAGTCAACACGCCGGCCACAGACCACCGGACATCAACCCACTACGACAGCCCAGCTCAACCGGCGCCGTGAATGAACACGTCGGGTCCGAGCTTGCAGCGGCCCGCTCACGTTTCACGGCGTGAAACCGGGGTAGCCCGCAGGTTCTGCGATGTCCCCGGAGGTGCAGTCCGACCGGTAATGCGGACGGTCATCTAGTGGTGTTTGTCCCGAAGAATAAGGTTCAACCATGCCAACGGAAGCAGGCGACGCCTCGACACCGATACGGAAGGCTGCCGACGAGCTTCACGGCACGACTCGCCTCTGGGGGGTGCTCGCCCGCCACCGCGACTTCCGTATGCTGTTCGCTGGCAACTCGATCTCATTGCTCGGGTCGAGTGTCACCATGGTGGCGCTGCCGCTGACAGCGGTGGTCTATCTGCACGCGTCGCCGGCTCAGATGGGGTTGCTCGGTGCGGTGGCGCTGCTGCCGCACCTCATTCTGGGGCTGCCGGCCGGGGTGTGGGTGAACCGCATACCCTATCGGCGCATCCTCCTACTGGCCGACACCGCGCAGACGCTGCTGCTCGGCTCCGTACCCATCCTAGCGGCTTTCGGGTTGCTGCGGATGTGGCACCTCTACGCGATCGTGACGCTCGCCGGTGTCGCCAATCTCTTCGAGACCGTGACCGCGCAGTCCTTCACACCGCTGCTGGTGCCGCGCGAAGAGCTGTTCCCCGCCAACAGCGTGCTCATGTTGAGCAATGCGACGGTCAACACGACGGGGTCGGCCTTGGGCGGCGTGCTGGTGATGTTGTTCGGCGCGCCGAAGGCCATCGCCGTCGACGCGATCTCTTTTCTGATCTCCGGGCTGTGCAAAGCGCGTATCCGCCATCCCGGACAGGCCGCTGATTCAACCGCCCCGTGCACACTTCACCTGCGGGCCGACATACTCGAAGGACTGGGCGCGGTCTTCTCCCACCGCATCATCCGCGCGGTGATACTCGCGGCCACCGTGGGTGCGTTCGCGGGCCAGCTACAAGCCGTCGTCCTCGTGCTGTTCTTCGTCCGGGATCTACATCTGTCCTCAGACCTGGTCGGCGCAGCCATCGCCGTCAGCGGCATAGCCAGCATCCTCGGCGCCATGATGGCCACCAGGTTCACGCGGCGGGTCGGACCCGGCCCGGCCTTCATCACCGGCATGTTCCTAGCCTCAACCGCAGGCCTCATACTCGCTTTCGCGGCTGGCCCCCTCCGCCTGTCTTTAGCCATCCCGCTCCTCGCGCAGATTCTGCGGGGAACCGGCCCCTCGATCTACGGCATCAACCAGCAAACCTTCCGCCAGGCCATGATCGCCCCCGCGCTGCTCTCCCGGGCCAACGCCACCTGGCGCTTCCTCGCATACGGAGGACAGTCACTCGGCGCCCTGCTCGGAGGCCTGCTCGGATCAGCGTTCGGGCTCAGGACCACGCTGGTCATCAGCAGCCGCATAATGCTCGCGAGCACGGCGATCGCCCTCATGTCGCCACTGCGTTCGCTTCTCGAACTGGCCGCCCGGCAGGTTCACGACGAGAAAGCCGCAACTTTGCGGAAGCGTTGAGCGCGGCCCGCCGGGAACCAGTGCCCATAGAGTTGCGGAAAATCGCGACGAGGCAGACGGCAGCTACGGTGAACAGCTGCCGTCCATCCTGTTGACTATGATCACGCGCATACCTACCGTAGTTCTTGGGTTACGCGATACTGGAATGTGTGTCGTTAGCCGGGGTGTGGGCCGATCCGCATTGGCTCGCTGGAGCGGGCAGGTCCCGATCCGGGACTTCACGTCCCACGCTGACCACATACCAGAAAAGGGACACTCATTGCGGCCATCCTTGATATGCATCGCCGACCCGCCCGGAGCCGGCAAGAGCACCTGCATCGCGCAGGCCGCCGAGTTCTCCGGTGGGTCGGTATTCCGCTTGCGCGAGGCGTTCGAGGTTCATGCACACGCGATTCTGGACTGGACCGTGATCCAGCACGGCGACCCGCGGTGCAACCGAGCGGCATACGGTTTCTACGTCGGCCCCCGATGGCACCCGTTCCTGTCCGGGCGCGACCCGCGGGACCTCGACACCAGGGACGCGTTCCTGCGCTACTTCGGCGGAGTGAGCTTCACCGGGGCGGCTACGCTCGAGCTGGCCGGCAAGCTGGTGCGCTCGATCACGCGCCACCCGGTCATCCTCGTGATCGCGACCCGATGGGTCGTCCGCACCCTGCGGCGCGTGGGCGGGGCGCGGGCGATCCTGCGACACGGCGTGGCGCCGGTGTCGTTCGTGGTGCACCAGTTCATGGACGCCGCGGACGTCGCGCCGGCGTGGGAGCTGATGCGCCGCGGCGAGAAAGCCTCCGATCCGCGGCTGCTCGCCACTCAGCAGCGGCTGGCGTCCTGCCACTACGCGATGGCGCACCCAGCCGTGCACCCAACCCAGGACATACAGGCCGGCGAGCTGGTTCCCGCCTGCGTGCAGCACTGCGTGCTGACCCGGCCGAGAACGTCGAGCTGCGCCGGCTGCTGCCGATCGTCGAGCGCCCCGCGCCGGCCAGCAGTGTTGACGTATCTGTCATACAAGCTTAAGCTCGTGACATCCGAGTGAGCGTAAGACTCTTGACGAGGTGGAAGGGAGGCCCAGTGGCCAGCGAGTCCTCCCCCATCTGTTTCCGGGTGCCCGCTGACGAGCGGTCCCTGCTCGAGGTGGTCGCGCGACACCAAGGGCAGACGCTCTCCGCCTTCGTCCGGAGCGCCGTGATCAATGTCGCCCAGGGCCTCGTCGACGAGTATGGAGTCGAGGCGGTGTTCAAGAAGTTCGAGACCATTGAGGCCCGGCGAGCGGAAGAGCTGAGCGCGAGAGTGGACGAGTTCCGCGCGCGGCTGCTCCCCCAGCAACCACACCTGCACCCCCAGCGACATCTTGGATCGCCCGACTGAGCGTGACATGACCCGGAGGCGGCAATGGTCGGCAGCGGCGAAGCGGAATCCCGCGCGGTCGTGGGCGCGGTGCGGAGCGCCGTCGCTGCGGCTCACCTCGACGCGGGAGCGAACATCACGGGTCTACTGATCGACATGGGATGCGCGCATGACGTGGACTTTCGTCGCCATTTCATGTGCTGGCAGCTCACCAGAGTGCTGAGTCCTTCATTGACCGAGATAGTGCCACCTGCCGTTGTCCGCGGGTTGGCCAAGCAGAAGGCGGCACGGTCGCGCATCGCGGACCCCGGCGAGGGGGGGTCAAGGGTCTGCGATGCCGCCAAATGCTTCACCGGAGCCTAACGACGCCGCCGTCACCGCCCGCGCGGCGCGCGGCCAGCACGACGTGGTTTTTGAACGTGGTCAGCGCATCAGCCCTGGTTTCGTCAGCGCAGCAGCTCACCAGGTGATCGAAAGCCCGCAGGAAGTCCGCGGCAAGCGCGACGACGACGTCGTTCGCCGTCTCGACACCGGGTTTCGCCACCCAGCGCAATGCTTGGATCTTCCGCATAGTGATCGCGGCAATGTCAAGTGTGCTTCGCAGGACGGGCTCCGCCGCGTCAACATCGTGCAGCATGAGCTCATAGGTGTCGGGGACCCGAAATTCCTCTTTGAGCGTCCGGAACATATCTGAGGTGGCAGCGTAAAGGCTGACAAGCTCTGGCGGTTTGGGGCGATCGTCCTCGGTAATCATCACTGTCCCCATTCCGATGCGCTGTGAGCTGGCGGGACGCGCTCGTCCCGCCAGCTCACAGCATGTCATCAGGGGACCCGAGTCGCCATGACCCGCTCTCGCTCCTGGAGCTCTCGCTCATGGAGCTCCTGCACGAGTCGCGCCAACCGCCGATACCTCCGGTCGATGGCTCGGGTGTGCAGACCCGAACCGATCAACACACCCACCAGCAACGCACCCACGAGGACAAACATGATGGTGGTCATCTGCACCACCTCCAATCCGTCCCCAGTGTATACGTATACGTCTACATCAGACAAGTGCTCTCGACGTCGTTGGGCGCCGGCGGGCCTCCTGGGGCGACTTCGCCTGACGTGGGGCACCGATAAGCCAGGGGCTACCCTTTCCGGGGTGTCCAAGCGAACGCCCCCCGAGCGGCGCGGCCCCGCGAAGCGACGGCTGGGTCACGGCAAGTCCACCCAGCCGCAGTCCCAGCCTCAGGAGCCCGACCTCATCCGAGATGTCGCGGCCGCCCTCGCTGACGACCACCCGCTCACACTGATATTCATGGTCAGCTCGCTGCTCGCCGCACTCGAACCGCTGCGGGCCAACCCGTTCGAGCGGACGCCCGAATCCTCCTTGCCGACCCGCGAAGAGCTGGTACGAACGTTCCTCGACGTCGACCTGCCTGAGACCTCGGCTCTGCTGGCCGTGATCACTGAGCTGTCCGGCGACGACATCATGCGCCACCGAGTCCGTCGCGAGATCACCAAACGGGTGCACACCCTGCCCGAATGGCTCATCGATCTTGGCCGGGCCACGGTCGATGGGGTCGTTGAGATGGTGCACGTGCTCGGCGACGGCGACAACATCATGATTGGGGTGAGCCTGCCCGGCGGCTTCGCGCTGTCGCTCGTGGTGTACATCGACCACAACATGGGCACCCTGGTCAAGGACGCCTTCGCCGTCCCCGAATCACTCGACGCACTGATCGAGCACATGCGCTTGGCCGGCGAAGACGACCCGGACACCACCTGGACGGACCTCTCCCCAGCTGACGCCCGCGCCCGGATCCGCGGCGCGATCACGCTTGGATCTATCGCCTTCCCACCGTTGGAGACCGACACCTGGCCCGCCTGCCGGCCGCTCGTCGAGTGGATCCTGGGCATGCTGCCCGCCGGGGGAACCGGCTATCAGCGACCGTTCTGGGACGACAACACGCTGGCTGAGCTCACTGAGCGCTTCCTTACCTCGCCGTTCGGAGCCGGTCTCGATGACTCCGACCACCGCGACCTGATGAAGTCGGTGCTGTGGTTCGGCACCGCCTACGGACCGGGCGACCCGCTGCGCTGGAGCCCGGTGGCCGTGGAGATCCTGCTCATCCACTGGATTCCACGCAAGATCGCTGACGGCGCGGTCTACCTCGCCAAGCTCCCCGACCTGCTGCGTGCCTTCATCCGTTTCTGCCACCACGAGCGCGACATCCGGGCCGCGCTCACCGCTCGCACTCTCGCCACGGTCGATGAGTACGAGCCGGAATTCCAGCGGATGATCCGCTCGCCGCGGCCATCGAGCCCGGCCGCGCTGCTCGCCGCGATGAGCGAGCTGCATTCAGGCAGCACCTGGCCGCTGCCTGAAGCCCAGCCAGCAAGCCTGTCGGAGATCCTGCTTGATCCCCTGCGCTGTGCCGTCGGCGGCGAGGACGCCCTGGATAAGCTCGACACCACCCCGCTGCCCGACGAGCCCTTCGGGTGGGACCCGATCCCCGCCGACATTCACGAGCGGGTGGCCGAGGTGCTCCAGCTGATCGACCGGTGCTGCGACGAGCTGCTCGACGTGGAGTGCCGCACGGCCTGCCGCCGGTACCTCGCCCGCGCCGCGGCGGGCGACCCGGAGATCTTCCGGCGCCGCAGCCGCGCGCAGACCGCCGCCGCGGCGATCTGCTGGGGCATCGGGAAGGCCAATGACCTGTTCGGGTTCGGCCGCGAGCTGCTGGTGAAGGATCTGATGGGGCACTTCGGAATCGGCCAGGGCAGCGTCTCGCAGCGCAGCGAGCCCCTGCTGCGCGCCATTGGCGTCGATCCGCACCGACAGTACCGCGAGATGAACCTCGGTTCACCCGACTACCTCACCTCAAGCCGCCGCAAGGAAATCCTCTCGCTGCGCGACTACTACCGGACCATGGGTGACTCAATTCTGTAGTAACTCTCGATCTCTTGGGCACGTCAGCGGTTAGGGCGTGGTCGACGTCGAGGCACGCTTTGCTGAGACGGCATACGCGTAGACCTCAATCCGCCCGTTCCGTCAAGCACCGTGTTCACGTCGGCGCACCGGATGATGGCTACATCGAGAGCCCGGCGACCGCCCGCAAGCTCGTCACGAGTGCGCCCTTGCGCCTGCGCATCGACATCTCCATGCTGGCCACCCCGCGTTCTTAGCCCCGCTCCCCCAAACCTCGGTCCGATCACGTCGACAGCTCCCATTCCGGATTGAACCCTTCAGGCCATGCCGTGGTCACGTCCCATGACGCTGGGACAGGCGAGGCGACGAACTCGTTATACCAGCCCTTCAAGTCGGCCTTGGTCAGGTCAGCGCCCACTAGTGTAAAAAGATATGTTTTTCTTTACGCCGCCTGGCGGGCTACATCGTCGATCTCGGTGGCGCGGAGAAGAGCATCCATGCGAGCCGTGATAGTGCGGACCTTCTCAAGGATCTCCTCCGCCGTAGCTGTCCAC
>JBOHFJ010000174.1:0-10187 GCA_050699655.1 Pseudonocardiaceae bacterium
CAGTTCCCCTTCTTCCGTCCGTTTTCCAGGGAGCCATCGTGGCCAGTCCCGGTCTTCTCCACACCCGCGCGCTCGCTATGGCGTTGCCCCTCCTCGACACCGACCGGCTGGAGGAGTGGGGCGGCCACCTCGCCCTGCGGCTGGCTGCCGGCGCGCGGCTGCTCGTCGCGGGCAACGGCGGCTCCGCGGCTGAGGCGCAGCACCTGACGTCCGAGTTGGTTGGGCGCTTCGACGCCGAGCGGATCCCGCTGTCCGCGATCGCGCTGCACGCGGACTCCTCGACGGTGACCGCGATCGTCAACGACTACGGCGCCCGCGAGGTGTTCGCTCGCCAAGTCCACGCGCACGGCCGGCCCGGCGATGTGCTTCTGCTCATCTCCACCTCCGGCCGCAGCCCGAACGTCCTCGCGGCGGCCGCAGCCGGACGTGAGCTCGGGCTGACCACCTGGGCACTGACCGGCCCCGAGCCGAACCCGCTGGCCCAGGCGTGCCAGTCGGCGGTGTGCGTGGACGCGGGCAGCGTCGCCACCGTCCAGGAGTGCCACCTGGTCGCCGTCCATGTGCTGTGCTCGGCCATCGACGCTGAACTGGCCGCGCGGGCGGTTGTGCCCGGCCCGCGCGGAGCTGCCGAGACGACTCCTGTCCGCGACGCAGCCGCGGGCAGAGAGCCGGAAGAGTCCGTACGGCGGCTGGTCATAGTCGGCGACGTGCTGCTGGACCGGGACATCTCCGGGACCGCCGAGCGGCTTTCCCCGGAAGCGCCCGTACCGGTCATCTCCCGGGCCGGCACGGTCGAGCGGCCGGGCGGTGCCGGACTCGCGGCCCTCATGGCCGCTCAGGAGCCAGGCTGGCGAGTGTCGCTAGTGTGCGGGATCGGCCACGACGCGGCCGGAGCCCGGGTCCGCGAGCTCCTTCAGGGTGCCGGAATCGAGGTACTGGACGCGGCCACGGACGGCGCGACTCCGGTCAAGACTCGCATCCGCGCCCAGGACCGCACCCTGCTCCGGCTGGACGATGAGCAGACCCCGGTCCGGCTCGGCGCGCTGCCGGACGCGGCGCGCGAGCGGCTCGGCGTGGCCGCAGCGGTGCTGGTGTGCGACTACGGGCGGGGTGTCGCCGCCCATGGCGAAGTACGCGAGGCGCTCGAGGCGGCGGCCGCGCGCTGTCCGGTCGTATGGGATCCGCACCCCAAGGGTGCCGTCCCGGTGCCGGGTGTTGCGCTCGCGGTCCCGAATTCCGACGAAGCCCTCGCCATCAGAGGAGCTGCCCTCGGCCGGAGCCTGGCCGAGGACGTTCGATGCGGCGTGGAGCTGCTGGAGGCGTGGCCGGTCAAGCAAGTGGCGGTCACCCGGGGCCAGGAGGGGGCGGTCCTGGTGGCGAGCACCGAAGGGCATCCGCTGGCGATCCCTGGGCGGCCGGTGTCCGGGGACGTGTGCGGGGCGGGCGACCGGCTGGCGGTCACCGCGGCGGTGATGCTCGGCACTGGACGGCTCCCCTCCCAAGCCCTCGCCGCCGCGGTCGCGGCCGCGACCGCGTACGTCGAGGGCGGCGGCCCCGAAACCCTCACCCGCCCCGCGCCCGCCCACGCTACGGCGGACTCCGTCCTGGCCCGGGTGGAGCAGGTCCGGGCGCGCGGCGGAAAGGTCGTCGCGGCCGGCGGGTGCTTTGACCTCCTGCACGCGGGGCACCTATCCCTGCTCCACCAGGCCCGGCGCCTCGGCGACATCCTGGTGGTCTGCATGAACAGCGACACCTCGATCGCCCGGCTCAAGGGCCCGGACCGGCCGGTGGTCGCCGAGCGGGAGCGAAAGGACCTGCTGGAGGCGCTGGCCTGCGTAGACGGTGTCCTCGTCTTCGCCGAAGACACCCCCGAGCGAGTCCTGACCGAGCTACAGCCGGACGTGTGGGTCAAGGGCGGCGACTACGCCGACCGCCGGATCGCCGAGAGCGACCTGATCGAGAGCTGGGGCGGACACATCGTCGTTGTCCCCTACCTGGAAGGCCGCTCCACCACCACCCTGATCGCCCAGGCCGCGCTGAAGGCGGGCGCGCGGTGAGCGCGGGCGCCGAGGTGCTGGTGACCGGAGCGGCCGGATTCATCGGGCGGCACACGGTGGCGGCGTTCCACCGAGCCGGATACCGAGTCACGGCCCTCGACCTACGCCCAGCCCCCCACCATCTGGTCCATGCGGGGCGGTGGGTGCGCGGCGACTTCGCCGCGCCCGGCCTACTCGACCAGATCACGGCCGGCCGGTACAAGACCGTGATACACCACGCGGGGATCAGCGACACCCGCGTCCCCGCCAGCCCCGAACTCGACGAGACCAACACGCACGCCCCGCTGCGGCTGGCCGACGCGTGCCGACGCGGCGGCGCCCGGCTGATCTACGCGTCCTCGCACTCCGTCTACGGCACCCTCTACGACCGCGCGCCCATCGCGGAGGACGCCGACGAGGACCACGGGCGCTGCTCGGGCCCGTTGAACCCCTACGCGGCCTCGAAGCTCGCGCTCGACCGGCAGATGCGCGACCGGTACGACACCGGCCTTCAGTGGGTCGGCCTGCGCTACACCAACGTAGTCGGCCCAGACGAGGACGACAAAGGCCCCATGGCCTCGATCCTGTCCCAACTGCTCCATCAGGCCGCCACAGCGGGCCGAGTGCGGATCTTCGACGATTCCCTCACCGCCGCCCGGGACTACATTCCCGTCGAGACTGTCACCGCCACCTTGCTCCAGCTCACACACCAGGCCGTCCCGCCCGCAACCTACAACCTTGGCGCCGGGCATCCGGTGTCCTTCGCCGAGGTGGCGCAGTGGTGCGCTCACTGGCACCGGGAACAGGGCAGCGGAGCGCTGCGGGTGGAGTTGGTTCCCAACCCGGTGCCGGCGGCGTATCAGTACTACACCTGCGCCGACATGAGGGGCCTGGACAAGGCACTGCACAGCCGGCCCACACTCTCGCCCCTGGACATCAAAATCCGGGCCGCGGAGCTGTTCGAGACATACCGCCGGGCGCAGCGCGAGAAGCCGTGACGCCCCAGCCCACCCAGCAGCCGATGACCGGGCCGCTGCGCTCCGCCGGGCGGTGCGGCGTTTCGACGCGGTGTGTTCATCACTGTTGACTCCGAGCGACGCTTGGCCGCTAGGAGCGTGAAACTTGAGCAGCACGACATGGTGATTGATCACTCACAGCGCGTGGTGGAGGGCTCCGCGTACTACCGTCGGTGGCGGCGGCGCCTCGTCGACGACACGCCCTGGGCCTGTCCTTCGCTCGGTCAGCGTCGCCCACGAAGAACAGGACCACCCCGGCAAGATCTCGGCTACCGGTGGCGCAATCGTCCGCTCCCACAGCCCCTCGGCCGGCCGGGCGTGATCGTAGATCATGAGGGATCGTGGGAGGGGAGTTGACCGTGAGGCAGGGCCAGGAGCAACGGTCCGGCACTCGTGGCGGGCAGGGGCCGTGCGGGCGGGTGAGGCCGTGACGGCCCCTGGGGACTGGCCGGTGGTGGTGACCCACGGCTGCGCGGATGCCTGCGCGGAGGCGTTCGGACTCGATGACCGTGAACAGGCTCGCCAGTGGCTGGAGCAGCTGATCACCCACCGCGGGCTGGTCAGCGACCGGCTACCCGCGTCCCTGACTGGTCGCCGCAGCCCGTCAGGCTACTTCTTGGTGGTCGATGATCTGCTCGTGCTTCCGCTGGCCGCTGATCGGCAGGGCCGCCCACAGTGGATCGCCACCCACTGCATAGCCGCCCGGCACGGGCGCAGCGAGGCGGACCGGGTCGACCCGCTGCGCTGGCGCGGGCCTGAGCTGCTCGCGCAACTCAACGTGCTGCCCCACGCGGTCCAGCGCTTCCAGCAACGCTGCGGCGGGCACCCCGACCCGGATCGGGCCCGCCACGAGCTGCTCGAGCGCATCGCGCCCACCGTGCGGGCCGCCCGACGGCCACCATCGTGGTGTGGCACCCGCCCCGCAGAGTTCTACCTGGTGGCCGGTGCCGACGACGAGTACTGCCTGCCGTGCCGCCCCGGGAGCGGCGCCCGCGCGTTCGACGTGATCACCTGCATTCACCGGGCCGGTGACCTCTTCACTGGGCCAGCACGGCTGGCTGCCCTCTGCCGCCTCACCACCGCGACTGAGCTAGGCAGTCACCAACAGCGCCTGATCACCCACGCGCTGACCCGCACCGCGCGATTGTCCTGGCACCGCCCGCCATGGGCACACCCACACCCACACCCACAAGCGCGCTGGTGGATCCTGTTCCACAACCGGATGGCCGCACCCGTCGCCTGGGAACCCCACACCCAGACCCCGCTGGTGATCCTCGGCCTCGCCGACCACCGGCCCCTATTCCTCCGATGGCTCAGCCGACTCCGCTCAGCCACCGCACCGCGACGGAACCCCTGAAGGCCCGGACGCGTCCCGCTTTCACTGGCGGAGGCCGTGAGTGCGGGGTTTCGACACGGCCAACAGGGCCTCCCGGTAGTCCAAGGGAAATTTTCAACGGATTTGCCTGACCTGCGCTAACGCGGGTTGGTTCCGGCGCGGTGGATGGCGCGGTAGACGGTGCGGTAGACGGTGGAGCGAGCGACGGTGAACAGTTCGGCGAGTTCGGTGGTGGTGTGCCGGCCGGCGCGGTGCAGCGCCACGAGGTACGCTTCTTGGGAGGGGCTGAGTTTGGGTTTTTTGCCGCGCAGTCGGCCCTTGGCCTTCGCGATGGTCATGCCTTCTCTGGTTCGCAGGCGGGCGAGGTCGGCTTCGAACTCAGCGACCATGGACAGCGCGGTGAACAGCAGTTTTCCGATCGGGTCGGTGGGGTCGTAGACCGAGCCGCCGATGTTCAGTTTCACTTCCCGCGCGGTGAGCTCGTCTGCGATGGCGCGGGCATCGGGTACTGACCTGGCCAGGCGGTCGAGTTTGGTGACCACGAGGGTGTCTCCGGCCCGATTCGCCGACAGCAGCGCCTTGTCCAGCTCGGGCCGGCGGGCGAGCTTGCCGGATGCTTTGTCGAGAAAGATCTCATCGCAGCCGGCGGCAGTGAGAACATCGTGCTGGGCTTCGGGGTGTTGGTCGCGGGTGGAGACCCGCGCGTAGCCGACCAGAAGTTCACCCATGACCGGAAGCGTAGCGTTTGACCCCCGATCACCGGGCAGTTTCGCGGGCAGGTCTTCCGGGAATCCGCAGGTCAGGGGCGAGCCGCGGAAACGCGCCACGTCGCGGGTTGGGCGTGAGCGCCCGGTGGGGGGCCCTCCAACGAACGCAATAGACCAGGCCGTCGATCGAAGCCAGTATACGTTCCTACCGTCGGCATCTAGATGATTGATTCCAAGGGGTCAGTGGTCGTAGGCCAGGAGTGATCGTTTGATCGGTTGGCCGGTGTGGTCGTTGTGCCAGATCGCGGTGGTCGGGGCCAGGACGCGTTGCGCGACGCGGACCCAGACCCCGGCGGGTGTGTGGCCGCCGTGCTGTTCGAGGTTGAGCTGGCCTTTGAAGGTGTCGTTGATGGACTCGATGACCTGCCGTAATGGCTTGAAGAACTCGGCTCCGGGCCGTGGGGGCTCGCCCTTGCGAGCGGGGCGCAGCAGGTCCAGTCCAGTCTCGGCGAGGGTGGCCTCGAACTCGCGGCCGAAAGTAGTTTTTGTCCCCGATCACGATCTGCGCGGGCCGCCCGGCGGTTAACGTGGGGTCGGCGTCGAAGATCCCGAGC
The DNA here is from genome assembly GCA_050699655.1 of Pseudonocardiaceae bacterium. Classification (GTDB taxonomy): domain Bacteria; phylum Actinomycetota; class Actinomycetes; order Mycobacteriales; family Pseudonocardiaceae. The sequence continues at coordinate 5,710 of JBOHFJ010000174.1, forward strand.
TGGGTTTGGCGTTCGTCGGCCTTCGCGCCGGTCAGGGCGAACCCGACCGGCAGCCCGTGCAGCGTGCACAGCAGGTGCACCCCGCAACCCCCAGAAGTAGCGGGAATGGCTGGCGCGGTAGCCATACTCAGCCCACCCGGCCAGATCCGAACGCAGCGCCGCCTCGCGGGAGCGCGCGCACTCCACCGGGGTGGAGTCGACCACCCAGACGTCATCGGTCCACAACGTGGTGTCGCGGGCCAGCACTCCGACCAGCCAGCCGATCGTGCGGCCCAGCCGACGCAGCCGCTTGTTGTAGCCGGGCTGCTGAGGGAGGTACGGAAACAAATGCCGCGGGTGAGCGCGGGCGTAGCGCAACCAGCGCGCCTCGCTGGTATGCCCCAGCAAGGCCTGCATCACCGACAGCGTGACCAGCTCGGCGTCGCTGATCTTCGGGAGAATCCCGATCGATGGGTGCCACGGCGCCCATTCGGGCGCGGCGTTCAACAGATCGTCGGTTCGCACGTAGAGTGCCGTCGCGAGGGTGTCCAAGTCAACGTCCACGAGAGCCTCCCGCTCATCGTCTGGGTTAGCAACGCTGATCTTGGGCACCCTCCATCGCGATCCGGGCACGCCACGCCGCCCGAACCCCTTGGAATTAGTCATCTAGCGCCACTGCGGGTCTCGTGAGAAGTTTGCGGCAGCCTGTCACATCTGGAGCAAGGCGTCCGTAGCAGGGGTGAAAGGCGGCCGCCGGAGAAGGCCGCCGGGACAAGGAGCCACGAGATGACGCGTTACCTGATCTCGTTCGATGACGGCGCAATGATTTTCCCCGAGGAGGAGCTACCCGACGTGGCAAAGGCCGCACAAGCAGTGGTCCAGGAGGCCAAGGACGCCGATGTGTGGGTGTTCGGCGGCGGGTTGAAGCACCGCGAGAAAGCGAGCGTGGTGGCCACCGACGGGACGGTCACCGACGGCCTGAATCTGGAGGGCAAGGAGCACCTAGGCGGGTTCGCCGTCGTCGACGTGTCCTCACGCGCGGCGGCGCTGGAGTGGGCTACCAAGATCGCCGTCGCCTGCCGCTGTGCGCAAAGGGTCCGCGAGTTCGTGCCTGACCCGACCGTCTGATCAAAGGCCCACCACGCCAGATCATGCCCACTGTCCCCGCACAGAGGGCGGGACTTGGCATCGCCAGGCCCTCGGCCGGCTAGGAAAATCCGGGATCGAGCAACGCCCTACAACGAGGCTGTTGGCAGCTGCCTCCACCACGAGCTCAAAGCGACCAGTCCGCCTCAGCATGATACCGATGAGGGCGCTCCCGATAAGGGACCCGCCAGGGGTTGGCGCGGCCGCCGGGGCGGACAGTGTGTTGTGTTGGAGGTTCGGCTTGTGCAACTACCCGTGTGGGCCTCTCTGCGCGCGGGCTCTATGCGTTGGAATTCCAGATGATCTCCCACAGATGACCGTCGGGATCGGCGAAATAGCCGGAGTAGATGCCCCACGGGCGCACGGGCGCCGACGCGGTCAGGGTGCCGCCAGCGGCTTCGGCTTGTGCGAGCAGCGTGTCGACCTCGGCCTGCGACTCGGCCGGGGCCCCCAGACTGAACTCGGTTGAGCTGCGCGGACCGGCGGGCATGCTGGCGTCTTTGGCCAGGTTGGTGCGTTCGTACAGGCCGATCATCAGGCCGTTGTCGAGGGTGAAAAAGGCGATCGTCCCGTCAGCGCCGGTGACCTCGTCATGGAGCTCCTGCGCGACGATGCCCTCGGTGTGCCAGCCCAGGCCGTCACGGTAGAAGGCGACCGATCGATCGAGATCGTCCACAGCCAGCGTGATGACAATGATCTTTGTGTGCATGGTTATCTCCTCTCGAGACCGACCGGCCCACTGATCGTCGGGCCATGCCTGGTAGTGGGAGTCTGCCCGCCACTACCGACAACTTGCCGAGCCGTCGGTCCGTTTCAGCTAGGGATCCCGTTGCGAACGCCCGTCGGCGCGCTGGCCAATCACTGATCGTGATCTCCAATCGGCGCACGTTTGGTGGCCACCAGTCAGGCAACCGGTCCGCTATAGCAACAGGCGCAGGTCAGCGGCGGCCGAGCGCAGCGGTCGCCAACCCGCCGAGTCGCGTTTGGCGAATTCGGCCTCGACGTCCACGTTGATGACCCCGAAGAAATTGACGTTCTCGCTGTGCACCGGGGAGATGTGGGCCAGGAGCTCATCCGGGATTGCCCGGCCCTGGGCGCGTAGCTGCTGCACGGCGAGCTGGTAATACTCTGTCGTCCAGGTGATCACTGAGTTGGCCAGCACCGTCAAACACCACGCCTGTTCGGTCTGATCAGCCAGATGCGGCCTGGTGATCGCTCCCTGGTCAGCGTAGTGCAGGTCCCGGCGCAGCGCATGCAGGGACTCACCCTTGTTCAGCTGGCGGGCGATCTTCCGCCGGTACGCCGGATCGGACAAATATTTTGCGGCGTGGATGGTGCGGCGCAGCATGCCCCATTCCTTCAACACCGCCGCCAGGGTGTTCTGCCTGGAGGATGCCGACCACTTCCCGACGATCAGCGACGCGCTAGTCCTCGACCACGCCCAGGGTCGACGAAGGCGACATCGGCGCTCGCTAGGGTGAAGTACCGGATCAGCTCATCCTTGCCAATATCCGGGAACGACCGCAGCTGCTCCAACTGCTCGTCGGAGAACATCCGCGTCGACACAGACCACCCCCACGCACCATAAGCAGGCGTGACGAACCGTAGTGGTGTCGATCACAGACACCGACACCGTCCCCGCGTTAGCGCAGGTCAGGCAAATCCGTTGAAAGCTTCCCCAGGACTACTGCGAGGCCGAACCGGTCCAGCATGGACAACCGGCCCACGACGCCCGCCGACCGCCTGCTTACCGTGGCCGTCACGCTGACACCCCGGCCGGGTCCGGGACCAGCACGTCGGAGAGCCGGCGCAGCACCCGCGAGCGGACCCGGTAATAGATCCACGTGGCGCGCCGCTCACCCTCGATCAGCCCAGCCTGCCGCAGCACCTTCAGGTGATGCGAAATCGTCGGACCCGACAGATCAAACGCCCCGGTCAGGTCACACACGCAGGCCTCCCCACCGGCGTGCGCGGCGATCAGGCTCAGCAACCGCAGCCGCACCGGATCACCCACAGCCTTAAACACCCGGGCCAACTCCACGGCCTCCTCAGCGGACAAGGGCCGGCGGGTCACCGGCGAGCAACAGAACACCACCGGCTCGGCCGCCACGGACACCGCTCGCTGATTTGACATCTTTCTACTTTTACAGAAATCAAATCAATGAGCAACCTCGGCCCGTTAGCTCAACGTCTGTTCACATCGGGAAGGAGACGTGTCCCCCGCCATCCTCGCCAGCACCGGCATGCCGGTCGCTACCGTCGCGCTCCCTCCCTCCCGTTCTACGGCGCGCCAACACCCCGACAGCGAGCAAGAGTGATCTTGGTTCATGCCACACGCGTGCCACAACAGGGGGTCAGTCACGGTCATCTGCGGTCACCCCTGACCGCGGCCAACCGCAGGTCACGGCCTGGACCAGGGCATCGCTATAGGGTTCCCAAGCTCTAGACGCGGGTCCGATTCCCGTCACCCGCTCCACGACAAAGGCCCAGGTCGGAGAATGTCCTCTGACCCGAATCCGCGAGTTAGCACCGAATTGATCTCACCTCGGGCTTGTTGATCTTTTGGGGGTATGTTTTGGGTTTTTGGCAGACCAAGGGCCCGAGTGTCGGCTCGGGTGGCCGGGTTCCGGTGCGCTCGGGGCTGTTGGGCCTGGTCAGGGTGTTGCTGGGAGTGCGCGGAGGCGGGCGAGGATCTTTTCGAGCAGGTGGTGTCCCGGTGGGAGGCGCAGGTCGAGCGCACCGGCGTGACGGATGAGGCGGGCCGGTACGCGGATCAGTGTGCGTCGCAGGGTGGTGATCATGGCTTGGCCGTCGCGGACGCCGTGGCCGAGTAGCCGCCCGCCGGGTCCGGGGGTGGCGGTGAGGTGGTGTAGCCAGCCGGCGATGCTGGTCGCGAGGAGCGCGCCCCACATCCAGGCGGTGTTGACCTCGGGGTATCCCGAGGGGAGGTGGCGCAGTGCGGCACCGTGCTTGGCGTCGCGGAACATGTTCTCGATCTCGGTGCGGTGCCGGTACCAGCGCTCGATGGCGGCGGCTTTGGCTTGGGTGGAGACGTCCAGGTTGGTCACGATGAACGAGTAGCCGTACACCGCGTCGAGCTCGGCCAGCGCCGCGAGGGGCAGGGCGCGCTGGTCGGGGTGCAGGGCGCGGCGGCGCCGGGAGCGGGGGTCGGTCGAGACCTGACCGGCGGTGATGTCCAGGCGGACCCGGCGGATCAGCAGCCGGGTCGCGGTCGGCCACCAGTCCGGGTGGTAGTCGGTGACCGCGACCTGCGCGCCGTCCATGTCGAGCGCGTCGGTCCACTGGGTCTCGGCCACGCTGGCGAGTAGTCGCCACAGTGGCGCGATGCGCTT